>JANXQX010000168.1 GCA_025353305.1 Holophagaceae bacterium
CCGAAGTTCGATAGTGGAATAGGCCCATAGCGGCAGTCGTAGTGCGGGATAGGTCATTTCAATGTGTGCAAAATGTAGACACTAATATATCTTGCAAGAACTTATCTATGGCCTATATTGGTGGCATGAACACCAACCAACTTTCAGTTCATGTCGCCACCACCACTCGCAGGGTGGGTGACAAGATCTACCACTCCCACTTGCTGCGCCACTCCTTCCGCGAGGATGGCAAGGTACGCAACGTCACGGTGGCGAATCTATCCATGCTGCCAGACACCGTGATTGATGCGATTCGCCTAGGACTCAAAGGCCAAGCGGTCGGCCCCGTGGGCCACCCCTTTGAGAGCCTGGAGGCTCGACCTCACGGGCACGTGGCCGCAGGGGTGGGGATCATGAGAAAGCTCGGGCTGGACCACCTCATGGCGACCCGTCCCAGCCGCGAGAAATCCGTGGCGTTCGCGTTGGTGGCGGGTCGCGTGATCCATCCGGGCAGCAAGCTGTCCCTTTCGCGGCACTGCCAGGCGGAGACGCGCCTGTCCTCTCTGGCGCAGGTGCTGGGCTTGGAAGGAGTGACCGAGGGCGAGTTCTACCAGGCCATGGACTGGCTGTTCGAGCGCCAGGGCAAGATCGAAGACGCGTTGGCCAAGCGCCATCTCACCGGCAATTGCCTAGTGCTCTATGACGTGAGCGGCAGCTACTTCCACGGCAAGACCTGCCCTCTCGCGCAGCGCGGCTACTCGCGGGAGCATCGGCCTGATCTCCTGCCCCGGGGAACGCATGCGTCCCCCGGGATCTTACGGCAGATTGTCTATGGGCTCCTGTGCAACGCCGAAGGCTGCCCCATTGCCATCGAGGTATTCCAGGGCAACACAGGTGATCCCACGACTGTGGCCAGTCAAGTTCATAAGCTCAAAGAACGCTGGGGTCTCGACCACATCGTGCTGGTGGGAGATCGCGGCATGATCACCGAAGCGCGGATCAAAAAGGACGTGGAACCTGCGGGGCTGGACTACCTCACGGCCTTGCGGGGTCCCGCCATCGAGAAGCTCTGCGCGGCCAAGATGATCACGCCGAGCCTTTTTGACGAGCGAAATCTGGCGGAGATTCAGCACCCAGACTTCCCCGGCGAGCGCCTTGTGGCCTGCTTCAACCCCTTCACGAAGGAGGAGCGGGAGCGGCAGCGCGGAGAGCTGCTGGAGATGACCGACGCGAAGCTGCGCGAAGTCCATCGCGCCTGCATCCGCACGAAAAAGCCCCTGCGCGGCAAAGGCACCATCGGGATGGAAGTGGGAAAGGCTCTTTCCACCTACAAAATGGCCAAGTATTACAAGGCAGAGATCGCAGAGGACGGCTTCATCTGGCGGCGGAACGCGGACCTGATTAGGTATGAGGCAGCGGCGGACGGCATCTATGTGCTCCGCACCAAGGTTCCCTCCGAGTGCCTGAAGGCTGAGGATGCCAAGACCACGTATCACAGCCTATCCCATGTGGAGTGGGCCTTCCGCAGCCTGAAAGGCATGGACCTTCCCCTGCCAACGCATGCGTCGGCAGGGATCTCAGGTCAAATCCGCCCCATCCATCATCGGCTGGAGGATCGTGTGCGCAGCCATGTGTTCCTTTGCATGCTGGCCTACTACGTGGAATGGCATCTACGGAAAGCCTGGGAGCCATTGCTGTTCGACGGTGAACCCCAGGGCGTCGCCAATGGCAAGCGTCGCACGAAGCGCACACCCGAGGGGCATCCCGTGATGGCCTTCGGCGATCTCATGGCCGATCTGGGTGGGTTGACGCGCAACCAGGTTCTCTTTGCGGGCGCCACGACCCCCGTCACCCTCTACTCCACTCCGAGCCCTCTCCAGCAGAAAGCCTTCGATCTCCTTGGCCTTTCCCACATCGTGTAGTCAGAACCATGACACCCGATTCGCCACGAAAGCCAATCACCACAAGGACAATCTCGCTGGTGAACTATCGAACTTCGGGCCGGGGACTACGGACTGCAGCGGGTGAAGGTTTAAGTTCAATACCGTTCACTTAACACCAACAATGTGAATTACCGGCTCGGACCGGGCATTGCAAACCAAACTCCGGTTCCGCAGATTCCAATTACTCATTTTGCGTTTAACCCCACGGGGGTTGCTTCGGGATCGGCTGGAACTGACGCGGTCATTCAGCAGTTCCCGCAGTACGCTTTCGTGGGCTGCGGCCATGCCCAGAGGGGGGGAGAGCCGCAATGTGCGGCAGGGTGCGGCGAATGACGCGGACGGCGTGGATGAAAGATAGGCTATCCGGGTCCACCCTGCCCTTCATGGCGGCTTCATGCATCAGGCCCCTCACGGAGAAGTGGGCCATCATGAGACCGTAGAACTCCTGGCGAATGAGGTCAGGGGTTTTACTTCGAAGGAGCATTTGCCGGCCGTGCAAGTGGGTTTTGAGTTCATCAAAGGCGGTCTCGATTTCCCATCGCTCTGGGTATAGGGCGGCCAGGTCTTCGGCTGGTCCCAGCGTGGGGTTCAGGATCGTGGTGATAAGGCGATAGCCCTCTTTACCTTCGGGAGGCGCAGGAAGTCGGCCATCTCGGACGCCATCCAGGGTGTATTCCACCACCCGCACCTGGACTCCCTTTGATTGCTTGCGCCAACGGTCCTTGGTGTCCCAAACCGTGGAAAGGAAAGAGCCATCCTCCAGTTCCACCTCGCGGGGAAGTCCCAGGTTGGAATTGACACGCCAGACCAACTCAGCCCCGGTCGCCCTGGCCTTTTCCCAGAAATCAAACCCGTAGAACCCACGGTCAGCGAGGCAAAGCATCCCCGGGGTCAAGGACTCAATCACCTCATTGGCCAACGCCTTCTCGCTAGTCGTGCAGGGTCCCATGCGGGTGCCAAACAAAACGTGGGTGCCATTCTCAACGAGAGATACAAAGCGAATTTGTGGGAAGGCGCTCTCGCCACGGGAGGCCGATGGTCTCCCGAATTCAAGTTCATTCGCAGGATCGTCGGGAATGTCCAGCGTGCTCCCATCAATGCTGACCATTCGCCAGTCACGAAACCAGGCACCCTGGGTGTCTTCCGTTGCGATGGGATGGACAAGTTCGTCGTGAAGTTTGCGAATCGGCTCCCAGCCAAGGCGTGTGCGGGCCTGGGATATGCCTGATTTCCCTGTCACCTTGATGTCCGTGGCCGCCCCGCTAAGCCAGCGGACACCCTCAAGGAGGCAGCGGAGGACTTCTCGGCAGGAAACCTGGCTGAACAAGGCCAGGGCGATGACGTAGTAGACCACCACATGGGCCGGTAGATCCCGTTGGCGCTGACTGGCCTTGCCTGTGGCCTTCAGAGAGGCTTCAACCCGGCTCGCCGGGAACATCCGGGCGACAGCGCCAAGTGTGATGTAATCCGAGATCCGGCTTCCGCCACCGAGTAATGCAGCAGTTCTGGCCATAGGTCGCCCTGATCTCAA
>JANXQX010000184.1 GCA_025353305.1 Holophagaceae bacterium
CGGCCTGTGATCGTGAGTAGCCATGTGGGATGCGGCCCCGATCTCGTTGTGTCTGAGGAAACGGGCTGGGTTTTCCCGGAAGGGAATATCGCTGCCCTCGCCGCAACGCTGACCCAAGCCCTCACCCTTGGGCGGGAAGGCCTGGTGTCCATGGGCCGCAAGGCCCGACTCAGGATCGACAATTATTCCTTGGAGGCCGCAACCTCTGGTCTTCGAGCTACCCTGGCGAAGGCGGTGCTTAATTCAAGCTCCCCAGGACAGGATTGACCAAGGATTTCCATGCCAGGTTCACACCATGACACACGTCCTCAAGGGTTCCAAATCCCCTTCCTACCCTTCCTGATTTTCGGTGTCTTGAGCCTGGCCAGTGCCAATCTCCTGCTTTCCATGGCCTCCCTGCTGGTCCTGGCCCTGATCCTCAAACTCCTCTGGCGCCCGGGAGAGCCTCCGATTCTGCTCCTGGCCATGGCCTACCATTGGGTTCAAGCCTGCATCCTGACCCTGGACGCGAACCTGCGCGGACAGACGCTGAATGAGATGGTTGGGAGCCAAACGGTGACGGAGGCTGCCTGGCTGACCCTCCTGGGGGTCCTGGCGGTGGCGGTGGGGATGAAGGTCGGCGCGAAAAAAAACATGGCTCCAAGCACCCAGCCCGCGGTGGCGACCCAATCGGCCCACCTCTCGGTGCAACGTTTGTTCTTCGGAAGTCTGCTGGCGATTCTCCTGGCCAACCGCATCGATTCCATCGCGTACATCATCCCGGGGCTCAGCCAACCCATCCTGGCGCTCTCCAACCTGCATTGGGTGGTCGTGTACTTGTTCACCTACACGGTCCTCTCCCAGCGCCAAGGCCACGGCCAGCTCGCCACCATCATCGCCATCGAGCTCATGATCGGTTTCCTCGGCTACTTCAGCGGCTTCAAGAACATCCTGTTCATCGTCATCCTCGCCGCCCTCGCCGCCCCCGGGGCCATGCGAGGCGTGCGTATTCGGACGGCCTTGGCCATCTCCGTTGCCATGCTTCTGCTGGCCGTGGTCTGGGTGGGAATCAAGAAGGACTATCGGCTTTTCCTGAATATGGGCTCCGGGGACCAGGTGGTATTGGTTCCAATAGGCCAGCGCTTCGACAAGCTGAGGGAACTCGTGGGCGAGCTCACCCCCCAGAAGCTAGCCGAATCCCTGGAGGCTCTGAGCGAACGCCTGACCTACGTGAAATACTTCGGTGAAAGCATTGAGGTCGTCCCCAGCCACATACCCCATGAAGGAGGTAAGCTCTGGTGGGAAGCCATCGAGAATGTCCTGGTACCCAGGTTCCTGAATCCCGAGAAGCGCGCCATCAACGATTCCGAGCGGACGTCCCACTACACCGGCGGATGGGTGGCGGGCGTCCAGGAAGGCACCTCCATCAGCCTGGGCTACATTGCCGAAAGCTACATCGATTTCGGTCCCTTCCTGATGTTCCTGCCGCTGTTTTTGTGGGGCTACTTCCTGGGCTGGTCCTACCGGAGGCTGGTCCTTTCAACACCCTGTCCACTCTTCGGCTACGGCAATGCCGCTGTCCTTATCTACCTGAATGCAACCTATCTGGAATCTTCCAATCTCAAGATGCTGGGAGGCATGGTGATGGGCCTCCTCGTGCTTTATCTCGTGCAGAAATATTTTGCGGAGGAGTTGCTGCAGCGGCTCTCCCTCCCCAGCAAGCCGCGAATCAGCGCAGTGGCCTGACGCACTTGATTCCGAACGGACCGCGGTTGGAGTATCGACCGGAGATCATAATCGCCAATGCGAGATTCCCCTAGCACCTGTGGTTTCGGAATCGAAGGCGGATTTGACATCCATGAACACCCCGCCGGGCTTCAGCAAGCTGGTGATGGCTTGACAGGGCCGGGACAGGAAGACCTGGTGCGGAACCGCGGCGATCAGGGCGTCCGCTTGGATCGGCAGGGCTTCCCATGGCAACAGGGTGATGCCGTAGTGCTGCTGGGCCTCGCCGGGGCTGACCAGGGGGTCATGCACGCTCACCCCGCACCCATATTCCTTCAGCTCCCGCACCATGTCCGCGACCTTGGAATTGCGGAGGTCCGGACAGTTCTCCTTGAAGGCGAGCCCCAGCACGATCACCTGGGCTCCCTTCACGCTGGAGCCCGCGTGGATGATCTGCTTGATGGTCTGCTCGGCGATGTACTTGCCCATGTGGTCATTGATGCGGCGGCCCGCCAGGATCACCTGGGGCTCATAGCCCAGCAGGATGGCCTTATGGGTCAGGTAATAGGGATCCACGCCGATGCAATGGCCCCCCACCAGGCCTGGACGGAAATTCAGGAAATTCCATTTGGTGCCCGAGGCTTTCAACACGTCAAGGGTATCGATGCCCGCCAGGTGGAAGATCATCGCCAGTTCGTTCATCAGGGCGATATTCAGGTCCCGCTGGGTGTTTTCGATGACCTTGCTGGCCTCGGCGACCTTGATGCTGCCACAGGGGTGGATGCCGGCCTCCACGATGGTGCCGTACAGGCGGGCCAGACGTTCCAGGGTCTCCGGCGTATCCCCGGCGACCACCTTGATGACGCGTGACAGGGAGTGCTCCAGATCTCCGGGGTTGATTCGCTCCGGTGAATACCCCACATGGAAATCCGCCTTCCAGCGCAGTCCAGACGCCCTTTCCAGCACGGGGATGCATTCATCCTCGGTGCAACCCGGAAAGACCGTGGATTCGTAAACCACGACGGCGCCCCGCCGCAGGTGGCGGCCCACGGTCTCGGAAGCGTTGAGAAGCTGGCCCAGGTCCGGCCTGCGGGCCGCATCCACGGGCGTGGGCACGGCGATGATGATGATGTCCGCCCCCGCGAGCGCGGAGGGGTCATCCGTGAAGGTGGCCAAGTGCGCTTTTCGGAAGGATTCCACCGGCAATTCACCGGAGGGATCCCGGCCCTCTTGGCAACTGGCGACTTTGTGGGACAGGTGGTCGAAGCCAATGGTCGTAAAGTGCCGGCCGAATTCCAGCACCAGCGGGAGACCCACATAACCCAGACCCACCACTGCAACACTGGTCATAAGGCTTGTCTCCCGTAAAATTTGTTCATGGGTTTTCTTATTTTCAGACCTGCTCAAACCCCGGGGAAGGGACAATCGTTCTCACCTCGTATGATGGCATGACCCAAGGCAGGAATCATTGGACTCACCTGAACCCAAGACCCCATCCGACCAACCTCTATCCGGACGCCGGGTACTGGCGGCGATCAATGGCTTGGATCTCTTCGGGCAGGAAAGGGAGAACATCGCCGTCTTCCAAACCCTCCGCGACCTGGGCGCGGAAGTGCTCGTGGGCATCAATTCGAAAGAACATGGCGGCCAGGTGGGTGGACGGTTGCGCGCCCTGGATTTCCAGGTCTTTGAGCTGCCCTTCGGCAACCAGTGGTCCTGGCTGTGGCTCCGGCGATACCCCTTGAGCATTTTTAAGAAAGGCATGCAGGTCATCCGGTGCAGCCGGATCATGAGGAAGGCCATCCGCGAGTTCGACCCCACCCACATCCATATCGGCTCACCGCTGGTCTATTCGTTCGTGGCGCCGACGCTCCGTTCGACCCGCATCCCGCTCATCTACCGGATCGGCGATCTGCCGCCCACGGATTCATGGTTCAACCTGCCCATTTGGCGTAGCGCGATGCGACGCGCCGACCTCATCGTGCCAGTCTCCCGCTTCATCCAAGACCGGGTCGCCCAGACCGCGGGAAAGAAAGCGGCGCAAAAAAGCAGGCTAATCTATCCGAGCATCCTCCAGGCCGATCATTCCACGTCTTCCCAGAGAGGAAAGCCCCAATTCCGGATCGGTTATGTGGGCCAAATCACAAAGCAAAAAGGGATCCAGGAGCTGCTTGACGCTTTTAGCCAAGTTTTGAAAACCCACCCTCAACTCATGCTTGATGTGTGCGGCAGCGGCTCGGAATTGGAGGCATCGAAACATCGGATCAAGGCACTAGGTCTCGACGACCGGGTCGTCTTCCATGGCTTCCTCGACGATCCCGACATCGTCATGAGGAATTGCCTTTTCCAGATAGTGCCCTCCATCTGGCAGGAACCCTTGGGTCTCGTCGTGCTGGAAGCCAAGTCCAATGGCATCCCTGCAGTCGTGTTTCCCAACGGTGGTTTGCCCGAAATGATCCGGCACAAGGTGGACGGTTATCGCTGCCCAGAGCCTACCACTGCAGCTTTGGCAGAGGCCATCCTCTTCATGTTGTCACCTGACGCCAACCTTCCACGAATGGGGATCTCGGCCCGGCAGGATTTCCATGCCCGGTTCGGTAGCGAGAATTTCCATCGGGCCTGGGCGAAAGTCTATTCCGGGGGACATGCGACTCTCCCATCGGCCCCACGCCAGAAACTCGAGGACCTGCCACCTCCACGTGAACGCACTGGAATATCTGGTCCACTTTACACAGCAATCACTCTCACGAAAGGCATGGCTGCGGATTCTGGAAATCGACTGAAGGGAATCCGCGTCATCGCCGCGATCAATGGCCTGGAGCTTTTTGGACACGAGAGGGCGAACATTGAAGTCATCCGGACCCTCTGGAGCATGGGCGCAGAGGTCCTGGTCGGCATCAATGCCAAAGAACGGGGCGGCCAGGTGGGCGACCTGATCCGTGAGCTTGGATTCGACACCTTCGAACTACCTTTCGGCAACCAGTGGTCCATGAAGTGGATCAGAAAATATCCTCTCAGTCTCTTCGAGAAGGCGGGCCAGGTGATCCGCTGCAGCCGCCGCCTGAAGAAGGCCATCCATGCGTTCAAGCCCACCCATATCCACCTTGGTTCGCCATTGGTATACTCGTTCCTCGCTCCCGCACTGGCCACCGATTCCACACCGCTCATCTACCGGATCGGTGATCTGCCACCCCTCGATTCATGGTTCAACCTGCCCATCTGGCGCCGGGCAATGCGCCGGGCCGACGTGGTCGTGCCGATCTCCCGTTTCATCAAGGAAGCTGTTGCCCGGGCCACTCGGGAGTCCGTGGCGGCCAAGTGCAGGCTGATCTATCCAACCATCTGGAAACCTGAAGATGGTTTCGCTCCTGCCAGGCAGCCCCAGTTTCGGATCGCCTTCGTGGGACAGATCGCCAAGCACAAAGGGATATTGGAAATGCTTGAAGCCTTCTTCCATGTATAGGCCATCCACCCAGAGCTCATCCTGGACGTGTGCGGCAGCGGCCCGGAATTGGCTGCCGCGAAAGGTCGGGTCCAAGCTCTTGGCTTGGAGGGTAGAATCGTCTTCCATGGTTTTTTAAGGGATCCATTGCCCGAACTTCGACAATGTCTTTTCCAGGTCGTGCCCTCCATCTGGCAGGAACCCTTGGGTCTGGTGGCCCTCGAAGCCAAGTTCCATGGCGTCCCTGCGGTCGTGTTTCCCAGCGGTGGCCTGCCCGAAATGATCCAGCACAAGGTGGATGGCTATGTCTGCCGGGAGTCATCCATTGAAGCCCTCATCGAGGCGATTCTTTGGATGCTATCCCCCGAGGCCAATCTGCCCTTGATGAATCAATCCGCACTGGCTGATTCCGATGCCAGATTTGGAACCCATCGCTACCGTGAGAAGTGGGCCGATGTCTTCATTCAGAGCCGGAGGCCACACGTCCCATGATGAGACCAGGACAGGCTTTCATTCACCTCCTCCGCTATCACGAGGGCCTGGACATCGCCTCGACCCAGTCCACAGAAGCAGAACGTAGGTGCCCCGCCCGACTCTCACGCAACAAAAAAAGGCTCGTGAAAATCGGCGTCGTCGAGGGTGCTACGACGCGATTGCTCGCGGACAACATGTCCCCGCAAGGAACGCTGTTCGCGATTGATCCATTCCTCACGGGAAGGTTGGGGGTCTGCTGGGGAGGCCCGATCGCGCGACGCCAGGCTGCCAACAGCGGAGCAAGGGGGCATCCAATTCGGCGAGCGATATCGCCACGAAGCGGGCACCGAGATCGAGGGCGAGTTCGACTTGGTGTTCATGGATGGTGACCACTCCCTCAGGGGCATCACCCAGGACTGGAGCGACTGGGCTGGCCGAATTGTTGCCGGGGGCATTGCAACCTTGCATGACACCCGGGTTCCAGCGCACAACCCCAGCGTGCGGAATCTCTGCTCTTATCACTATTTTGAATCCTGCATCCGCCACGACATACGGTTTGAACTCCTGGAACAGGTGGATTCGCTCAGCGTATTACGGCGAAGATGATCCCGATCGGCTCTATGAATTGCATCTGCAGATGGCCGGCACTCTCGTGCTCAAGGCGGCAGGCGCTGTGATTTGAGTGGGCTGTTGTGGGATCTCTCTGGAATTCCTGTGGCGTATTCATCAAGCTTGGCCCCTTCAGCGATCGGTGGACTGGTCCGTCCAACCCTGGTCCTTGTCTATATGGCTAAGGTATATGAAGGAAAGCGTACGATATGAACCAGGCCCAAGAATACACCTACAGGCACGGCGAACTGGGGCATATCCATGAATACCTTCTGCCAGCCTTGGATCGCGCACTCAAGGTGGCCTCACCCCGCAGGGTTTTTGAAATAGGGTGCGGAAACGGCGCCGTGGCGGGTTGGATGCACGGGAGAGGCCTTGAGGTGGTGGCCATTGACGTAAGCGCCAGCGGGATCCAGCAAGCGAGGACCCATCACCCAAGAATCTTGTTCGAACAGGCTTCGGCCTACGATGACCTAGCTGCACGTTTTGGCACCTTTCCCATGGTCATCAGCCTGGAAGTGGTCGAGCACCTCTATGACCCGCGGAGGTTCGTAAGGGGGGTGTTCGATCTGCTTGAACCCGGGGGCCTCGCGCTGATTTCCACGCCGTATCACGGATATTGGAAAAACCTCGCTCTGGCACTCACGGGGAAGATGGACGCGCACTTCACAGCCCTCTGGGATGGCGGGCATATCAAGTTCTGGTCCGAGAGAACCCTCGCAAGCCTGCTCCAGGAAGCTGGATTCGAGAACTTCCAATTTCGCCGGGTTGGACGCGTTCCGGCATTAGCGAAATCCATGATCGCGACGGCTCGGAAACCACACGCTCCGGCTCCGCTCCTTGAACACCGCTGATCTGTTTGGGTTCAATATCCTTGCGGTGAATTGAAGTCGAACCAGGCCAGAATAGCGCTGGGTAATCCGATGGGCCTTCTGCCCCCCCCCTACCCTTCGTGTGGCTGAACCCGCTGAGCATGCGAGCGACGGCCAGCCCACCGTTATTTTTCCTACCCGTCTTGATCCCGGAGCACCTGACCCAAGAATGAATGGTGAGATCCTGCTCGAAAGCCCTCTATCGTTGCCAATCACACTCACTTCAGGCCCTCCTCGTCAGTGACTTGAACCCTTAACAGTGCTCTTTGTCTTACCGCATTCCAGCGTTTTGGCCCTTTATTTTTACTACCCACCAACCTTGTAGAGACCTGGTAGTCACTCAGCCTTAAGGCCCTGCGTTACTTAGCCACCGCGGTGTGGGAAGACCTCGAAAGCACTGGCTATTTTGGAAGCGTTCTTGTGGGAGGCTGTTGCCGAACGTTTTGAGTGCGCGATACTCAGTCTCATGAAGAGATTTCGCCGATGACCCGGAGAGCGCCATGGATCGCCTACTGCGCACGAGCGTGGGCTAAGGTTGTCCGTCTGCGGACCCTGCCCTTGGCGGAACGAGTGTTCGCCGGCTTCGAAAGGACAATGCTCCCCGTTCGATTCGCAGGTTATCGCCTCTTCGTAGACGTTGGGCGTTCGAGCACGGAGCGCCTGCTTTGGTTCGATGGTGAGCGGCTGGTCGCCGAACGATTTCTACTGGCGGGCTTAGCACAGGAGGGTATGCGCGCGGTCGACGTCGGAGCGAATCTCGGGTACTACGCTCTCCTCCTGGCCCGCGCCACCGGAACAGATGGACGAATCGATTGCTTCGAGCCAGAACCCGACAACCTTCGAACGCTAAGAATCAATGTCAAGGAAAACGGGCTTGCCCAGGTGTGCATTCATCCTGTCGCCGTTGGTAGCGAAGACGGCCTAGTTCGCCTCGCGCTGGGTCTCAATGGCGTGGTTACCGCAGAGGGCACGATCGAAGTTCCGCTCTGCCGCCTTGACACTGTGATCGAGGCACCGCTTGACCTACTGAAGATCGATATCGAGGGCTACGAAGGCCACGCACTGCGTGGCGCCGAGGCACTCCTCCGTTCCTTGCGGCCAAATCTGTTCGTGGAGCTCCATCCAGGGCTGCTTACCACGCCCGACACGATAGAGGGGCTCGTCAAATGGCTCCGTGAGATCTACCCTGACCTCGAACTATGGGAGCCGAGGCCCCTCCGCGGCCTGACCGATCTCCTTGCCTCCCGCTACTTTCCCGGCAAGGGAGTAAAACGGGTTCTCGACGAGAAGGCATTCCTCGACGCCTGCGCGCGCGGCAGCCGCGTTCAACCATTCTGGGCGGTTGGTCGGAATCCGGCGCTTGCAGCCCACCGCGCAGGTGAGAAGGGCTAGCACGTCTTGTTTCGCCCGCTTCGGGCGCCGTGCTCTCGCGAGGGCGGCCGGTAGCCTAGACGAAGCCTTGGCCCTTGCTGCGACGTGCCTGCCGACGGCCCTAAAACCACAGGCTCCGGTTCCTCTCTTTAAACACCGCTGATCTGTTTGGGTTCAATATCCTGGCGAGGAAATGAAGTCGATCCAGGCCAGAATTAGCTCTGGGAAATCCGATGGGCCTTCTGAACCTCCTATCCTTCGTGTGGCGGCACCCGCTTAATGCGCGGGGACGGATGGCTGCCATTCTCCGCGTGCTTCAATGGCAGTTGCTGTCCCGGTTTAAGTCCGGGCCCATCTCCCTGCCTTTCGTCGAAGGCACGCGCCTGTATGCGCTGCGTGGCATGACCGGCGCGACGGGCAACTGGTACTGCGGGCTGCACGAAGTCGAGGAGATGGGCTTCGTGCTCCATCTGCTCAGGCCGGGGGATCATTTCGTGGATGTGGGCGCGAACATCGGCAGCTACGCGGTCCTAGCCGCAGGCGGCGTGGGTGCGCGCGTGACCTCCATCGAACCGATTCCCGAGACCTTCATCCACTTGGAGCGGAACATCGCCAACAATGGCCTGGAGGATCGCGTTCGCGCCTGCCGGATGGGCCTTTCCAGCGAGGCATCCACGCTGCGGTTCACCTCCGGGCTGGACACGGTCAACCATGTGCTTACCGAGCACGAGGCCGGGCCTTTCATCGAGGTCCCCGTGGTGAAGCTGGATGATTTGCTGGGCGACGACGCGCCGACCCTGATCAAGATCGATGTGGAAGGCCACGAACGTTCTGTGCTCCTCGGCGCTGTGAGGACGCTCTCAGACCCAAGGCTGCTCGCGGTGATCATGGAGACCAATGGCAGCGGCTTGCGCTACGGCGTGTCCGACGACGAGCTGCTGAAGATCATGAAGGAACACGGATTCCGGCCCTTTGGCTACGACCCCTTCGAGCGCCGCATCATCGCGTTCGATCCATCCCATGGCAACACGGTATTCATCCGGGACGAAGCCACGGTCCGCGCCCGCGTGGACTCTGCGAAGCGCTACCGGTTGATCAACGGGACAATCTGAGCCGAAGAGGAGCACAAGACCTCAGGGGCGGGTCTCCCGACCAGGACATGGGTTGGGCGGGACAAAAGAATTCTTGAAACCCAAGCTGTTGCGATCATCTTTAATTAAATAGCTTTGCTATGCGTTTGATAAGGAGCAGGGCATGGGACAACTGGATCGCATTACACAGCAACCGGACTTGATGGGCGGCAAGGCATGCATTCGTGGGATGCGGGTCACTGTCGGCATGATCGTGGGGCAAATCGGCGTGGGGCACAGCTTTGACGAAATTCTTACCGACTACCCCTACCTTGAGCGCGAGGACATCATGCAGGCGCTACGCTATGCTGCCTGGCGTGCCGAGGAACGCGAGGTGATCGTGGCATCCGCATGAGGCTCATCATTGACATGAACCTATCGCCGCGCTGGGTCACCTTGTTGGACAACGCGGGCATTGAAGCGGTGCACTGGTCGACACTTGGAGCTAACAATGCGCCGGACTCGGTGATCATGGCCTTTGCCGCGGCGAACAACTTCGTGGTGCTCACTCACGATCTGGACTTCAGCGCGATTCTCGCGGCTACTCACGGAGAGAAGCCCAGCGTCGTCCAAATCCGTGCCGAGGATGTCAGCCCCGGGGCGATTGGTGCGCAGGTCATCGCTGCGCTGCGGCAAATGGCAACTGAGCTGGAAGAAGGCGCTCTGCTTACCATCGATCCGAACCGCACGCGCATGCGCGTGCTGCCGTTGCAATTGAAAGCGTGAGCAGCCCACCCTGCTGATCTGCCATGAGCGCGTGTCAACGCAAGGTCAGAATCAGCAGTGGATACTTTTAGGCGCCTTCTGAATCCCCTATCCTTCTTTGTTTAACCCAACGATTTGCTGGGCGATGATGTGCCGACCCTGATGAAGATCGATGTGGAAGGCCATGAAGGGGAATCGTCAATTTGATTTCAAAGCCCTCATCCGAGCGCCCCGATCAGCCTGGTTTCTGATCCATGGGTTCCATGGGAGCACGCTCCATTCTGTGCACCGCGAGAACGCGCAGTTCCTTTGGATGGATTTCAAAGATGATCCGGAAGGGCTCCCTGAGCACCTCTCTGATACTCGGATCTTCTTCTTCGGGAACCATGCGGGCAGCCTTGGGTAACTCCCGGATATGCTCCAGGGCTGACTGGATGGCTAGGCGGAGCTGGTGGGCGGCATCAGGGTTGAACTGAGCGATATACCCCAACCCATCGTCCAAAGTCTCAAGGGCTTTCCGAGACCAACGGATCGGCAGCCGCTTCACCACTTGGATAGCCGCTGCAGGGCTTCCTGGTGGGTCACGACATCACTTGTCTCAAAAGCTTGCCGGCCTTGTGCAATGGCTTCCCGGACCTCGGCTCCTTGAATCCATTTGGCCACGACCAGCGAAGGGGTTTGCCGGTGTTTTGCGGCAAAGGCTTTCAAGGTTCCTGCCAGATCCGGAGGGAGGAACAAAGCTACCTTCACCGTTTCACCCTCGAAAGCCTTGGGGCGGCCTCCCCGGCGCTGGGGTGCGGGTGGTCGGGTTTTGGCGGTGGTTGGAGAAGTCATGACGGTTACTCCCTGATCACGAGCTTAGCCAAATAGACAAACTTGTCAATATTGACTAAATAATCTCATTGCCACCTCGGTTTGCATTTTCCTTTAAGGCCTATTTTTTATACCCGTAATGATACGCATACCGGTAATACCGATAGCCCACATTCAGCACCATCACGTCGTTGAAGATGCAGCCTTTGGGCTTGATGCCGGCGGTTTCGAAGCGCTTGATGGCGGCCCGGATCTCGTCCAGGGTGTGGGCTTTGGCTTTGACGGTGAGGAGGGTGGTGCCGGCCTGGCGGCCGATGATCACCGCATCTGTAACCGCAAGGACCGGCGGGGCGTCGATGATCACGATGTCGTAGACTTGGGAGACTTCCAGGATGAAATCGCTGAAGCGGCTGGACATCAGCAGTTCTGAGGGATTGGGGGGCAGAATGCCACTGGTGATCAGGTCCAGGCCGCTTATGCCGCTGGCGCGGACCGACTGCAGCCAGGGCCTCTGGCCGGACAGGATTTCCGACAGGCCACCGGAGCGGTGGGAGAAGCCGAAGTACTGGTGCAGGTTGCCCCGGCGCATGTCGCCATCCACCAGCAGCACCCGACTGGCGGACCCGGTCTGGGCGAGCAGGGCCGAGAAATTGCTGCAGACGAAGGATTTGCCTATGCCTGATGCGGGGCCGGAAATCATCACCACACGGTTGCGTGCTTCGCTCATGGTGAAGCTCAAGGAAGTGCGCAGGCTGCGGAGGCTTTCCACCGCCAGATCTTCGGGATGATCTTTGGCCAGGATGCGGGCACCGGCTTCGTGGGACTTCATGTGGCGGAATTCCTCCGCCTGCAGGGCGCTGTGGGGGATGGTGACCACCACGGGCAGGCCCAGGCGGCTTTCGATCAGGCGGGGGTCTTCCACATGCTGATGCAGTGCCCGGCGCAGCAGGGTCAGGGCAACGCCTGCGCACAGACCCAACAGCCAGGCCAGGCCCATGATCCTGGATTTATTGGGACTGATGGGGCCCAGGCTGGGCATGGCGTGGTCCACGATGCGAGCATTGCCGATCTCGCCGGCCCGGGCCACCTGGAGCTGTTGCGAATTGTTGAGCATGGCGGTGTACAGCTCGGTGTTGACCTGGACATTCCGCGACAGGCTCACGATCTCCTGCTGGGTTTTGGGCAGGCCCCTTATTTTGCTGTTGATGTTGCTCGATTCCTTCTGCAGCTTGGCGATCTGCTGGTTCAGGGTGGCCACCACGTCGGCGCCTTCCTTGTAGGTGCGCAGCAGTTCATCCTTTTTCTGCTTGAGCTGCAGGATCTGGCCTTCCATTGTCACGCTCTGGGTGAGGATGAGCTGGGCTTCCTGGGGCAGATCCACGGAGCCGGATTTGATGCGAAACTGGTTCAAACGGTCCTCGGCGGCATCGAGCTTGGCCCGCTGCAGGGGCAGTTGTTCCTGCAGGAACGCCAGGGTCTGGGAGGCTTCTTCGGCTTTTCGCTCAATATTCTGCCGTACGTATTGCTCCACTATCTCGTTCAGGATCTCGGCGCCACGGCCGGGGTTGGGGTGCTGAAAGGTGAGGCCCAGGATGTTGGTCTGCCTGCCCTTCTCGGCGACGGATAGACCGCCACGAAGGGAGCCGATGGCGGCCAGCAGGGGTTGGCGGGACAGGTTGAAAACCTGGCCCGGCTTTCCGGTAAGACTACGCACCTGCAGCACCAGTTTCTGGCCCTGATAGGTGGCCTTGATCTCATCGCCCACCCTGCCGGTGGCCAGGATTGTGTGGCCGGGCCCTTCCCAGCGGATGGTGTCTTTTCCAAGGGCGATGATCTGGTATCCGGTGCCCCTTAAATAGTTGGGTGCCTCGAACTTTTCGATGACCAGCTCGGGGGCATCGGCGTGGCCCCGCACCAGGGCATCGCCCACGAACCGGTTATATACAGGGTTGGCCTGGACATCCAGGGAAAGGGTTTCCACGGTGCGACCCAGCACCAGGTTGCTCTTGATGATCTCGATTTCAGCCGTGGCCCGGGCGGCCTGGTCCAGCAGACTGTTCAGGGCCTGCATCACGGGGCTGCTGCTGCTGCTCTGCTTGTCCTCAATCTGCAGCATGGCCTCAACCTGGTAGATGGGGGTCTCGCGCCAGACTTTGTAGTACCCGAAAACCAGCGCCAGCACCGTCGTGGCCAGGATGATATAGCGGCCGTCCCACAGATTGGCGAGCATCTCCCCAAGGGAGGCGATGCCTTCGTCCTCCGACATGTCAGGCTTGATGGGCCCCTGGGGGTAGATGTCACCGGGGTTGATGTCGGGGTTGAAGCTCATGGGGGCCTGCTGGGCGGAGGGCGGTGGGCGGTGGGCTGTGGGCTGTAGGGCTGGAGTCTGGGGTCGAGGGGCGCGCTGGATTTTATTCTCGTATACGGATTCGGTGCTCGTCGATGA
This sequence comes from Holophagaceae bacterium, assembly GCA_025353305.1. The sequence goes on from JANXQX010000184.1 coordinate 13,567, forward strand.
TCCAGAGTCGACCGCGCAATGGTTCTCGAATCAGGATCGGGATTGCGGCGGCAATTGTTTTCAGTACATGGGCTTTGTCCTGGTGAATCAATCGGAGGACGACGATCCCCGGAAAGTCTTGTGGCGGGTAGGCCTGAATGCTGGAAAAATCGAGGTCCAAAGTAAGCAAGGCCCGATCTTCTACGCGGCACACTTCTGCCAAATCGGGGTCAGGCATGGCCCCCATCGCCTGTTCGAGGACGGTCATTACGTCATGCCCCGCTGCTCGCAGTATCTCCGCCGCTTCTATGGGCAGGTTTTCGTCGACCTTGAATTTCATACCGCACATCGTGGGCGGGACGCCTTCAGGGCGTCGCTTCGCAAAGTGGCGCTCCGCTCATGCTCCGTGTTCATGCTGTTTCTGGAAAAGGGTAAATGCGCTCTCGGGCGATTTCCGCTGAATAGGCCAACGCTGCGCGAATATCTTCGATTTTAAGGCTGGGGTAGCTGGCCGTGATTTCCTCGATATCCAAACCGGCGGCCAAATTATCCAGCACAATCGCTACTTGGATGCGAGTGCCACGGATGCAAGCCTGACCATGGCAAACATTGGGATCTACCGAAATATGATCATGCCAGTTCGTCATGGGAGTAGTCCTTTGGAATGACTTGCTCATTATGAGTCGGATTGGCATCGGCACGAGTCACAAATAACCGGGCGAGCCACAGAAAAGCCTGTGGGGACTGAGAATCAGACTGCGCCAGGGATTGGCCGTAAAAAACAAAATAAAACAAAAACTTAAAATAATTAGCCACATAGGGGCACAAAGGGTCACATAGAAAAGCCAAAAATTAATTTATTTTATGTTCTTCTTTGTGACCCTTTGTGCCCCTTTGTGGCCAAGTTGTTTTTTATGTTTTTTACGGCCAAGTAGTTTTTATTTTGTGTTCTTTGTAGCAGAGTTGTTTTTACTTTGTGTGTTTTGTGGCTGACTTTCGGTTCGGATGAATTTGCGGATCTCGAACTTGCTCGAACCGAAGTTGATCAGCATTCCGTGTTCAAACCGAACGGCTTTGAGGTAGCCCAGGACCTGGGCATCGTGTTCGGGAGCCAAGTTCTTTGCGGCTTTCAACTCGATGAGGAGAACTTGTTCGACCACCAGGTCTGAGACATAGTCCCCGATAGGAGTTCCATCCTCATCGAACACCCGGATGGGGTGCTGTTGCTCGACCCGCAATCAGAGTTTCTGCAAACGGTGGAACAAAGCATTCTCGTAGACCTTTTCCAGGTGGCCATGACCCAAGTAGGCATGGATGTCATAGGCTGTCTGCCGGACCCGGTCGCACAAAGCTTTGATATCCACATTGGCCTCATAGAATCACAAAAATGCTTAAGTCATTAAAAAACTAAAAAAATCTTAGCCACAAAGGGGCACAAAGGTTCACAAAGAAGAACTTAAAACGAAATATTTTTTGACTTTTTTTGTGTAACTTTGTGCCCCTTTGTGGCCAAATTGTTTTTTATTATTTGTGTTCTTTGAGGCAAATTACTTTGTGTTCTTTGGGGCTAGTCGGCTGATCCATGGCTGGATGGCGCTTTGGATGCGGTCGTAGGCTTGGCGGTGGGCTTCGGCGCCGCCGCGGATGGGATCGGGGATCTCCTGCTCGCCTCGCGGCAGCCAGTGGCCCAGCAGGAACACGCGGCCCCGGGCGCTGGGGGCCAGGCGCTCGCAGGCGGCTTTCTGTGCCTGATCCATGACCAGGATCAGATCGGCGCTCAGGGCCAGTTCTGCGGTCACCTGGCGACCGAGATGGGCAGTGATTTCAGAGAGGTGGATGCCGTCCTTGGCCATCCAGGCTTTGGTCACCCGATGGGCGGGTTGGCCCACGAGCGCATCCAGCCCCGCGGAACTTACCCGGATGCCGGGATCCAGGGCTCGGCGCAGCATGGCTTCGGCCATGGGGCTGCGGCAGTGGTTGCCTTCGCAGAGAACCAGGATGTGGCGGATGTCGGGAAGCATGAAGGGCGGATTCCTTGATCTCGAAAGGGTGCCTGTAGATGTGGGTTTTTCGATTTGCGATTGGCGATTGTCGATTGAACATCGAGGGAAGGTTGGGGTCCCTAATCACCCATCGCCCATGGTCTACTTGATGGCGGTCTTCGCATCTGCCGCAAGCGAGAAAAGCCCGGTCGAGGGCAGGAGCAGGCTCAGGACTTTGTTCCAACGCACCAGGGTGCCAGCATCCACGTAGATCACATCCTTGGGTTGCAATGCGAACCGGTCGGCCATCACCATCATCACGGGATTGTAGGCATCCAGATGAAACACATCGACGGTGTTTTCCGTCTTGCCGCGACGGATGACATAGATCAGCCGCGGGTCCGCGCTGACCTTGTCGATGCCGCCGGCCTCGGACAGGGCCTGGGCCAGGGACAGGCGGCCATGATGGGTGGGGATGGAACTCGGATTCCGGACTTCCCCCATGATGTAGACTGCGGATTCGTCGCGGTTCTGCACCAGCAGGGAGTCGCCATCCTTGAGCAGGATCTGGTCGATGCGGTTGCCCCGGGACAGCAGGTCCTGGAAGTTGAGGTTCCAGGTGCGCTCCCCCCGGGAAAGCGTCACCCGGCTCTGGTCGGCGGTGGGCAGGAAGCCACCGGCGCGATTGATGGCCTCGGAAAGGGTAAAGGGAATATCGGTGATGTTATAGGTCGCGGGGCTACGGACTTCGCCGCCCACGTAGACTTTCTGCGAACGGAAGGCCACGACCTTGACATCCACCTGGGGCCGCTGCAGCACCTTGTTCAGTTTTTCCGTCAGGAGTTCCCGCACCTGGATGATGGTGAGCCCGCCGACCCGGATGCGGCCCACGTACGGGAAATAGAAGTAGCCTTCATCGTCCACCAGCATGCCCGTGGCGGCATCGGTGCGGTACTGGCCCAGGGGCAGCGTGATTTCCGGGTGGTCCCACACGGTGACCAGCAGGACGTCCTGGGGGCCCACCCGGTAGGGCTCGAACTTGGTGGCCAGCAGATCGATGCCGGTGATCACCGGCGACGGGGTTCCATAGGCCAGCACGGCCTGGGCGTTGAGGGGCCTCAAGGTGACTGTCTGCCCGTACATGCGCTCCGTGGTGGTTTTCTCCATGCTGGATGACACATCCATCTTCATGCCCGGCGCCCGGCAGGCGATCAGCAGGAAGGCGACGGAGAAGATGGCCAGAAGGGCCGGAAAGCGTGAGGCGCGGGGCTTGGTCTCAGGCAAGTTCATGGGGACACCTTTGAAAGGACAGTGAGCTGGGCAGGCGGAAAGCAAGGATTGAATGAGTGTGGTTAAAGGAAAACTATATCGGGAATCCTGTGGGGTGATTCGTCGCTTGTAACGAATCTCCTTCCTCCTTAGCCAATTGGGCTTTCCTGATTATCGGCGAGCTGAAGCCTGAAAAGATGTTCCTCTTAAATCGTGTGAATTGCATGATAAAATCAACTCCAGGAGTCTGCGATGAAGATCCGAACCACCATTGATGAACTCATTGCTGCTTTCGGCCCCGGAATCAGGCAAACGCATTCCAACAAACCCCGAGACCCCATTGAACGGGCACTGCTCAAACGATTAGGCGATCCAAACATGAACCGTGAGTCGGATCTCCTGGTTCGAATTGCCGGGGAGCGTTTGACACCTTCGAATTCAAATAAAAAGCCCCTATGAAGCCTCGCGCCCCAAAGCGTCGGAACTCCCCGGCAAAATCCAGTCAGCCCCTGCACCCCAACGCCTTTCCAATCAAAGTCCCGTCAATCCTTCTGCAAGCGTTCAAAACCCTTAACGTGGATCCCGTGTTGAGTGGCGGGTCTTCGGTGCAGGTTTGGACTGGACGTTCAGACGAATTGTTTGAAACCTTCGACCTGGATTTCATCACGCATATTTCAGTACGCGATCTGGAAGCCGTGGGATTGCGTTGTGAAATTTATGGGAACACCTGAAAAGAGTTCTCGAACGTGGAAATCCATCTGAAGAAGACATGGATACAGCCATTCGCATTGGATGGGATCCTTTGAACAAGAATTTCCAGGGGTACCTGTGAGTCGGCCTGCAACTCTCCCCGAGCCTTGGATGGCATTGGCAAGAAAACTTGGAGGAGTCGGGGCACTTGCCCAGGCCCTCGGAGGAATTGATGCCAGCACTCTGTATCGCTGGGCCCGCACCAGCAAGCTGAGACGAGCACCCAAGGCCCTCGTTCTTGCCCTTTTTCGACAGCACAAAATCAACCCTCCACCCTTCGATCCGGTTTAGGCGGTCTGTCCGGGCCATGCCAATTTCAAGGTCTGTGTGAATCAGTGGAATCTGTGCGGATCCAAGG
>JANXQX010000250.1 GCA_025353305.1 Holophagaceae bacterium
GTTGGGCCCCAGAAGGCCCGTTATGCCGCCGCCTTCGGGCAATTGGAAGCTGGTGGGTGAAAGGCCCAGGATGTCGCCGTACCTGAGCGATGCGCGTTCAAGGCGGATCATAGTACCGCCTCCGAAGGCTTGGTCCGCTTGACTGCGACCCATGTCCAGAACGCGATGTGGAGAACGGTTCCCGCAAGGGTTGGGGCCCATTTCAGCAGCGGCTCGCTCACATTGAAGATGAGCTGCGGCCAGGCCTGGACGAGAGCATAGGGGCTCATGGCCAGCCATTGTTTGCTTTGCAGGGCGCCGCTGAAGATGCCGCCGATGGCCGAGGTTCCCAGCACGATGCCCAGCACCCAGCCAAAACTTGCCCGGGGCGACCCGGCCATGGCCGAAGCGCCGAGGGTAACCGCAGCCATAAGCAGGGCGATGATGATGGCCGCAGGCAACAGATAGAGTGGTGCTGACATCCAGATGGGGCCGGCTGGGCCGGCTATAAGCATAGATATGCCCCACGGCACCAAGGCAAAGGGAACCATTACCACCATGGGGATGATGAAGGCCGAAAGTGCCTTGGCGGTGATGTAGTCCTGGGGCTGCACTGGGTGTGCATAGACGAGGGGACGGATGCGATAGAGGGAGTCGCGCGAAATGATGCCTCCCACCATGAAGGCCATCATGAACCACAGCGGAACGAGCATCCACCAGTCGAGAAGACCCGCCTGGTAGTCAGCACCCTGGGAAAGTAAACGGTTGGCCGCCTCCTTCAATCCACTCGGAGTCGAAGCTGCGTTTATGAGGAATTTGCCCCACATGAAGATCACTTCGAAGAGCAGGATCGCAAGAAAGATGAAGCCGAAAATGAAGAAGCCGACCTTGCGTTTCACGACCCGCCTGAGATCGAATTTCGCGAGCACGGCGATGGGGTGGCTGCCTTCGGTAAGCTCCGGCCGCGGGGGAAGGGAAGGGGCGTAAATGGGCATCAGTGGCTCCCTGTGGTTGCGCTGATGGTTTCGCCAATGGTTCCACGCAAGGCGCGGATGAGCACTTCATCCAGGCGGTCGTGGCGCGGGGTCAGTTGCACGAGCACGGCGCCGATCTCTTTGGCGAAACGGAAAGGCAGGACAGGATCGGCCGTTGCCAGTTCCACATCGTAGATTCCGTTGCGATGCTCCAGCACCGTGCCGAGTTCGGCCAATTTTTCCTCCTGCTTTTCGTTGAGCGGATCCAGGAATCGCAGTTCGAAGCGCTTGGCCAGCATCTTCCTCAGGCCCGCCATGGAGCCCGCCGCCTTCACCTCGCCTTTGTCGAGAATCACGAGCTGGTCCGAAACTCGTTCCACATCTTCGAGCAGGTGCGACGCCATGATCACCGAAGTGCCCAACTCCGCGTGGACCTTCAACACCAGGTCCAGCATGCGGCGGCGGCCGTCGGGATCCAGGCCGTTGGTGGGCTCGTCGAGAAATACGAGTTCGGGGGAATGGACGAGCGCCTGGGCCAGTTTCACCCGCTGGCGCATGCCCGTGGAATAGCCGCTGACCGGGCGGTAGCGGGCTTCGTCGAGAGCCACGAAATAGAGCACCTCGTGGGCGCGGTCCCGGGACTGTTCGACTGTGAGGCCCGACAGCTCGCCCCAGAAGGCCACTTGCTCGTAGGCCGAAGTGTCCTCGATGAGGGCGTCGTACTCCGGCATGTACCCGATGCGGCCGCGCAATTTCGCAGCCTCGTGGGTGCCCAGCGGAATGCCCAGGACATGGCCACCCCCTGCGCTGGGTGTCAGCAGGCCAAGCAGGGTTTTCAATAGCGTGGATTTGCCGGAGCCATTGGGACCCAGCAGGCCCACGATGCCGTCTTCCAAGGTGAGACTCAGGCCCTTCAATGCAACGGTGGGGCCGTACCGTACCTCAAGGCTTTCAAATGAAATCAAGGGAACTCTCCGGGGAAGCGCGGTTAGGGCGGTTACGAAGTGACGATGATATCGGTTTAAGGGACCTGCAAAAGGGCTAAAACCTGTGCCTGAAGAGCCAGCCGGAGCGCTTCAGTATCCTGGTAATCCCTGGGTTCCACGGGGGGACCGATGCGCATGTGGTAAGGCCCTGGCGATACGCGCCAGTCATCGGCGGGAAGGATCAGCCGACCCCCCAGGATCGCGACAGGGATCAGTGGGACCTGGGCTTCCCACGCGATGTTGAAAACACCCTTCTTGAAGGGCAGCAGCTCGCCGGTACGGCTGCGGGTGCCCTCCGGAAAGGCGGCGATGCTCTGTCCGTCATGGATGCGTCGGGTCGCCAGTTCCAAGGATTTTATGGCATCCACACGGTGGTTGCGGTTGATGAAGATGAAATCAGCCAGCCAGATGACCCATCCCAAAAAAGGTACGTAGGCCAGTTCCCGCTTGGCCATGAAGACGGGATGCGAGGGCAGGGTGGCGATGATCAAAGGGGGGTCGAGCAGCGACGTATGATTGCCGATGAAGATCGCCGCCTGTCGGCCATCGCGGATTGCCATGGGCAGGTCGTCCCAGCCTTCGAGGCTCCGCCGGATCCCGAACAGCCAGGCCATCATGCGGATGTAGCCCGGCGCAATGGCCCAGAAGCCCTTGGGGCCGCTCCAGCTGATTAGGGCCATGAAGTAGGCCAGGCAGACTGCCACGGCCAAGGCTGGGGCCCCGAAGGTCCAGACCAGGAGGGGCCGCAGGAAAGGGCGGGTGGGCGTCATTTGGCGTCCAGGACCTCGGCGGATTTAATTTTCACCGCGTATTCCGGGACGTTGGGCTGGCCTTTCTTCCAGACAGTCTTCACCTGCTCGATCTTCTGGGCGACCTCCATTCCCTCGACCACCCGGCCGAAGGTGCAGTATCCAAAGCCGTCGGCGCTCTCATCCTTGAAATCCAGCGTGATATTGTCCGCCATGTTGATGAAGAACTGCGCCGTGGCGCTGTTCGGGTCGGCGGTGCGGGCCATGGCCACGGTGCCCCGTGCATTCTTCAGGCCTGCTTTGAGACTTTGGGGCGCCTCGTTCCTGATGGGCGCTGCGGTTGCCTTCTCGCTCATCCCTTCACTAAGCCCGCCGCCCTGGATCATGAAGCCTGGGATCACGCGGTGGAAAATGGTGCCGGGGTAGTGCTCCTTCTTCACGTAGGAGAGGAAATTCTCCACCGTGCGCGGCGCCGCGCTGGGCTCAAGTTCCAGCACAATCACGCCGAAGTTGGTGGCCAGGCGGACACGGGGCTTGGCGGGAACCTGAGCCGTGGTCTGGGCATGAATTGAAATGGAGAGGGCGAGCAGTGCGAAACAACGTAACAGCGCATTCATGGCTTCTCCGGTATGAATCCATTTTGGGGCAGGTTGGTATCAACTCGCATAAGCTTTCATGATGCTGTCGATTGATTATCCCACCTGGTTCCTGGCGCTGATGATTGCACCGTTCGGTCTGGCGGCCGGCTCCTTCGCCAATGTCTTGATCTATAGGTTGCCGCTCGAAGAACCCGAAGATCGCAACGTAGTAACCAAGCGCAGCCACTGCCCCAACTGCAAAGCACTGATCAAACCCTGGCAGAACATTCCACTTTTTGCCTGGCTCATGCTGCGCGGCAAGTGCGCTACTTGTGGCTGGAAGATCCCCGGCCGCTACCCGCTGGTCGAGCTGCTGGGCGGATTAATTTTTGCCGCCTCGGTCTATGTGTTTCCCGTGGGATCCCTGATCTGGTTCAAGGGACTGCTGTGCGCCTTCGCGCTGCTGGTGCTGTTCTTCACGGATTACACAGAATTCTTCCTGCCCGATGCGCTCCAGTTTCCCTTGATGGCCATCGGCGTGCTGCTCACGCTGCCACAGATATTTTGGCCCAATGAAACGGTGACGGTTCTGATCGGGGACCATCAATTCCTGCGGGCGGATCTCTTCCACAACGGGCTGCAGATGTCGCCGGTCTGGTCGCTATTCGGCGAAGCAGTGACCTGGAAGAGCAGTCTCATAGGCCTTGTGGCCGGCTATGGCGGGCCGACGGTCATCAACGCGATCTACAAACTCATCCGCAAGACCGACGGCCTGGGCATGGGCGATTTCAAGATGCTCGCGTGGCTTGGCGCATTCTGGGGCTGGGGGCCCATGCTGGGCATTTTCTTTGGTAGCGCACTGCTGCTCACCACCTTTGCGCTGCCCGGCCTCATCACCCGCCGCCTGAAGGGTCAAAGCATGCTGCCCTTCGGCTGCTTCCTGGCGCTGGCGACGTTTCCCATTGTGTTCTACGGACAGGCGATCTGGGGCTGGTACATGGAAACGATGGTGAAGTGAGTCTCAAGTCCCAAGGCTCGAGTTCTGTGCCACCAG
>JANXQX010000272.1 GCA_025353305.1 Holophagaceae bacterium
GCGGCTCAGCACGCGCCGCCCCAGTTCTTCCAGGGCCGTATCGTCGTCATGCTCCAGCACCAGGTCGTCGATATCGGGGATGATCATGGTTCAAGGCTACTACGCTGGGAGAGCCGCCTTCAGTGAAGCCTCAATCGAAAATAGAAAAATCGGCAGTTCCATGAGAGATCCCGAAAACAAAGATCGGCTCCCCCATTCACCGCTCATTTAAGACGGAGTGCCCGTGCGTATCGAATGCATCGCCATCGGCTCGGAACTGCTCACCACGAAGCGATTGGATACCAATTCCGTGTGGATCGCCGAACGCCTGGCGGGGTTGGGACTGGGGCTCCACCGCAAGACGGCCGTGGGGGATCACCGGGAGGATCTGGCGGAGCTCTGCGAGGAAGCCTTTCGCCGCAGCGATGTGATCATCTGCACCGGCGGTCTCGGCCCGACTTTCGATGACTTCACGAAGGAAGTGTGGGCGGACACATTCGGCGTGGAATTGGTTGAAGATGCCGGGTGTCGGGCGGATCTCGTCACCTGGTATGAACAGCGCAAGCGGGTTCCTCCTCCGGCGAATTTCAAGCAAGTGCTTTTCCCAACTGGCTCAAGGCCCTTGAGCAACCCGCTTGGAACGGCGCCTGGCGTGTTTTGGGAGCGGGAAAGCAAGTTCATCTTCATGCTCCCGGGTGTGCCGCGGGAGATGAAACGCATGTGGCTCGATCATGTGGAACCCAGGCTGAAACCCTTGGCCGGCCCGGCGGTGCACACTCTGCGCATGGTGGTGTGCGGAGTGCCGGAGAGCACCCTGGATCAACGCACCGAAGCCATCCGCGACCGTCATCCGCATCTCGACTGGACGATTCTCGCGGGCCTGACCCAAGTGGAGTTCGTTTTGCGCAGCAGCGATCCCAGCGCCTTGGATGCAGCGCGCGAAGAATTGGCGACGGAGCTGGGCGACGATCTGGCTTGTACGGGGAGCGGCGACTTGGAGAGCATGGTGCTCGACTCCCTGAAAGCGCGAGGCGAAACCCTGGCCGTGGCCGAGAGCATGAGCGGTGGCTTGGTGGCAGCGCGGTTGACGGCCATCCCTGGTGCCAGCGGGGGGTTCACCGGTGGCGCGGTGGTCTACAGCGCAGCCGCCAAGGTCGCCCTGGCAGGCCTGGATCCTGCCTTCATCCAGAAGCACGGGACGATTGGCGAAGCCACGACCTTGGCCCTTGCGAAGGGCATCCGGGAAAAACTGGGCACCACCTGGGGCCTTGCCATCACCGGCAATGCAGGCCCCACTCTGGACTCTGGCGGCAGGGACCGTTCATTGGGTGAATGCGTGGTGGCCGTGGCAGGGCCTTCCGTCGAGGCGGTCCGACCCTTCATCGTTCCTGGAGACCGCGTCGATATCCAACTCCGAAGCGCTGCGTGGGCGCTGGATCTTCTCAGGCGGATGCTGGTCCGGACGTGAGCCTGCAGGGCGTGGGTCGAGAGTCGAGAGTTGAAAGTCGAGGAGTTCAGTGTTGGGGGCCAAGGGACTTCGGCCCGCAGCCCTCCACCCACAGCCCACCGCAGCGCCTCTGCTAAGGTGATTCGATGGAATCACCTCTGCCTTTTGTGCACGCGCCTCTCCAGCTTGCGCTTTGGTGCCTCGGCGCATTCGTATGCGGAAGCATACCTTTCGGCCTGATCGTGGTGAAGCTATTGGGCCAGGGCGATGTGCGCTCCAAGGGGAGCGGCAATATCGGCGCCACGAATGTCAGCCGGGTAGCCGGAAAGGGGCCTGGCATCCTGGTGCTGTTGTTGGATATTGCCAAGGGGATCATTCCCGTGGTCCTGGCCCGCCGCGCCGGGATCCTCGAATCCATGCTTCCCTGGATCGGGTTCGGAGCGGTTCTGGGGCATGTCTTTTCCCCCATGCTGCGGTTCAAGGGCGGCAAGGGCGTGGCCACGGCCTTCGGTATCGTCCTGGCGGTGCAGTGGCGGTTGGGCGCGCTACCCCTGGCTTTCTTCGTCGCGGCGCTCTGGCTCACGCGGCATGTGAGCCTTGGCAGCATCCTCGCGGCGCTGATGCTGCCCCTGGAAGTCGTCCTGCTAGCTTTGAGCGGTCCCTACGGTGGCTTTCGAGCGCTCGGGGAACATGCGCCCTACCTGATAGCCTGGGCCTTCATCGCAGTGCTGGTCATCGCCAACCACCACGAGAATATCCGCCGCCTTCAAGCGGGCACCGAATCCAAGCTTTGGGGCGCCACACCAGATGACCAATTCCATGTCTGACCGTCCCGACATCGCGATTTTCGGAGCAGGCGTGTGGGGCACGGCTTTGGCCATCGCATGGGCCCAGGCAGGCCACCGGGTGGCGTTATGGGGGCATACGCCTGCCAAAATGGCGGAGCTGCTCGCCACGCGCCGCCACCCCCGTTTGAATGGCATAGAACTCCCGCCGAATCTCCACCCCATGTCCGATCCTGCCGAGGCCTTCACGGCGCGATTGTGGATTTCCAGCATCGCCACCCAGGCCAGTCCGGCAGCCTGGTCAACTCTGCGGACCCATGCCCCCAAGTGGAATGCGCAAGCACCCGGCATTCTGCTGCACACGAGCAAGGGCATCCTGGCCGATAGCCACCAGCGCCTGGCCGAAGCCCTTGAGCCGCTTCTGGGCCTGCCGGTGGGTGTGCTGTCGGGTCCGACCTTTGCGGATGAAGTGGCCAGAAACCTTCCTTCCGCCATGGTCATGGCACTGCCTTCGAGTATCTCTGATGCCCAGGCCGTAACCCTTCAGCATCAACTTGCCACGGAGCACCTGCGCCTGTATCTGAGCCGCGATGTGGTCGGCGTGGAGCTTTGCGGCGCGCTGAAGAATATCCTCGCCATCGCCGCGGGCCTGGTGGAAAAGCTGGGCCTTGGACACAATGCCCGGGCGGCCCTGATCACCCGGGGCCTCGCTGAAATCGCGCGGCTCGTGGCGGCCATGGGCGGTGCGCCGGACACGGTCATGGGCCTGGCGGGCATGGGTGATCTGCTGCTCACGGCCACGGGGCCGCAAAGCCGCAACCGCAGGCTGGGGGCTTATCTTGCAGAAGGCAAAACTTTGGATGAAGCCCAAGTCCTGATGGGTGGACAAGTGATGGAGGGCGCCAGCACCACCAAAGCCGCACTGGCCTTGGGCCGGAAGTGGGGCGTGGAGTTGCCCATTGCCGAAGAAGTGTCCCGGTTGCTGGATGGCGCCAACCCGAAGGAGGCCGTAGGGCGGCTCATGAACCGATCGCTGAAATCGGAATGATTTCGATTTGCGGTTTGCGATTTACGATTGTCGATTGGGCAGAGTCCCAAAGCCACAGCCCAAGGAGGCTCCCATGAACCCCTTTCGTTTTCGGGTGAAAGAACACGGCCCGGCCGGTTCAGTGGTGCGCGAGGATTTTGAGCCGCAGGCCCCAAAACCGGGCTGGGTCAGGCTTCAGATGAAAGCCATGGCGCTCAACCATCTGGATCTTTGGACCACTGTGGGGATGAAGGGCTATCCTCTGCCGCTGCCGGTGACGCCGGGATGTGATGGCGCTGGCATCGTGGAGGCCGTGGGAGAAAATACCGCCTTGCCCCCGGGGGTTGAACTGGATGGCAGCGTGATGATCGCGCCGGGCCTCAGCTGTGGCGTCTGCGCGGCCTGCCTGCGGGGCGACGACATGCTCTGCCGTGACTATAAAGTGATGGGCAACGGATGCGATGGCACTGCGTCCACCCACGTGCTGGTGCCCGCGGCCAACCTGCTGCCGATTCCAGGCAACTGGGACTTCGAGCAGGCGGCGACTTTTCCCCTGGTCTTCCTCACGGCGTGGGAAATGCTGGTGCACAAGGCGAGGCTGAAGCCCGGCGAGACCGTGCTGGTGTGGGGCGGCGGAAGTGGCGTGGGCAGCGCGGCCATCCAGTTGGTGAAATTCCTCGGCGGCCGCCCCATCGCCGTGGTGGGCAACCAGATGAAGGCCGTGAAGTGCTGGGAACTCGGAGCCGAGCATGTCATCGTCCGCGGCACCGAGGACGTCGCGAAAAAAGTGAAGGACCTGACGCAAAAACGCGGCGTGGATGTTGTCTTTGAACACACAGGCAGCGCGAGTTGGGAAATCAGCGTTTCATCCGTTTCACGCGGGGGCCGCATCGTCACCTGCGGCGCTACGACAGGCCGGGAAATCATGCTGGACCTCCGCACGCTCTTCGCCAAGCAATTGACATTTCTGGGGTCCTACATGGGCCGCCGGGAGCACCTATGGACCTTGCTTGCCCTGGTCCAGCAAAACTCCACCAACCCGCCTTTCCGGCCCGTCATTGATCGTGTTTTCAACCTCGCCGATTACCCCGAGGCGCAACGCCACTTGGAAGCAGGGCAGGGATTCGGGAAGGTGGTTTGCCGGGTCTGATCCAAGGTCGGGAAAGAGAGTGACTTGGTAGCAGTTTGGAACCCGCGCGACCATTCATGACCCCAGGTCGACCGCTCGCGACATTTGGCGGCCGCTTGCAGGACGGATCAGATCAAGGACCGTGCTCCGGCGATTCTGGTTCTTTGGAGATCCCATGACTCAGCCATCCGCACTTCCGCCGACTTTGCTTCAGCGGCTTTTCAGTCCGCTTGCGTTGACTCGATCCCTGGACGGCGGGTTGGGGTGGATCTTGATCCTCGTCCTTCCTTATGCAGTGGTGGTCGGCCTTCTCGATAGCCGCTGGATGGAGGCCAGGGGCGGGTTGCGCCATCCTTGGCTGATCGGCTTGGCCCTGTTCGCGGCATTTGTCTGCTATTTCTTCATCCTGCTCAGATTGAAGGAACGCCGCCGGTCCAAGCTGGCGACCTTCTCACCTCGCGAATTCGAGGCCTGGCGGGCCCGGATGGAAGCCCGCAGCGTGATGATCGCCATCCCTGCTGGGTTTGCGCTCGCCCTCGTATCCCAAAGGCTTTGGCACCACACCCCTGTTTCGGTTTTGTTTCTGGTCCTTTTCCCGGTGATGGTTCTGGAGAGGATCGCGCTTGGCGAACATCAAACAAGGCTGGAGAACCATGAGATGGTGGCCCGGGAGCAGGCACTGCGTGCCAAGCTGGCCCCCCATTTCATCTTCAACGCGCTGAATACGCTTCATGCGCAGATTGAAACGGATCAACGCGGCGCTCAGGCGACCACCGAGCGGCTGGCCCAGCTCTTCCGCCAGGTGATCGAGGCTTCGGACCTGGCCACCATTCCGCTCAAGCTGGAGCTTGGGTTTGTGGAAGCCTACCTGGGCATCGAGCAGGCGCGGCTCGGAGAGCGGCTCAACGTTTCCATTGATATCCCTGAAGAGCTTGAATCAACCCAGGTGCCGCCCCTGTCGTTGCAGGTGCTTGTGGAGAATGCGGTGAAGCACGGCATCGCTCCCTTGGAGCGCGGTGGTGACATCCGCATCTCGGCGCGGTGGGCGGGGAACGCCATCTTCGTCGAAGTCAGCGATCCGGGCCCGGGTTTTGGCGCGCAGCCAGATAAAGGCATAGGTGAGAAGGGCGGCACTGGCACTGCTCTGGAGACGTTGCGGGCCCGGCTGGAGCATCCAGGCGATCTCAGCCTGCTGCGCGTGGGAGACCGCAGCGTGGCAAGCTTCCGATGGAGGCAAGCGTGATCCGCGTAGTGATTGTTGAAGATGAACCCCTGGCACGCCAACACCTGGCGGATATGCTCTCAGAGCTTCCAGGCATCGAAGTCGTGGCCACCGCGGAAAACGGGCGCAAGGGGCTTGCAGCCATCGCCGAGCAAAAGCCAGATGCGGTGTTTCTCGATATCGAGATGCCGGGCATCAAGGGCGTGGAGCTGATGCAGCTCCTGCCGGAGCCGAGGCCCTCGGTGGTCTTCGTGACGGCCTACCCTCAGCACGCCGTAGAAGCCTTCGCAGGCGGAGCCGTCCACTACCTGCTCAAACCCATTTCGCGCGTCGGAGTAGCGCAGGCCATCTCCCGCATCCGCCCCAAGGAGGAACCACTGCAGCGGGAGTGGCGGCGCATTCCCGTCCGCCGGAAGTCCGGCACGCGCCTGTTGCTGCCCGAAGAGGTCGATGCGCTGGTGGCGGATCTGGGCGATTGCGCGGCCTGGGTGGCGGAAGGCCGCCTGCCGGTGGACGGCACACTGGCCTTCTGGGAGGAGCGTCTGAAAGACCAGGGTTTTGTCCGGGTGCACCGCAATGCTCTGGTGCGCATCCAGGCCATCCGTGAACTGAGCGCAGAAGGCGATCTGGTGCTCCCCAGCGGTCGGATTCCCGTCAGCCGCCGTCGGATGGATGAGCTGCGGCAGGCATTGGGGATTTGATCTTTTTTGATCCCCTTCATCCTGGCTAAACATTCCTTTTCATTCGTGCCGTTGCGGTCGCCGTGTCTCCGTGGTTCTCGGACTGCCTTTATGGTGCTCCGCTGGTAGACTCAGTGGTTTGGTCTGGAGCACCCGTGAAAGTTCTCATTCTTGGCGTCAATGGATTCATTGGTTCCCATCTGGTGGGGCGAATTCTGCACGACACCAATTGGGAGGTGTATGGGATGGACCTCGGCACCCATAAGCTCACGGAACATGTGGGCCATGAGCGCTTCCACTTCGTGGAAGGCGACATCACCATCTCCAAGGAATGGATCGAGTACCACGTGAAGAAATGCGACGTGGTGCTGCCCTTGGTCGCCATCGCCACACCGAAAATTTATGTCCAGGATCCGCTGCGGGTTTTCGAGCTGGATTTCGAGGAGAACCTGCGCATCGTCCGCCAGTGCGTGAAGTACAAGAAACGCATCGTCTTTCCAAGCACTTCGGAAGTCTACGGCATGTGCCCGGACGAAGCCTTTGATGAATACACCTCGCCCCTAGTGACGGGTCCTGTGCCCATGGACCGCTGGATCTACAGCACCTCGAAACAGCTGCTCGACCGCGTGATCTGGGCCTATGGATGGCAGCAGGGCCTCAAGTTCACGCTCTTCCGTCCCTTCAACTGGATGGGTCCCAAGCTCGACAGCCTGAATACCGCCAAAGAAGGCTCGTCGCGCCTGGTGACCCAGTTCGTCTGGAACCTCATCCAGGGCGAGCCCCTCAAATTGGTGGATGGGGGCGCGCAACGGCGCTGCTTCATGGATGTGGAAGACGCCATGGATGGCCTGATGATGATCCTGAAGAACGAGGGTGGGAAAGCCGATGGCGGCATCTTCAACATCGGCAATCCCAAGCTGGACCACAGCGTCCGCGAGGTTGCGGAGATGCTGCGGGAACTCTGGGTGCAGCACCCCATGCGGGCCCGTCTGGGTGTGAAGCTCAGCGACATCGTGGATGTGAGCAGCGGCGAATTCTACGGCAAGGGCTATCAGGATGTGAACAATCGGAAACCCAGCATCCAGCGGATGAAAGACACTTTTGGATTCGACCCCAAGGTCAGTATGAAAGCAGCCCTGGCCAAGAGCCTGGACTTCTTCCTGAAGGAATTTGAAGCCATGGAGCAGGTGGAGGAAGAGGGTTGAGGTATGAGATATGAGATATGAGGGGTGCGCCCTCGGCGCACTAGTAGATGCGGTCTTTGGCCGCCACCTTATTGAACCTCGCACCTCATACCCTCACAACCTCAGCACCTGTTGAGCCATGACGAAACGCGACCGACTGACCTATCTCATGCTCTGGGCCATCCTGGGGCTGCTGCCGCTATTCATGCGGCCGCTCTGGGAACCCGATGAAGGCCGCTACGCGGAAATCCCGCGCGAGATGCTGGCATCGAGAAATTGGCTGACACCGACCCTGAACGGGGTGCTTTATTTCGAGAAGCCCCCCCTTCAATATTGGCTTTCCGCGGCGTCCATGAAGCTCTTTGGCTTGAATGCGGCGGCGGCCCGCCTCCCGCTGGCGCTGGCCTCGCTGATCCTGTTCTGGTGCGCCTGGAGGCTGGCGAGGCGGCTGGGTGCCCGCGGACCCATCTGGGCCCTGGTGATGGTAGCCACCACGTTGCTCACCTTCGTGTGCGGGCAGTTATTGACCCTGGATGCGCTCTTTTCGGCCTTCCTGGTCCTGAGCATCACTGCCGCCGTGGAGTCTGTGGCTGCACGGTTCCGCGAAGAACCTTCGTTGGGCTGGACCGTGCTGACCTATCTCGCTTTGTCGGCAGCCGTGCTCACCAAAGGACCCGTCGCGCTGGTGCTTCTGGTCGGCATCCTGGGACTTTCATTGCCCTTTTCCTGGAGGGATCCGAAGTTGCGGAAGGCGGTGCTGACGATGGGGTTCCATCCCCTCGGCTGGATGCTCTTCTTCGCTTTGACTGCGCCCTGGTTCTACTTCGTCAACAGGGCCAATCCCGGGCACGCGCAATTCTTTTTCATCCACGAACACCTCACCCGGTTCCTCACCCATGAGCATGCGCGGCAGGGCTCAGACAATCCCGTCCTGGACAAGCTTTACTTCCCGGGTATCCTGCTGCTGGGGATGCTCCCTTGGCTCAGCCACAGCATGGTCGGGCTCAAGCGGGGCCTCGCTTTCGTACGTCGATCCGCGGGGCCGCAGGGCATCGAATCCGCACTGAACCGCTGGACCGTGGCGACGATGATCATGGCGTTCGCCTGGCCCCTGTTTTTCTTCACCTTGTCGGGCTCGAAGCTTGCGCCCTACATCCTGCCCGTGGTGGTGCCCTTGCTCGCCATGGGCTGCACCTTCGAGGAAAAGGGCGAAGAATTCCGCAGTTTGCGGCGGATCGCCATCGAATTGTTTGTGCTCGGCGCGATCTTCCTGATCGGCGGATTCGCCTTTGCCAAGGAGCTGAATGGCGGCCAAGGCTGGGTCATCGGGCTGGGTGTCGCGTTTGGATCGCTCGGTGTTTGGGCCATGAACCCGAAGCACCTCACCGCGCCGCGCTGGATGGCGTCGTTGGGTGGTTGCATGCTGTTGCTGGTGTTCGTGTCGGATCACGTGGCCGGCGCAAGAAAAAATGTGGCTCCGTTGGTCCGCCGGGCCCCTTCGAATGCCCAGTGGATCAGCTTCGGCGTCTATTTCCAAGGCCTTCCATTCCATTCCAGGCAACGCTGTGTCGTGGTGGCGGGCACGGGCGAATTGGGATTCGGCAAAAGCCAGTTGCCCAAGGCCGAGCAGGACCGCTGGTTCGAGGAAGACCCTTCTAAACTTGGCGCCATCGCCCAGCGCATGAGGTCGGAATCGCCATCGAGGCCGGTGGTGGTGCTGGCCCACGCCGGCGACTGGAGGAAATTGCCTGAAGCTGACCGCGCCGCCTGGCAGGAGCTGGAACGCAACCCAAGCATGGTACTGGCAAGACTGAGATAGAAACAATTGGTTGCGGCTTAATTCTTCTTGAAGGCTTCCTTGACGCCATGGCCAACTTCCTTGGCGCCTTTCGCGATCTCCTGACCAGCTTTTTTCACACCTTTCCCCACTGCTTTTCCGCCTTCCTTCGCACCTTTTCCGATGGCTTTGCCGCTTTCTTTCGCAACCTGGCCAACCTTTTTTCCGCCTTTGCCGGCTGCATGGCCGACTTTCTTCCCTGCCCGGCCTACGTCCTTACCGGCCTCCTTGAAATCCGATTTGATTTGTTCCGTGGTGCCCTGGGCGGCGCAGGGCAGCGAGGTCAGCAGCGCGCAAAGGATGAAGGTACGCATGGGCACTCCCGTTCACTCTTGAGTATGCGCTTTGCCAGGTAGGGGCGCCGGGGGACACTGGGGAATGGATGAATTTGACGAATTCTCCGAGCATCGGGAAAAGCGAGTGCCGGGGCAGCAGTTGGGGGAGTGGGTGCGGGATAACCGCATCGTCATCCTGTATGGCCTGATGCTCATCGCGGTGATGTTCTGCCGGGGTTTGTGGGGGCTTGATGAACAGCGAACGTCGGACCTCACGCAGGTTCTTGTGGAGCGCGGGAAATGGCTGCCCCCGGCATCCATGGCCACCTTTCCCGGCGGGCCACCCATCCTGTTTATTTGGTTGGCAAAACTCTCGTCGATGCTGGCGGGGTTCCTGGGAAGCGGCAACGCGCCCGAGCATCCAGCCTGGCCACTGCGTATTCCGCTGGTCATCGGCTCCATCTTGTTTCTGCATCATTTCCGGCGTTGGGCAACCCGCTTTCTCCAAGCTGATGTGGCGGGAATCGCCACGCTGATCCTCTGTGCAACGCCATTGTGGTTCTGGCAGTCCCAGGCGATCCAGGCGGACCTGCTTTTTTCTGCTGCGCTCGCCTGGAGCTGGCTGTGTTGGCTGGCTGGTTATATGTTGCTCCGGCGTCAAGCCGAAGGCTCTGAGGATGAGCACCAGAGCTGGTTCCGGTGGTCCCATGCGTGGCTTGGCCTCGCGTTTCTATTCAGGGGCCCGCAGGCGCTTCTGCTTTCAGCCTTGCTCCTGTTTCTTTTCCTGGCGTGGCAAAAGGATTTGAAAGCAGGGCAAGCAACCATGATGAATTGGGGTTCTGCCATCCTTCTTGCGTTGGTGTTCGCAGGCTATGCATCCGGCCTGGTCGGGCTCCCGGATATTCGCAATGGGTTGCATCGATGTCTACAGGTCCAGCCCATCTGGATTTACGCCGAGCACTTGGCGCGGGACAGCTTTCCTTGGCTGTTGCTATTACCAGCGCTTGCTGTGTTCCTGCGCGGCAGCGGCGCCCTCAAAGCGCCCACCGCGCGCTTCCTGGCGATCGCGTTCCTGGTTCCTTTTCTATTCAGCATCTGGGGTGATGGAAAACGGGGAGCCGATCCGCTGGCGGCCTATCCTTTTCTTGCGCTGCTGCTGGCGGGATTGCTCCAGCCTGTCTATGTGGAAGGCGTCAGCGCCGCCCGCATCCGGCGCATCGGAGCCATCCTGGCGGCCGCTCTTTGGTTGGCATTCTTGGCCGGTTTCGTGGTGGGCGTCTTTCGGCTGGGTGGCCCAGACATTCAAAGCGTGGCCGCGCCGATGCTCGGTCCCCTGCGCCTGGCCACATTGGTGCTTGCCATGGGCGCGCTCTCGGTGAGCGTCCGATGCGCTGCGGGCGAGGGTGAATTCCTGGTGCGCGAAACCGCCGCCACCGTTTGTGTCGCGTTCTTCATCATTGGCACCTGGGGTTTCCATGGGCTGGATCCGCAAATCCGGAATCAAAACCATGCGAGGGCTGCGCTTGAAGCCGCAAAATGAATATCAGGAAAGCCCAAGGACCCTTCTTCTTCCCCTTCGCCACCTGAATTCTTTTCCGTAGCTCTGATATAGCTGAAAGGAAAACCATGTCCCCCAACTTCAAGGCCATTCCACTGATCCTGATCGGGGTTCTGCTCAACGCCCTGGCGCAAATCTGCCTGAAGAAGGGGCTGCAAGCCGCGGGCGGCCTGCATATGGAAATGGGCTCGCTGATCCGTGTGCTGGTCCAGCCATGGGTGGTGGCGGGCCTCCTGTGCTATGCCGTGAGCGTGGTTGTATGGCTGGGCGCGCTTTCCCTGGTGGATGTGAACTACGCCTATCCCTTCCTCGCGCTTGGCTTCATCGCCAACGCGCTGCTCGCGCGGGCTTTCCTGGCCGAAGTGATTCCGCCGATGCGCTGGGTCGCGCTCGCCATCATCGTCATCGGAGTGGGATTGCAGGCTTGGAGTGGCAAGGGAAATTGAATGGTTATTGCCATATACATTTAATGTTCTTGTCAGATAGACTGGCTCCTTCATGCGAATGGGGCTTCGGTGATTCTTCTGACCATCGCAACATCCCGGCTCCACAGGTCCTCCGCGGCAGCGCTGCTGATGGGTGCAGCTCTTTCCGCTCAAACCACAGGCTCCCTGCGGGTGACGGTTTTGGACTCGGCTGGAAGGCCCGCAGCGGGTGCACGCCTGAGCCTGGAATCCCAGGAGCGCAGAGACATCCGGGTCCTGGTGGCCGATGCCGAAGGTGTGGCTGGAATTTCCGGCCTGATTCCTGGTCGGTACCGGCTCGATGGGAAGGACCTTCTCTTTCGCCCTGATGAACGGATCGTAGTGACCGTGCGCATTGGGGTCGCGCAGGCTTCTGTTGCGGTAGAGGCCTCCCCCTTGATGGCGGAAACCAGCTCTGTCGGCGTGCAAACGCGATTCACCCAAGGCGAATTGCAGAGCCTTCCCTTCGCGCCCCATCGCTTTGTGGAACACAGCTACCTGGCCCCAGGCATCACCCCCAGCGGCAAGCCCGAGCCCGTTGTTTATGGTTCCATGCTGGACGCCAACGCCTTCCTGGTGGACGGCATGAGCACCAATCTCAGCTCCACGGGCCGCTTCGGCATGAACCTGAGCACCGAAATCCTTGAGGGCCAGATCATCACCACGGGCGGCCACAAGGCAGAAGATGGATTTGCCGCGGGGGCTGTATACAATCTGGTCACCCGAAGCGGCGGCAATGATCTACATGGTGCCCTATTCGCGAGCCGCATCAACCGCGGCAACAATGCGAAGCCCGAGGATAGCAAGACCAACACCCCGGAAGAGCGGCCCACGGACGCCTCGGAATTCGGGTTCTCGTTCAGCGGACCCATCATCAAGGACAAACTGTTTTTCTTTGGTGCCTTCAACCGCCAGCTACTGGCCCAGGATTATGAGAATGTGCAGCCCTTCGGCACATCGCCTCATCGGCGAATCCAGTCTGAGGACCGGAGCTACCGCTTTCTCAAGCTCTCCTGGATCCTCAACGAAAGCCATCGGCTGGACCTGAGCTGGTTCGGCGATCCGGTCACCCAATACAACTTCGATCTAGCCGGAGACAGCTCCGTGAAGGATTTCCAACAGGCCAACCGCACCCGGGGCGGCAACAGCTTTTTGGCGAAGCACGTGGGGTTGCTGGGCGGAAATCTTGCCTGGGAGAACACCATCGGGCTGCACCAGACTGCCTTCCAATGGTCGCCAGCCACGCCTGAAGCCGGGCCGTTCAGGGGCCAATTGGATGCCGCTGGCGGCGAATCCTTCGGCCGCAGCCCAGAGGACCGCCTGGAGCGCGTGAAGAACCTGACCGCGAAGAGCGAGCTCACGTGGCACTACGGAGAGCACGTGGTCAAAGGAGGGCTCCAGGCCCTGGATTCTGAATTCACTCGTGTGTTTTTACGGCCCTCCGGCGGCCTTTCCTACCTGGACCGCGCCGCGGGTGGTGCAGGCCCCAGCGCTGGGGACATCGCAGCTATTCGCGCAGGGCTGATCTCCAATGGTGGAGCCGATTTCGGCTATGCCAATGCGGACAGCCTGGTGGCCCCGAGCCCCGTATCGGGCCTGTTGGCGGCGGGCGTGGCGAGCTATCTCTACCGCCGGACCCTCAGTGACCTCAACGAGTACGGCAATCCGCTGAAAGCCAAGACCATCGGCTTATACGCCCAGGACGACTACCATCTCAATGCAACCTGGACTTTCAATCTGGGCCTTCGTGTGGACAAGGCCAGCGCGGATGGAGAGGATGGCCGTGAACTCTACAGCCAGACTCTTTTAAGTCCGCGCCTGGGCCTGTCCTGGAATCCCGATGGCCGCGGGCAGACTCGCCTATTTGGATATTTCGGCCGCATCTTCAGTCCGCCCTCGCCGGGGGCGCTGCGTCCCGCGGGCGCCACGACGGATGGACCTTCAACGGTCCAGCAGGTTTGGGTGCCCTCCCAGGCAGCCTGGAAGACCTATGCCTCCGCAGGCGTTGTGGTGCCCAAAACACTCGCGGTCCAACCCGGTTTGAAGTCGCCCTCCACGGACCTGATCCAAGTGGGCGCCCAGCGGGTTCAGAACCTAGGGGCATTCCTGGGCGACTGGACCTTGGATCTGCTTTACACCCGCAAATCGATGAAGGATCTCGTGGACACCTACAACCCGTCCTGGGGCTATCTCGCGCCTTCGGAACTTGGGCTTTCGGCATTCACGCCCGGGGTTAATGTCATCGGCAACCTTCCGGGCCTCAAGCGCGAATACAACGGTGTCGATTTTGTGGTGGAGCACTCCTACGAGGGTGGCCATTGGATACGTTTCACTTACACGAATGCCCGGTTGAATGGCAATTCCGAAGTCGGCAACGTGGCGAGCAGCTCGCCCTCCAATACGGGGTTTGCGCAAATTCCTGGCCTTGCGGAGGATTACCGGCAAGGCAAGTACGACGGCCCTCTCAACGAGGATGTCCACCACAATTTCAAGGTTTATGGGATGGCCAAGCTGCCCTTGAACCTGGAACTTTCAGGAGCATTCAACATCCGCTCGGGCCTCCACTACTCGAACTTGGCGAAGGTTTCTGGAAACACGGTCCTGGCGCCGGGCGAAACCCGCGGAGCCCGCGAGCTGCCATGGGCCCGCAGCTTCGACATCACTTTCGCCTGGCACAAGAAAATCCAGGGCGCGGATCTGCGCTTGGGCCTGGATGTCCTGAACCTCACCAATGCCCAGCCCTTGAGCGCCACGAACAACCTGGCCCAGAAGCCCAACAACTACCAACAAGGACGTGTGGTGCAATTCAGCGCCAGAGCATCCTTCTAAACTATTGCGGAATAAACGAAGGGGCGGGATGATCCCGCCCCCATTTCTACCTCACCACCTCATCCCTACAACCTCGCCCCCTGGCCTACGCTTCAGGCTTCTTCATCTGCGCTTTCAACGCGTCGCGCATGGCCTGGACCTCGGGGTCCCGCGCGGTGGGCGTAGCGACGCCGACGGTTTCGGCGAGCTTGGTGGTCATTAACAGACCGAGCAGGTTTTCGATCAGATTGCCGCTGCCCGCGCCGCCGCCGGACATGTTGATCTTCGGAACCACGTCGATCTGGCCCTTTTCGATGGCTTCGGCGAAGCGGTTCATGACCTGTTGGGTGAGCTGGAACTGCGGGCCGCCATAAGCGCGCACTTGCTCTTCGATGGCGATGGCCTGGGCGATGCCCACGCGCGCTGCGCGCTCGGCTTCACCATCGGCGATGGCCTTGATGCGCTTGCCTTCGCCTTCGCCCATGATGCGGACCTTCTCGGCTTCTGCGCCGGCAAGGGTCTGGATGCGGTTGGCCTCTTGTTGGGCGCGGGCGTAATCGGCCTTGCCCTGGTTGCTCTGCACCGCGATGGAGATTTCCGATTCCGTCAGCATGGTCTGCTGTTTGGCCTTGGCCTCGGCTTCGCGCAATTCACGTTCCTTCACGGCCGCGCCCTGCTGGCGGGAATAGGTTTCCACCTGTTCGTTGGCGATCTGCCGGGAACGGAGCTGGATGAGGATCTGCTCGATCTGGCCGCCCTGCTGCCCGCTGGTGGGCGTGCCGATCAGCACTTCCTGCAGCTCCAGGTTGTACATTTCGAATTTCGCGCGCATCTGGACGCCGGACTGGTCCTGGATGGCGCTGCGGTCCTGGATGAGCTGGATGAGCGTGCGGGTCTGGCCGATATTCTTGAAGTAGGCCGCCACCATGGGATCCAAAGTCTGCTCCACCAATCGCTTGATGTCGCCGAAGCGCTGGATCACCAGCGGCGCCTTGCGGTAGTCGATGTGCACCACCACCGATAGCGGCAGGCTGGGTTCGAAAGCATCCTTGGTGATGAGGCTCACTTCCGCCAGATTCTCGTCGTAGCGGTGCGCCCCCACTTCGGATTGGCTCCACTTCAGGATGAAATTCGTGGTGGGCACCATGATCACTTTGCCCGCGTAGGTATTGAAAGCGTATTTGCCCGGAAGCAGGGGATCGTTCCACACGCCGCGGGTGCCTACGGCCACCAGCTCGCCGTGCTTGTAGTCCGCTCCGGTCATATCCGTGCCTTCCACGCCGGTGTAGCTCACCACAACGCCCACGGTGCCCACTTCCACAACAGTCTTGGGTATGGACTCCACCGTCGCGAAGAGCCGGTTGATGTAGTAGGTACCCTCCACGAGAACCTGGAGCTGGCGGCCGCGGAGCCCCCCGGCCTTCAGGAACTTGTCCGGGTCCTGGAAGTTGTTGTGGTAGGTGTCGGCATGGACCGGATCAATGCCCACGGAGGGCGCGATGATCTCATCAGGCGGCAGGCTCGGTCCGTCATGGACGGTGATGACGCCGATGATGTCGTCGGTGCCTTTGATGACCACCGGGCGATAGCCGCCCCGCTCGGCGATGACCGCGCTCATCTTGGTGAAGGTGTCCATCTCGCTCCGGTCCAGGGGCAGGTAGAGCATCTGGTCCTCGGTGAGCACCACGAACTGGACCAGGTTGATGGCATAGATGCCTTCCCGCAGGATCATGCGCTGGGGACCCTTGGTGCCGCCGTTCTGCATGAAGGTCTCCACGTCCTGGAAATCCCTGGCGCGCTCGTTGGAGGCGAGGGCCTGGGTCGCCGGAAGATCCTTGCCGTCCCGGGCGAAGACATAGCCGATCTTGCCCTGGGGAATCGTGACGAGCGGCAGCTTGTGGATGCGGTACTGGAAGGGCATGAGGAAATGCCAGCCGCCGCGCAGGAGCCTGGGCTCATAGCCCGCCTCGCCATTGAGCGCCATGAGCCCGGTTTTCACCGAGCCCTTGCGGCTGAATAGTTTTTCCACGATGCCCACGCGGTTGTTGGGGATGTAGCGGGCCCACTTCGAGAGCAGCACCAGCAGGAAGATGAAAAGCAATGCCAGCAGAAAAGCGCTACCGGGGTGACTGAAGATCCAGGTGAGGTCCATGAAGACTCCTTTCAAAGAGCAGGGTTGATTCTAAGCCTGTCTGAAAAGTCTTCCCAAGGGTTGGCTCAAGATGCCGCCAAGGGGCCTTAACGCATCGGCCAACCGAAGGGTTCGATGGGTTATGCTGGCTTCCAGGTTTGACGATGAATCCTTACGAAAATGATTCGGAATGGCTTTACTGGGTGAAGGCCCGCTGGCCCCTGGTGCTGGGCGC
Source organism: Holophagaceae bacterium (assembly GCA_025353305.1). The sequence continues at coordinate 16,762 of JANXQX010000272.1, forward strand.
CCTGCTCGTGGTGGGCTGGGGTTGCTCGAACTGGAATTCTCGCACTGTGAGCCATCCCGCGGGCGTTCTGGCAGCCGAGGAGCCCTTGCAGGAGAACCTTGCGAAAGGTCCGGCATGGACCGCCAAGGACCACCGATTCCAGGCGCTGGCCAATTTCCATATCCGTGCCCGGGTGCTTTCCACCGAACGGTACCGCTTTGACCGCGCCGCGGAAATATCGCCTATCGATTTCGCGATGGGCTGGGGCCCCATGTCCGATTCCGCGGTGCTCGGAAAGCTGAGCGTCAGCCAGAGCGATCGCTGGTTCCACTGGAACGCGAGCACGTTGCCTTTGCCCATGGATGTGATCACCTCCCACGCGGCCAACATGCACATGATCCCCGCCACCAAAATTGTGGAAAGGGGTTTGCTGAGCGTCCGGGAAGGCCAGATCGCGACGCTGGACGGCTATCTGGTCCACGTGGATGGAAAAGACGGCTGGAAATGGCAGAGTTCCATGACCCGCGATGATTCCGGCGATGGCGCCTGCGAAGTGATCTGGGTGGAAAAAGTCATGGCGAGTGATCACTGATTTGCTGATCTTCGATTGGAGGTCGCCTGATTGGTGGGCTCCCAATGGAAAATCGTCAATCGCCAATGGAAAATCGAGGTCGTCTACCATCGAAGGGATGCCTCGCCCCTCACCCAAGTCCCTTGCTCTGTTTGTGGTTGGCTTGGCATTTTTCACGGATATGTTTCTCTACTACCTGCTGGTGCCGCTGCTGCCGATCTACGCGCGGGAGTTGCATCTGGGGCAGATGCGCATCGGCTTTCTGTTTGGCAGTTACGCCATCGCCCTGGTGGCGGTGACACTTCCGCTGGGGAGCCTGGCGGATCGCGTGGGGCGGCGCAGGCCCATGCTCATCGGACTGTTGGCACTGGGCGCGACCACGCTGCTTTTTTTATTCGCCAGGAACTATTGGCTGCTGGTGCTGGCGCGGGGGCTCCAGGGCGCCGCAGGCGCCGCCACCTGGATTCCCGGGATGGCCTTGCTGGCGGATCACTTTCCCCGAGAACAACGAGGGAAAGCCATGGGCACCGCCTTCGCCTGCGCCAACCTGGGCGTGCTCACCGGGCCACCCATTTCCGGCTATCTAACCCAGGGATTCGGTGCCTCGGCGCCCTTCGTTCTGGGTATCGGATTGGTGGCGCTCGATGCCGCGGGGCGGGCTTTTCTGCTGGAGGAATCTCTGGCGGAGAAAAGCGAGCGCATCAGTCCCTTGGTGCTGGTGAAAAACCCAGTGATCCTTGTCTTCAGCGGTGCCCTGGCCTTGGGTTCAGCGCTGTGGGCGGTGCTGGAATCCACGCTGCCTCTGCACTTCGACGCGGTGTTGCGTTTCGGACCCGGCCAGATCGGCCTCTGCTTCGCTGCCGCCGCGGCCACTCATACCCTCACATCGCCCTTGATGGGGCATCTTTCGGATCGCATCGGCCGCAAGAAAGTGCTCATCATGGGTTTGGCTTTGAGCATGGTGTTCATACCCTTGCCGGTGTTCTTCCGTCAAACGGTGTTTGTCATCGCCAGCATGATGGCGCTGGGCAGCATCGCGAGCCTGATCATGTCCCCATCGAGCCCCGCAGTGGCGGATGCGGTGGAGAAGACGGGAAGCACCAGTTATGCTTCGGCCTTCTCGATCCTGAATATCGCCTATGCCGTCGGCATGATGGTGGGCCCGCTGGTGGGCAGCGCCCTGGTGCACGTGCTGGGACTCCAGGTGGCCCTGATCCTGGTGGGCCTGGGCTTCGGCAGCTTCATCCTGGTGACGAGGCGAGTCACGGCTTGATTGACCTGCGCGCTTGAAAAAGGCCAGGTGATCGAACGAGGAGGCGGGCCGGTCCACGCCCGAAAGAGTAGATTGGAAGCTGGAGGCTCGCATGGCTCGACGTGCAGGACTGATCTTTTGTTGCGCTGTTCTGTCGGCCCAGGTGCCGGGCGCAGGCTATCACGGCCTTCGCCTGCCCACTTCCTTCTTCGCGGGTAACCGCGAGCGAATGCTTCAGCAGTTGAAAAACATGGGGCCAGGCACGCTGGCGATCATCAAGTCCATGCCCGAGCAGCCACGCAATGGCGACGGCGAACAGGCCTACCGGCAGGATTCGGATTTCTACTACCTGACCGGAGTGGAGGAACCTGGAGCCGTGGCGTTGCTGTCTGCCGATGGCGACAAACCCTACACGCTATTGGTTCGGCCCCGGGATCCCAAGCGGGAGGCCTGGAACGGGCCGCGGCTGGGAGTCGAAGGTGCGCTGAAAAAGGGCGCGGACCAGGCTTTCGATTTTCCGAAAGGTGATGAAACTCTGATTGAGGCCATCAAGAAAGCCCAACGGATCGTGCTGATCTGCAATCTGGACCGCGAGTTCCGGACCAGGATTCTCGACGCTGTGCTGCCCCTCGGCACGGACAACGGCCATGGCCAGTTCCGGAAGTCGGTTGTGGACGGGCGCCACCTTGTCGCCGAGCTGCGGTCCATCAAACAGCCGGCTGAGATGGACATGATCCAGAAGGCCGTGGACGTCAGCATCGACGGCCATCTGGCCGCCATGCGGGCTTCCAGGACAGCCACCAACGAGGGCCAGGTGGCCGGGGCGTTCGAAGGCACCGTACGTGGGCTCGGGGCTCGCTTTCTTGGCTACGACACCATCGCCGGCGCCGGGAATCAGAGCTGCATCCTGCACTATCCCATGAATGATGCGCCGCTTCAGACAGGGGAACTGCAGCTCATGGATGCAGCCGCCGAAGTAGGCTATTACACCGCCGATATCACCCGCACCTGGCCCGCGAACGGAAAATTCTCGATGGAACAGCGAGCGCTTTACGACCTGGTTTTCAAGGCCCAGGAGGCTGGCATCGCGGCCTGCGTGGTGGGCAGCCCCCATATCGCCGCCCATTACGCCACCTCCCGCGTCGTGAGTGATGGCCTGGTGGATCTGGGCATCCTGAAGGGCGACAAGGAAGAAATCTATAAGAAAGGCGACTGGAAGCGCTTCTTCATCCACGGCACAGGCCACTGGTTGGGCCTGGATGTGCATGATGCCGGTGACTATGGGATGAAGGACCCGATCTATCGTTCGGGAGGGCAGCGGCTTCTGGAGGCCGGCATGGTGCTGACAGTCGAGCCGGGCATCTACATTCCCAAGGGCTGTGAAGGGGTGGACCCCAAGTGGCAAGGCATCGGCATCCGCATCGAAGACGACATCCTGGTTATGAAGGAGGGGCCTAAAAATCTAAGCGCGCGCCTGCCCAGAAAGGCCGAAGATGTGGAGCGGGCGCTGAAATAGGCGCTGGGCTCTAGGTTTTGGGCGGTAGGCCATTTGTGCGGCGCCTTCGGCGCACCATTTCAGTGTGGCCACAGGCCACATCAGCCCACAGCCCAGAGCCCACAGCCATTAGTTTTCGGGCTCTTCCTTCTTTACGAGCTTCACCGGGGTTGGGACCCTGGGGAGGTTGGCGACGCCCTTCCAGACATAGCGGGTGCCTCGTTTCTGGCCCTGCTTGAAGATGACGCCTTCGGCTTCAAGTTCAGCAAAGAAACGGCGAAGGGTGGCGGGGGCCCAATCGCAATCGGAGAGTTCCAACCCATCCTGGGCCTCGAAACTGGAGAGGGCGCCCCGGTCCTGGAGCAGGGCGACCAACCTTGATCTCAGCTCGTCCAGTTCCTGCCGGGAGCGGCGGACCTTGGTCTTGAAATCCTGCGTGGCGGCGGGTGGTCCGGGGACAAACCCGGTAGGAGGTTTGGCGATGTGTTCGACCACAAGGGGCGCGGCGGCTTCGTGGAGCAGGCCACCATCCAAATAGATATCGGTATCTTCGGCCTTGAATAACACCACTACCGTGCTAGCTGGAAGACCCTCATTGTGGAGCGCCTCGATGATCCGGTCTCCGATACGTTGCTTCTGGACCCTGGAAAGAGTTGAAGTGTGTATAACGACCATAGCCATGGGCAACTCCAATTTGAGGGTGAGACCACAGTTTAAGTTCACTGATAAAAGGGTCAAGCGCCTTTCATGAAGAATCCGCTACGTTGTCCGTCGTCCGCCCCCTAAACTGATTCCCGGGAGTCCAAATGGCCAGAACCCAGCCTTCTCGAAAACATGCCTACCCGGAAGAACAGGCTCGCTTCGAAGCCTTCCTCCGAAGCCGGGACCTCAAATACACCGGCGAACGCAAGGCCTTGCTGGACGCGGTCTTTGCATCCAAGCACCACTTCGATGCCGATAGTCTTCATCTGGCCTTGAGGCAGAAGGGCAATGAGATTTCAAGGGCCACGGTCTACAGGACATTGGATCTGCTCGTGCAATGCGGCCTAGTCCGCAAGCAGAGCCTTGGTGACCAGCACGCCCACTACGAGGCCGTGCATGGTGACGAACATCATGATCATCTTATTTGTCTGAATTGTGACACGATCATCGAATTCTTCCGGCCCGACCTGGAAGCCATGCAGGAATCCATCTGCAAGGAATTCGAATTCAGGCCACTGCACCATAGCCTGCAGATTTTCGGGATCTGCCGCGCTTGCCAGGCCAAGGGGACCGAGGGGCTGGACATGGCCCAGCGGGTTAGCCAACTGCACTCGTGAGGTAAACCACACCGCATTTGTCTTGCGAGCCTCCCGGCGCTAGCCTGGACCATGCCGAAACTCACGTATCAAGACATCGAACGCCTGCCCAAAACCGATCTTCACGTTCATCTGGACGGCTCGCTCCGCATTCCGACCATCCTGGAATTGGCGGAAGAACAGAAGGTGAAGCTGCCCGCGGACAGCGTGGACAAGCTGCGGCCTTTCGTGGAAGTCGGCGAGGACTGCAAGTCCCTGGTCGAATACCTGAAGGCCTTCGATGTCACGCTGTCGGTGATGCAGACCTACGATTCCCTGGTCCGCACCGCCTTTGAGTTGGCGGAAGATGCAGCCAAGGAGAATGTCCGCTACATGGAGGTGCGCTACGCGCCGATCCTGCATCAGCAAAGGGGCCTGACCCTGCATACCATCGTCCAGGCAGTGCTAGAAGGGTTGAAACTCGCCAGTAAGAAATACGGCATCCGCACCGGCGTGATCATCTGCGGCATCCGGCATATCAGCCCCGAGATGGGCAACAAGATGGCGGACCTGACGGTGGCCTTCAAGAACAAGGGTGTGGTGGGTTTTGATCTGGCGGGCGCCGAGGAAAACTTCCCGGCGAAGAAATTCAAGGATGCCTTCGGGCGGGTGCTGTCCAACAACATCAACTGCACGCTGCACGCAGGCGAGGCCTACGGCCCCGAAAGCATCCACCAGGCCATCCATCTGTGCGGCGCCCATCGCATCGGCCACGGCGTGCGGCTCATCGAGGATGGCGACCTGATGAATTACGTCAACGACCACCGCATTCCGCTGGAATGCTGCCCCCTGTCCAATGTGCAGACGAAAGCGGTGAAGCGGATGGCGGACCACCCCATCCGGCTGTTCTACGATCTGGGGCTGCGCGTGACCGTGAACACCGACAACCGGCTGATGACCAACACCACCGTGAGCAAGGAATTCCTGACCATCCACGAGCAGCTGGGGTTCAGTCTGGAAGAGATCAAGGAACTGATCATCATGGGCTTCAAGAGCGCCTTCCTGCCCTACGCCATCAAGCGCGCCATGCTGGGCGAAGTGGTGGAGGAGCTGAAGAATTTCAAGCCGAAGAGCCTGGAGAGCAAGCGCGAGCATCTCTAGGGATTGGTTGTGGGCGGTAGGCTGTGGGCTTTAGGCCATTGTCGACGGGCAATGGGCCGTGAGCTTGGAGCTGTGAGTGGTGGAGTTTGGTTTTCTTGGCGTTCTTCTCGGTATCGGCTCTGCCGATACACGAGGCCAAGGGAAATCTGGTGGTGATTTTTTAATCTTTTGAATGCAAATCGGTCTGAACTGCTGTGGAAACGCCCTCGCCATGCTCCTGCGATCAAAGTGAGGAGCGGTTAGGCCGCTGAAGCCGTATCCGTCCGTTTCGCGCCGCCACCGTCCGGTTCGTTCCCGGGGTTGGGGAATGGGGTCCCTTGACGATGAATCATGGGGCTTCACGGAGGCCCCATGCCCGACCTTGAGCCACCCAATAGTTCAGATGCGAAATCAACCCGCCGACCCGACCTGGATTGGCTGCGGGTCGCCTGCATCCTGCTGCTGCACCTCTATCATTCGGCGCGGATGTTCAACGTGGACGACCCTTGGCACGTGAAGGCACCGGTCCTGTTGCCGATCCTGAACGGACCCATGGACATCCTCCACCTGCTGCGCATGCCTCTGCTCATGCTCATCGCTGGCACCGCTACGGCCTTTGCCCTGCGCAAGCGGAGCATCGGCACTTTCGCTGTGGACCGGGTGAAGCGGCTGCTCTGGCCATTGATCTTCGGCATGCTTGTGATCGTGCCGCCCCAGATCTGGGTTGAGCGGGTCTGGAAAGGGCAATACAGCGGCTCCTATCTCGCCTTCTGGCCCTCGGTGTTCCACGGCGTTCCCTACCCCAAGGGAAGCCTGAGCTGGCACCACCTCTGGTTCGTGGCCTACCTTTTCGTGTTCTGCGTGGCGGCCCTTCCGCTCTTCGCCTGGTTCCGACGCAAGGGCGGGAAGGCATTCCTGGCCAAGTCCGAAGCCTTTCTGGCCCGGGGCGCCAACCATTGGTGGATGGCTGTTCCCATTCTCGTGGGCCGCTTCCTGCTGCGTGACCACCGCGAGACCAACGACCTCATCCATGATCCCAAGGCCTTGGTCTTCTTTGGCGGACTCTTCCTTGCGGGCCATCTCCTGGGGCGGATGCCGAGGCTGGAAGCGCGGCTGATGGAACTGCGCCAGTGGAACCTGCTCATCGCGTTAAGCCTGCTGGCGGCGTTGCTGCCTCCCGGCGAGTTCCCGTTCCCGTTGGAGCACGCGGCGATCTATGCCTTCATCTGGGCTTCCCTCTGCGCCGCCCTGGGTTATGCGAAGGCGCGGGTCACGGTCCCCAAAGCCTGGCTGACCCGCGCCCAATCCCGCGCCTACCCGTTCTACATCTTCCATCAGACCGTGATCGTGGCGCTGGGCTGGTGGATGCTGCGGCTGCAGCTCGGCCCGTGGACGTTCTTCGCATCGCTGACCGTTTTCTCATTCCTCCTGACCTGGGGCCTCTGCGAGTCGGTCGCCGCCATTTCCTGGCTGAGGCCTTGCCTGGGGATGGGGCCCAAACCAGCGAAGGCGCAGGACTGCAATTCCATGCGCCACACTGAAGGGCGGTTGGAGGCCATACTTTCGGACGAGGCACGTTGAATGGATTTCTTCAAGAAGCAAAGCCCAGGTTGGCAGTGGCCGCGGGTCAAGTTCAGTTGGGCGATGCTGGCGGGGGCCTTCTTCTTCCTGAACGCGCTTCGTCTCGCGTTGACCGTGGCCCTGGAGCTCAAGGCTTCGGGTTCTCCGACTCCGTGGCAGAGGCCGTTGGTATGGGAGTTGACATCGGCAGTGGTGGTTTGGGCCATGCTCCCCCTTGCCCAAACCGCCGCCCTGAATGCACCTTGGAAGCGTGTGCCCTGGGGCAGGTTCATCACCATCCATGTTGGCGCAACGGCGGTGTTCTGGGTTGTCCACGTGGCGGGAATGTGGTCGTTGCGCACAGTGGTGTATCGCTTGGCGGGCTGGGGCGCTTACGACTATGGCGACATGGTTTTCCGGGCGCCCATGGAGGGTCTGAAGGACCTCATGACCTTCACGGCTCTCGCTGCGCTTTTTCACGCCTTGGACATCCGCCACCGCCGGCAGGCGCGGGACCTAGCTGCGGCGCGCCTGGAATCGGAGTTGCGGGAGGCGCGGCTCCAGGCCCTCTCGGCCCAACTGGATCCCCACTTCCTTTTCAACTCCCTCAATACCCTGAGCGCCGTGATGTATGAGGATCTGGGCAAAGCTGACCGGCTGTTCGGGGACCTGGGGCAGATGCTGCGGGATGGTCTCGAATCCGCCGGTGCTACCTGGACGATGGACCGGGAGATGGCCCACCTCGGCCATTATCTGGCCTTCGTCGAAGCGCGGTTCGGGGACCGGGTGCGTGTGGAATTGGATATCGCAGCAGGGATCGGGAATTTTTCCGTGCCCCGCTTCGCCCTTCAACGGCTTGTGGAGAATGCATTGAAGCACAATGAATCCGCGGTGGGCAGGATCCTCTCCATCGCCGTAGAAGCCCGGCGGGCGGGCGACTTCGTGCGATTGTCGGTGTGCGATGACGGTGCAGGGTTCCTGGACACTTCTGCTTCCGGCGTGGGACTTGAAAACCTGCGCCGCAGCCTAGATCTCCTTCATGGGGGCCGGGCCAGTCTGGATTCGCACAATCGGCACGCCGGTGGCGCGGAAGTGATTCTGCTCCTCCCGGCGGAGGCGAACCATGGCTGAGCCCCTGCGGGTGCTCGTGGCGGATGACGAGGCTCCCGCGCGTTCCAAGATCCGACGCTTGTTGGCGAACGATACCCGTTTCACGATGGCTGGAGAAGCCGCCGATGGCCACGCGGCGGTGGCGCAAGTCCACGCTCTGCATCCAGACATTCTTATCCTGGACATACAAATGCCAGGCCTTACGGGGTTCGAGGTGCTGGCAGCTCTGGAACCGCCGTTACCCCAGGTGGTCTTTTCCACGGCCTTCGATCGCTTCGCGCTGGATGCCTTCGAGGCTTCGGCGGTGGACTATCTTCTGAAGCCCTACGATTCGGCCCGCTTCGCCAGGGCCCTCGACCGGGCCCACGCTCTGCATGGTGCCGGGAAGGGTGGGGAACTCAAGGCCTTGCTGGCTCGCGTCGCGAAGGCACCCCTGGAGCGCCTGCTGGTTAAGGATGATGATCGATGGATTCCCGTACCAATAAGATTAGTTCGTCGATTTTCCGCTGATGGAAAACAGGTCACGGTGCACACAGAGAACGGAGTCCACTCAGTCCGAACCAGTCTTGTTGAATTGGAACGGAGGCTGGATTCGCGCCGGTTCATGCGGGTCCATCGAGGCGAGATCGTGGCCCTGGACGCCGTGGCCCATCTGGAGCCCTGGGACCACGGCGACGGATTACTGGTCTTGAAAGACGGCTCCAAAGTGGTGCTGAGCCGAACCTACCGGGCCGCCTTTGTGGCACGCTGGGGGCTGGAAGGCTGAGCCTTTGTTGGGGCTGCCTGGGAAAACCCGGGCTCAGGCCTTCCCTGGCGCTGCGTTGCCAGTGATGGGAACATCGAACCATGCTCGACCGCCTGCAAGCCTTTCTCGACCAGCACTCGCGGATCCTCCTCACCACCCATGAAAACCCCGATGGCGACGGCATTGGCGCCTGCTTGGGCCTGGCGCGCTACCTGCGCTTCCTTGGCAAGGAGCCGCGCATCGTGGTTTCCCCCGCCGTGCCCGGAAATCTGCGCTGGCTGGATACTGAGGGCTGGATCGAGCCCTTCGACCCCACCGGGGCCCACTCGGACCTCGCGGCCTGGCCGGATGCCTGGCTCCTGGTGGATGCTTCCGAACCGCATCGATTGGGGGTGATGCACCCAGTATTCGAGTCCACGAAAGCGCCCCGTGCCTGCCTGGACCATCACCTTAAGGAGGCGCCGCGAGGGTTTGAACATGAATTCACGGACCCCAAAGCCACGGCCAGCGGCGAGCTGGTCTACGATCTTGCGGCTCCCCGCATGGGCCTGCCATTGCCAATGTCCATGGCAGAAGCGATCTACGCGTCCTTGATTTCAGACACGGGCAATTTCAGATTTTCCAATTCCACGGGCAAGGTGCATCGCATGGCGGCGAACCTCATCGAACAGGGCGTGCAACCGGCTCGCAGCTACCAGCGGATCTACCTGCAGGACACCCCCTCGAAGGTGAAGCTCTGGGGCCGTGCCCTGGAACGGATGGGTCTGCTGGGCGATGGGGCATTCGGCCTCATGGTCCTCAGCTTGGAAGATATGAGGGCCTGCGGCGCCACCCACGATGACCTGGACGAATTGGTGCAGGAGCCCACCCGATTGGCCTCGGTCGAAGTGGCCGGGCTGCTTTACGAACTTGCCGATGGCCGCGTCAAGCTCTCGCTCAGGTCGAAAGATGCCGTGGATGTGAACGCTGTCTGCAAACTGTTCGGCGGCGGTGGTCACCGGCTGGCCTCCGGGGCCAAGCTGGACGGACCGATGCAGGCGGCCCAGACTCGAGTGGAAGCGGCGGTATTGGCCCAACTTGACCAAGATATGTCTAGATTTTAAGTTAAACAAAAAGATGTTCAAACTTCTGTCCCAAACCCACACTCACAGCATCATAGGGATGAAGGAACCCTCCTTCATCCATCCTCCTCGAGATCATTAATGTCCAAAGAGTGCAGCAACGCCCCCAAGCTGGACCTCATCCAGAAATTCGAGACCGAGTCGGTGCCCTTCGTCGCCAAGGCGGATGTGCCCTCGATGTTCGGCAAGTTCACGGTGTATGGGTTCCTGGAGAAAGCCACGGGCAAGGAGCACCTGGCGGTGGTTGCCGGAGATATTGACAGCCGCAAGCGCATCAATGTCCGCATCCACAGCGAGTGCCTGACCGGCGAGGTGCTGGGCAGCTTGAAATGCGATTGCCGACAGCAGCTGGAATCGGCTCTGCGGTACATCGGCGAGCATGGCGGCATGGTGCTCTACCTGCGCCAGGAGGGCCGCGGCATCGGACTGCTGAACAAACTCAAGGCCTACGCTTTGCAGGAGCAGGGCCACGACACGGTGGAAGCCAACCACATGCTGGGCTTCGCCGACGATCTCCGCACCTACAACTCCGCCATCGAGATGCTGCGCTTCTTTGGAATCCGCAAGGTGCTGCTGTTGACCAACAACCCGAAAAAAATCCTGGCGCTGGAAGATGCGGGCATCGAAGTCATGCGCGAGGTCCACCAGCAGGCCAGCAACCCCCACAACCTGCGCTACCTGCGGACCAAGGCCAAAAAGAGCGGCCACCTGCTGAGCTTTAAGGAAGAAGCTCTTTAGGGCCCGGTTTCTTAGACATGCAGAATCTGCAGACCGCGCCTCCCTTGGCAATGCAGGAGTCCAGCCGGACGTCCATGCCCGATGCCTTCTCGATAAGGCTCACATCGAACTGGCATAGTTCCGGATGAACCTTGGCAACCGAGTGGTACACGCAGTTGACCGCCTCGATAACGGCTTCCTTGGAGCTGTCCGCCTGTTTCAAAGCCGCCCGGTATCCAAGGTCATTCAATAATTCGGTGACCTTCTTCAGGCGGAACGCTGGTGGATCCCTAGGCCTGAATTGGCTTTCGAGAGATTGCGCAACCACTCCGGCCAGTTCCCTCATGAACGTTTTCGCCCCGCCCGGCCCCAGCTTTTGGGCGAGTTGGGCAAGGATGACATTCGCCAACCAGGAATATTTCTTGGGAAATACATCAATGCCTTCATCGGAGATCAGATAGCGCCTTCTAGGCCTACCGACTGATCCTTTCGCGTCTGAGTAGGTTATGTATCCCAGGTCCAGGAGCTTCAGTACGTGCTGTTGAACCGCCGTCCGTGTGAGGCCTAGATGAGCCGCCAACTCATCGAGCGACGCCCCTTCATGGTGGCTGAGCAGGTACTCCAGGATCTTGCTTTGGTTGTCATGCAGGTTTTTCATGGTCGCCACCTGAGGAAAATCCCCCAATTACATTTAAACAATTTAAACAGACTTGTATGTTTTTATCAAACTTGTAGATTCAAGTATCGGGCAAGAGAACAGCCCATTTGAAAAAAGGAATCAAAGATGAAACGCTGTCTGAAGTACTCCCTGGCCATCCCGATCGTAGCCCTCTTGACCGCGGCTGGTTGCTATTCCAACCATAAGGAGGCATCTGCGAGTGTTGAGCCTCCGCTGGACCCCGTCCTGGTCGCTCAAGGCAAGGAGAGCTTCCGCACCGACACCTTCGGGGATGAAGCCTTTTGGACCGACACCCTGGGCATGCACCAGGTCATCGCGTCCGCAGTGGACCCGACCACTGCCTTGTCCGTCGGGCTGAAGGTCGACGCCGAAGCATTGCCGCCCTCGGTGGTTGCAGGGATCCAGAATGGGTCCATCAGCCTGACGGATCCCGCCACGACCGTGGCCTTGCTGAAACTCAATGCTGTTGTCGGAGTGAAGGGCACCGTCGAAAACATTGGTGGAAAAGACACGCTGACCCGGGTCGGCATCACCTGTGCCCTATGCCATTCCACCGTGGACAACTCTTTTGCATATGGAATCGGCAAGCGCCTGGATGGGTGGGCGAACCGCGATCTCAATCCAGGGGCGATCATCGCGCTTTCGCCGGCAGTGCCTGCAAGCGCCAAGGCGGTCTACAACTCCTGGGGCAAAGGAAAGTACGATCCCCGGTTCAACCTGGACAGCAAGAATGGACCACAAGTCATCCCACCCGCATATGGTTTGAGCGGTGTGCACAGCATCACTTCCACGGGCGATGGCAATGACATCGCTTATTGGAACCGGTACGTGTCCGTGACCCAGATGGGTGGCCAAGGCACCTTTTCCGACAGCCGGACCGGCGTGAATGTGACCCATGGAACAAGCGATCTGGTGTCCTCCAAACTTCCGGCATTGCAGGCTTACCAGTTGAGCCTCGCGGCTCCGGCGCCGCCCTCCGGCAGCTTCGACGCCACGGCGGCGGCCCGGGGAAAGACTGTCTTCGAAGGTGCAGGGAAATGCGCGGTCTGCCACACCGGAACCATGTTCACCGATGCCAATGTGAAGCTGCACCTCCCCAGTGAAGTTGTCAGCGAACCGGAACCCGATGGAGCCCCCAGCTACGCGTCGCGCAGCGCGACGAAACAGTACCGCACCGCGCCGCTGGCCGGGCTCTGGCAGCACGCTCCCTACTTCCACAACGGCAGCGCGCCGACCCTCGACGCGGTGGTGGAAACCTACAACACGAAAAAGAATCTCGGCCTGACCAGCGCCCAGAAGGCGGATCTTGCCGCGTACCTCAAGAGCCTTTGACATGGCTTCCTACAAAGCAAACCTCACGAGAGTTGAAGAAATCGCCGAAGGCACTCAGGCGTTCTACTTCAGCCGTCCTGCCGGGTTCGATTTTCGGGCCGGGCAGTTCGTCGACATCACTTTGCTCGATCCATCAGAAACGGATGCTGAGGGCGACATCCGGACCTTCACCCTTGCCAGTTCCCCGTTCGAGGGCCATCTGATGGTAGCCACCCGGATGAGGGATACCGCCTTCAAGCGGGTGCTGGGCAAGGCTCCAGCAGGCCTGGAAGTGGGTGTGGAGGGGCCGAGCGGCTCTTTCACCCTCCACAAGAAGGCGGCGAAGCCGGCGGTGTTCCTCGCGGGCGGCATCGGCATCACTCCCTTCCTGAGCATCGCCCGGCAAGCGGCCAAGGAAAACCTGCCGCACTTGATCCACTTGTTCTTTTCGAACCGGCGTCCGGAGGATGCCCCGTTCCTGGATGAGCTGTCCGGCCTGGCATCCAGAAACCCGAATTTCCACCTCATCGCAACGATGGCGGAGATGGCGAAATCCAAGCGACCCTGGAAGGGGGAGCAGGGATTCATCGATGGGCCCATGCTCAGCCGCCATCTCCAGGAGCTTGGGGGTCCCATCTACTACATCGCGGGTCCTCCGGCAATGGTGGTTGCCATGCGCCAGGTGCTCACGGCTGCCGGAGTGGATGAGGACGACATCCGCACCGAGGAATTCTCCGGCTATTAGGCATGAAGACCGCGCGCAATCGTCGGCGTGACGATAGCCCTAAACACTCTCCTTCTTGATGGGACGAAGCATGCTCAAGGATTCCAGCAATGCCGTTCAACTCGAAGTCATCCAGAAGTTCGATACCGAGCGAGTGCCCTTTGTTTCCAAGGCCGATATTCCCTCAATCTTCGGCAAGTTCACGGTCTATGGGTTCCTCGAAAAAGCCACGGGCAAAGAGCACTTGGCCATCATCTCCGGGGACATCGATTCACGAAATCGCATCACGCTGCGGATCCACAGCGAGTGTCTGACCGGCGAGGTGCTGGGCAGCCTGAAATGCGATTGCCGACAGCAGCTGGAATCGGCTCTGCGGTACATCGGCGAGCATGGTGGCATGGTCCTCTATCTGCGCCAGGAGGGCCGCGGCATCGGGTTGCTGAACAAGCTCAAGGCCTATGCACTGCAGGAGCAGGGACATGACACAGTGGAAGCCAATCACCTATTGGGCTTTGCCGACGACCTCCGCACCTATAATTCCGCCATCGAGATGCTGCGCTTCTTCGGCATCCGCAAGGTGCTGCTGCTGACCAACAATCCTAAAAAAATTCTGGCGCTGGAAGATGCGGGCATCGAAGTCATGCGCGAGGTCCACCAGCAGGCCAGCAATCCCCACAACCTGCGTTACCTGAGGACCAAGGCCAAGAAGAGCGGCCACCTGCTGAGCTTCCAGGACGAGCCGCTCTAGGTTTCGGCGTAAAAATTTTGGTTCGAATATCTGGGATAAAACATTCGCGGAGGTAGGCAGAGGGAATGGAGCTGCGCAGGGACTTCCTTCAATAGACTGGTTTTCTCTGGGAAGCTCAGCTATCTCTGCTTCCTCTGCGGGTGTTGCCCTACCCGGATGATGTCGTGCAAATTGCGCTAGTCTGTATGCCTCGTCATACGAGTCCATCGCTGAGGTTTCCATGCATGTCGGATCGCTTGCCTGTCTGGCCTTGACCGCTTTTTCGTTGGCTGTGGGGGACAAGCCGCTGACCAAGACGGAACAGGCCGCGCGCTTTCATCCCGAAGCGGCCACGCCGTCGCCTGAGGCGCGTGAAAGCGCCTTTGCGCAACGCAACAAACTGCTCGCAGAGAGCACGCTCAAAGCCATCCCTTTCCGCAGTGTCGGGCCCATGGGGCAGGGCGGGCGTGTGGTGGGCCTGGCCGCTGACGACCGCAGGCCTTCCGCTTGGGTCGTGGCCTTCGCCACCGGCGGACTGTGGTACACGAACAATGAAGGTGCCGATTGGACCCCGCTGTTCGACCATGAAGGCGCCTTTGCGCTCGGCGCCATCGCCGTGCAGTGGGGTGAACCGGGACAGCCGAAAACGATCTGGGCCGGGAGCGGCGAGGCCAATGCCAGCCGCAGTTCCTACGGGGGCTCAGGGCTTTTCAAGAGCACCGATGGCGGCAGGACCTGGGCTAATGTGGGTTTGAAAAACAGCCACCGCATCGCGCGCATCGCCGTGGACCCGCGCAACCCTGAAATTGTCTATGTGGCAGCCCAGGGTCCGCTCTACACCAGCGGCGGCGAGCGTGGCGTCTTCAAGACCGAAGATGGCGGCAATAGCTGGAAGCAGATCTTGGCGGCGTCTGGCAGATCCGGGGCGGTGGATCTCGTGGTCGACCCCTCCAACCCGGCCATCATCTACGCGGCGCTATGGGAGAAGGATCGCAAGCCCTATGATTTCCTGGAAAGCGGCGTGAACAGCGGCATCCATAAGAGTGTGGATGGCGGTGCCACCTGGAAGCAGCTGCAGGGCGGCCTTCCGAATGGTGATGGCACCGGGCGGATCGGCTTGGCCATTAGCCGCCAGAATTCCTCCAAGCTCTATGCCTTCGTGGACAATCAGACCGCGCGGCCGGACTTCGAGAAGGATCCCTTCGAGGATCCCGAGAAGCTCACCATCAAGCAGGTGCAGAAGCTGAGCAGAGATGAAGCGCTGAAGCTCGATGACAAGAAACTCAAGGAGTTCCTGAAGGACAACGGCTTCCACAAGGACATCACCGCCGAGAGCGTCAAGGCCGATCTCAAGGCCGGCAAGATTGAGGTGAAGGACCTGCTGGCCTACGTCTCGGATGCAGAGCGGGCCCTCTTCGACGTGCACATCGTCGGGCCGGAACTCTATGTCTCGGAAAATGGCGGCGCCGCCTGGAAGCGCACGCACGCGGGCCGGCTGGATGACGTGGTCTATAGCTATGGCTACTACTTTGGCCAGGTGCGTGTGGATCCCAAGGATGATCGCCACGTCTATCTTCTGGGCATGCCCATGATTGAAAGCCGGGATAGCGGGCAGACCTTTCATGGCGCGAACGGCACCCCGGAATACGCCGCGCACGCGGATTTCCACGCCCTTTGGATGGATCCATCCGACCCGGAGCGCGTCGTGCTTGGCCACGATGGCGGCCTGGATGTCAGCACCAACGGCGGCCGCAGCTGGCGCGGCATCAAGAACCTCCCCGTTGGCCAGTTCTACACCATCGCCACCGACAATGCCGAGCCCTACCGGATCTACGGCGGCCTGCAGGACAACAGCGTGCGCATGGGACCTTCGGAACCCTTGCGGCCTGGCGCGCAAAGTGACGGCTGGCGCAACATCCTGGGTGGCGACGGCGGCTTTGTGCAAGTGGACCCCCGCGACAACGCAACCATTTATGCGGAATACCAGTTCGGATCCATGTTCCGCATCAACTCCAAGGCGGGCGAATTCAAGTCCATCCAGCCGCGCCACAAGCTCAAGGAAGCACCCTACCGCTTCAACTGGATGACGCCGCTGCTGCTGAGCCCCCATAGCGCCGACATCCTCTACACAGGCACCCAGCACGTGATGCGCAGCCTGGACCACGGCACCACGTGGAAGGCGATCAGCGGCGATCTCAGCACGAATCCCAAGGCCGGCAACGTGCCCTTCGGCACTTTGACTTCACTTGCTGAAAGCCCGATGCGTTTCGGGTTGCTGTATGCGGGAACCGATGACAGTCGAGCCTGGGTGAGCCGGGATGGCGGCTATGCGTGGAGCGAGATCGCCAAGGGGCTACCCGCAAACCGCTGGATCACCCGCATGGAGCCCAGCCATTTCGATGAAGGCACCGTTTACGCGACGCTGAGCGGCTTGCGCAACGATGAGAGCGCCGCCTACATTTTTAGATCCGTGGATTTCGGTGCCACTTGGACGAACATCAAGGCCAATCTGCCCGAGGAGAACCTGAACGTGATCCGCGAGGATCCCGCCAACAAGAACCTGCTATTTGTGGGTTCTGATTTCGGGGTCTACACCAGCCTGGATGCCGGGAATCATTGGGAGGCCATGGCCCACGACATGCCCAACGTTCCCGTTCATGATCTGGCCATCCAGGCCAAGGCACACGATCTTGTGGTCGGGACCCACGGTAGAAGCGCCTGGGTCGCGCCCATCGAGGCCCTGGAAAAGTTCACGACGGAAGTGGCCGTAGAATCCCTGCACCTTTTCGAAACCAGGAAAGTCCTGGCTCAGAAAAGCTGGAAGCGCGACCGGCCCACCTGGTGGCCCCGTGGCGAGACCAAAGGCCAGTCGTTCTGGTTCAGCGCCTCCAAACCGGGCGCCATTGAACTTCAGCTATTGAATGAAAAGAAAGATTCGGTGCGCACCTGGAAAGTCAATGCTAATGCAGGTCTCAATCGCGTGGACTGGGATCTGCTGGTGGATGGCGCCACGATCAAAGGCCTGCCCACCGGCCGCCGTCCCTTCATCCTTCCAGGCAAGTACACGCTGACCTTGAGCATGGGCACCGAAAAACGCGAGACCCCTCTCGTGGTCGAAGCCCCCAAAGAGACTCCACCGGGGAAGGACGACGCTGAAGATGACGAGGAAGCGATTTGATTGGGCTGTGGGCTGTGGGCTGTAGGCTGTAGGAAAACCGTGCAGCGCTTGGCGCCCGGGCAAAGATTAATAGTCTTATGCCAAAGGCCCAAAGCCTAGCGTCCAAGGCCATCAGCTAACTGCCCACAGCCTACAGCCCACCGTCCGTTTTTACAGGCTCTTCAATGCCCTCATCTCCATGCCATTGAGAAAGCGCCAGGCGCCAGGCTTCAAGGCTGGGTCGATCAACGGTCCGTACTGGATCCGCTTGAGCTTGGACACCGGATGGCCCACGGCGGCGACCATCTTGCGGATCTGCTGATTCTTGCCCTCGGTGAGCGTCACCTTGAGCCACGGATTGTCGGCCTTTTCGGCGATCTCGATGCCGCAGGGCTTCAGCTTGCGGCCGCTGAGCCGGAAGCCTTCGCGCATCTCCTGGAGCGTTTCCGGTTTGGGATTGCGATGGACCTTCACCAGGTAGACCTTCGGAATTTCATGGTCGGGCTTCATGAGCGTCTGCGCGAGCTCGCCATCGTTGGTGAGCAGCAGCAGCCCTTCGGAATTGAAGTCCAAGCGGCCCACCGGATAGACCCGCTGCGTGACGCCCTGGAGCAGCGCCATCACGGTGGGACGGCCCTCATCATCTTTCACCGACGTGATGTAGCCCTTCGGTTTGTTCATCAGGATGTAGATGGGCTGTTCTTTCTGGATGGGATTGAAATCCACGGTGATCTGGTCACGGCGCGGGTCGGCCTTGGAGCCAAGCTCAGTGACGAGCTTGCCGTTCACGTGGATGTGGCCTTCCAGGATCAGCTTTTCGCTGGCGCGGCGCGAGGCGATGCCTGCGGCCGCAAGAATTTTCTGCAAGCGTTCAATGGCCATTAGATTCTCCTGTGGCGCCTCACGGCGCGATTGATTCCGTCGGCCATGGGTCGGCCCGAGGAATCATCAGTGTGACACAGTTTCCGTGAACCACGGATGCTGCCGGTAATCCTCCAGCAGCACGCGGAACACCACCTTCACCGTCACCATCAGAGGCACGGCAAAGAGCAGGCCCAGGAGGCCGAACCAATGCCCGAAGGCGACGAGCGCGAGCAGCACTTCCAGGGGGTGCAGCCGGCTGGCACGGCCCACCCATACAGGAGTCAGATAGAGGCCTTCCACGGCCTGCACGGCGGCGAAAGTCAGGGTCACGATGCCAAGCCGCGCGCCGCTGGCGCCCTGCAGCAGCTCCAGGATCAGTGCCGGGGCGAGTCCCACAAGATAGGGCGAATAGGGAATCACAGTGAAGAGCCCTGCCAGAATGCCCAGGATCCAACCGTAGGGAACGCCCAGGAGGGTGAGTGCCAATCCCTGCAATATCGCCATGGTGAGGGCTACGGCGAGCTGGCCCCGGATGAAGCCCCCAAGCCGTTCGTGGATCTCGGAGGCCATGCCGCGGGAGCGGTCCCTGAACCGCGGTGGCACCAGGGATTCCACGGATGCGAGCAGCCGGGGACCATCCAGGAGCAGATGGTAAAGGATCAACGGCACGAGGATGAGGGTGACGCCCGTGAGCACGAAGTCCAGCATGCCCGAGCCGGCCTGCAGCAGGCCTTTCAACGCGGAGGCCGGGTCCAGAGTGTCCATGGCGTTGCGTACTTTTTCCATCCAGGCCGGGTGGGCCTGCATGGCGGGACCCAGCTTCTTCATCAGGAGTCCCTGCCACTGGGGAAGGGATGCAAAGAGCCTGGAAACCTGGCCTGAAAGGAATGGTAAAAGCAGAACCAGCACCGCCGTCACCGAAGCCAGCGCGGCGAACAGGACAAAGAAGACGGCGAAGCCGCGCCGCACGCGAAGCGCCAGGGTCTCCACCAGCGGACCCAGCAGGTAGGCCAGCACCATGGCGACGAAGAAAGGCATCAAGGCCTGGCGCAGCAGCCACAGGGCCACGATCAGACCGAAGAAGATGGCCGTGAAACGAAGCGGGATCCCACCGGCCAAGGTTTCCAGGGCGCGGCGCGGGCGGGGTTCGTCGCTCATGTTCCCTTGGCCTCGACCGGACTGCGGAAGTAGTAGTGGATGCCGCTGGCCAGCACCAGGCCGGCCATGACGTAGTAGACCCACGGCAGCGCGAACCGCTGCCAAGCTTGGGGTCCCTGGGCGTTCGCCAGCAGACCCACGCCCAGGGACACGATTTGGGAGCCGGTGGTGAACTTGCCGAGTATGGAAGGCCGCCGGTTCAGGCCGATGTGTTGCACGAGTGAGAGCAGCGCCAGAAAGGAGATCACCACATCGCGGCTGATGGAAAGGATGGCCACCCAGGTTGGGATGGGCATCTTCAAATGATCCTTGGGCAGCGCCATGAGGATGAAGGCAGTGGTCATCAGCAGCTTGTCGGCCGCCGGATCCAGGATCTCGCCCAAGGCCGAGCCCTGATTGAACCTCCGCGCGATCCAGCCATCCAGCAGATCGGTCAAACCCGCCGCCACGAAAATCGCCAGGGCCTCCCATAGGTGGTTGTACCAGACCGCAATGGCGAAGAAAGGCACTGCCAATATCCTAAGCAGGGTCAACGCATTCGGAATGGTGAGAGGAGTCATGTGGAGTCCGGGTGCAAGTGTGGGCTTAAGTAATGCAGTGTATCCAGCCAAACGTGGAGGAGCGATGCTCAACAGAGTGAGCGGCAGCCCACAAAAACCGGATGCACAAGTCCGTTCAGGACCGGCGCACCCGTGGATCAGAACAGCGCGGTC
Source organism: Holophagaceae bacterium (assembly GCA_025353305.1). The sequence goes on from JANXQX010000272.1 coordinate 37,062, forward strand.
ACATGGACCACGTCTTCGACCCGTTCGGTGTGCACGTTACTGGAACCTGCCCGGGCCAGTGCGATCATGTGGGTGTTGCCCGGGAGAATTTCGGCGACGAAGCCCCGGATCCCACGGGCCTTGGCGTGCTCGACCATGCGTCGCTGCAGGGCCGATCCAAGGCCTGTGCCCTGCCAGGCGGGGTCAACCATGAAGGCCGTTTCCGCCAGGTTGGTGCTGGGGTTCACGAAGTAGCAGGCCTGGGCGACCACGGTTTCCTGTTCCCGGGGGCCGCCCACGGCCACGAAGGCGACCTCGGTCTCGTAATCGAGGTTGCAGAGCCGCTGGATTTCCTTGTTGGAGAGGTGCTTGAGCCGCTGGAAGAAGCGGGTGTATTTATCGTCGTCGGACATCTTGTGGAACAGACTGCGGATGCCGTCGGCGTCGGCGGCGTGGGCCGGTCGCAGCTTAAGTTCCAGGCCGTTCTTCAGCTTAACCTGGCGTTCCTCTTCCACCGGATAGGCCTGGAGATTCTTGAGGGATTGGTCTTCTGAAATGTAGCCAAGGCGTTTGGCTTGCTCAAGGAGATAGCCCCGGGACTGCGGGTGCGCCACCGCGATCAATGACAGGGCCCGCTCACGAAGGGATTTTCCGAACAGGTAGGCGATCCCGTATTCCGTCACTACATAGTGCACGTCGCCGCGCGTCACGGTGACACCCTCTCCCATGCGCAACTGCGGGCGGATCCGGGAGCCGATGCCACCTTCCGTGGTGCTCGTCATGCAGATGATCGCCTTCCCGCCGATGGACCGCGTGGCACCGCTGATGAATTCGCCCCGGGCACCCAGACCGCTGTAGAACTCTCCATCGAACTGGTCCGCGCAGACCTGGCCAGTGAGGTCCACGGCAAACGCCTGGGTGATGGAAACCATCTTGTGCTGCGCGGCGATGACCTGCGGATCCGCGACCCGCTCGATGGGCTGGAAGACGAACAGGGGATTCCTGTCGATCATGTCGTAGAGGCGTTTGGTGCCCATGGCGAAGCTGGTGACGATCCTGCCCCGGTGGCCAGTCTTCTGCTTCCCGTTGATGATCCCTTTTTCCAGAAGGGGAATGATGGCGTCGCTGATGACCTCGGAATGGATGCCGAGATCGCGCCGGTCCTCCAGATACCGGAGGGCCTCGTTGGGGATCTGGCCAAGGCCGATCTGGAGGGTCGAGCCGTCATCGATGATGCCCGCGATGTATTCGGCGATGCGCTCCACCACTTCGCTTTCGGCCGGTGTGTAGACGTACTCGATGACGGGGGTCTCCACGGGCACCAGGAGATCCACCGAGGAAAGGTGGATGGCCGAATCGCCCATGCTCCATGGCATTGCTGGGTTCACCTCGGCGATGACCAGTTTGGCCGCGGACACGGCGGCGGCCACCATGTCCACGGACACACCGAGACTGACGTAGCCGAATTCGTCAGGCAGGGAGACCTGGATCAGCGCGACGTCGATGGGGATCCGGCCGATCTCCATGAGTCCCGGCACCCGGACGGCCGAGATGGGGATGTACTCGGCGATGCCGAGGCGGACGGCAGCCCGCACATCCGACCCGACGAAGAAACAGCGGTGGCGGTACCGGGTGAGGGGCGTTCCCTCGGCATCATGGGCTACGGCTCCGGTCGTGATGAAATGGATCAGATCCACGTCGGCGGGAGGCGGATTGAGGGCCTCCATGGCCTGAACCAGGGCTCGCGGCGTCGCGCAGGCGGTTCCTATGAAAACCTGCGATCCGGGCTTTATCCTGAGGACGGCTTCGGGGGCGGAACAGATTTTCCCGGAGTAGCGTTCGAGCGACGGATGCAGCGCCATGGCGCCCTCGCAGTCTTGAAGGTGGTGGACCCAGGCCCGAAAAGGGATTTGAGCCATCGAATAATTGAACCGAGAATCAAGGAAGTATCGCAGCGGATTTCAGTCCGGCAAGTCTTATTCCCGCTTCTGATTCAGGCCTTCATCAATTCCCGGATATGGGCGGCAGCGGAGGCCGCCAGGGCTTCCAGGTTGTACCCGCCCTCTAGGACCGAGACCAGGCGGCCGCCACAGTAATCCTCTGCGAAATCCCGGAAGCGGGCCGTGGCCCAGGCGAAATCCTCTTCGCCGAGGTCCAGTTCGCCGAGAGGGTCGGCCCGGTGGGCGTCGAAGCCTGCGGAGACCATCAACAGGTCCGGTCCGAAGTACGCGAGGGCTGGAAGGATCCGTTCCGAAATCGCATACCGGAATCCCTCGCTGCCGGTCCCTGGAGCAAGGGGGACATTGACCACGTTTCCAAGACCGGTCTCACTGCCCGAGCCCGTTCCCGGATACAGCGGCCACTGATGTGTGGAAGCGTAGAAGAGCGATGCATCGGCTTCCGCCACCGCCTGGCTCCCATTCCCGTGGTGCAGGTCGAAATCCAGGATGGCTACCCGCTCGATCCCAGGCAGCGACTGGGCGTGACGGGCGCCAATGGCAACGTTGTTGAAGATGCAGAAACCCATCGCCTGTTCGGGCTCGGCATGGTGGCCAGGCGGCCGGACAGCGCAGAAGGCGTTTCTGGCCTTGCCGAGGACCACTGCCTCCACCGCGGCGCAGACGGCCCCTGCCGCCCTCAAGGCGGCCTCCCTGGAGCCGGGGGACACGGTCGTGTCGCCGTCCAGATCGGCGAACCCATGGGTCGGAATGGCAGCCAGGATCCTCTCCAGAAAATCCCTCGGATGCACCCGGGCAAGGGCGTCCAGGCTGGCCATCGGCGCTTCGGCCCGCAGGAGTCCATCGAATTCCGCTTCATCCAGGGCCCGGAGAATGGCCCGCAGCCGTTCCGGGCGCTCCGGGTGGCCCGGCCCGGTTTCGTGCTCCAGGCAGGCGGGGTGGGTGAACAACAGGGTGCTCATTGAGCGCCTCCACGATTGCTTCCCGGCATCCTCACATCAGTGATTCTGGCTGCAGCGTTTGGAATCGGGATGCGCGGGCAGAGGAATTGGTCGGGAGAGAGGGTGCATGAGGGGCTCCAATTCTGGGTTGACCTAGCATAATCGCGACTGCCTCTCTGGGGCCAAATGGGTCTCCAATGAAATACCATGGGGATGGAATGCGGGCCTGCTATACAAGGTCACAACCTGTCCCTCAACTTCCTTCACGCGATCGCCCCGAAATGCTCCACTGGCCATACCTCTGACACATGAGCGCAGATCCACAGCACAAATTCTCATACCTGGAATCCCAAGGAGTTCAAACATGGTGATGGGTCGTTTTCTTTCCAGGCGATGGGCGCTCTGTTTCCTTCTCTCTGCAGCTTTGGGTGCGTTGCGAGCTGAGGAACCACGCGGGGTCGTACCTCCTCCAACCGTGGACGCTTCGAGTCTGGTGGTGAAGTCCCCGGCCGGCGCCTCTGCTGAACCGGACCCCTCGGGAACGCATACGGGCGGCATTTCGGATATCACGGCGGCCAAGGCAGGGTCGCCCACGCTTGGTGAAGTCGCGGCGGAAGTGGGCCACACCAAGGTCGCCATCAACATGATGTGGATCCTGCTCACAGGCTTCCTGGTCTTCTTCATGCAGGCGGGTTTCGCCATGGTGGAAACGGGCTTCACCCGCGCCAAGAACGCCGCCCACACCATGTCCATGAACCTGCTGATCTACCCGACGGCCACACTCGCTTTCTGGGCCTGCGGCTTTGCCTTGATGTTCGGTGGACTTGGGCCCCTCGGCACGATGGGGGGCTTCACGGGGCTGAGCCACGAACATGGGATCACGCTCTTCGGAAAAACTTTCGGACTCTTCGGCTCAGCCGGCTTCTTTCTGAGCGGTGCAACCTACCATGTCGCAGTCTTCGCCCTCTTCCTGTTCCAAACCGTTTTCATGGATGCCACCGCCACCGTTCCAACAGGGGCCATGGCCGAACGCTGGAAATTCAAATCGTTCTTCCTCTACGGCTGGTTCGTTGGCGGGTTGCTCTATCCCATTTACGGGAACTGGGTCTGGGGAGGCGGCTGGCTCTCCCAGCTGGGCTCGCTGTTCCATCTCGGGCATGGGCATGTGGATTTCGCGGGTTCCTCGGTGGTCCATCTGGCGGGCGGAGTGATGGCCTTCGTGGGTGCCTGGTACATCGGACCGCGCATCGGGAAATACAACAAGGACGGTTCCGCCAACGTCATCCCAGGCCATAACATTCCGATGGCGGTCATCGGGACGCTCATCCTGTGCTTCGGATGGTTCGGCTTCAACGCCGGTTCAACCCTGGCGGGTTCCGATCTGCGGTTCGCGGTCGTGGCGGTCAACACCATGATCGCCTCCCTGACCGCCGGCTTGATCGCGACGCTTTGGATGTGGCTGCTGAAGACCAAGACTCCTGATCCGGGCATGATGTGCAACGGCATTCTGGCAGGTCTGGTGGCCATCACCGCTGCCTGCGCCTTTGTGAGTCCTGCGGGGGCCGCTCTGATCGGAGTGGTGGCGGGGGTCATCGTGGTGGAGGTCACTTTCCTTCTGGAACAGGTGTTCAAGGTGGATGACCCGGTCGGAGCCGTGGCCGTGCATGGCGCCAACGGCGCGTGGGGCTGCCTTGCCCTTGGCCTCTTCGCGGATGGGACCTATGGCGATGGCTGGAACGGCGTGGCTGGAACGGTGCGGGGGCTCTTCTACGGCGGCGGCTGGAGCCAATTCAGTGCGCAGACCATCGGCGTGATCGTGAACATCCTGTGGTTCGCGCTCACGGGTTTCATCCTGTTCTGGCTGATCGACAAAGTGACTGGCATGCGTTCGGATCCATCCCATGAGATCCAAGGGCTGGACATTCCAGAGATGGGAGCGCCAGCCTACAGTTCGGTGGATGTGATCATGCCGGGCGGAAAACTGTCCCAACAGTCCCCGGCCACTCACCGGAAGAGCAAATTCTGATGCAGAACCGCAATCCGGAAGGAGGGCGTGTACCCTACCTGATCCCCAGATGAATGCCGAAGGAGCCCACTCCCATGACGAAGAAAATTGAAGCAATCATCCGTGAAGAAGCCCTGGATGCGGTCAAGAACGCACTTCAGGAAATCGGCATCATCGGCATGAATGTGTTCGAGGTGCGCGGGCATGGCCGGCAGGGCGGCATCGAACTGTCCTGGCGGGGAACCTCGTACCGCATGGACATGATCCCCAAGATGCAGATGAACATCGTCCTGAGCGACCACAATGTCGAGAAAGCCATCGAGACCATCATCCAGGTGGCACGCACGGGGGCCTCCGGCGATGGCGTCATCTTCATCTATCCCGTCGATGATGTGGTGCGGATCCGCACGGGCGAGCGCGGCCACGACGCCTTGCAGTATCCCGACGATATCGATGCGCGCAAGGATCAGGCGGCCGGGGAGTGAATCTGTCGTGGGGGTGGCGCCCTGCGCGGCCCGGGTTGTTTTAGGCCCCCTCCACGCTATCCAGGCCTTCCGCCAGGATCACGAACCGGTGGAGCGGCCTGTAGACGCAGGTCCCGGCCCGCCAGCAGTCTATTCCTGTGACATTGAGCACAACTCGTCGCTCTGATGCAGAATCCGGCTCCGGAAGCGATTAATCCTGGATTTTCCTGGCCACAATGGCCGCAGCATTCCAACCCAACCAGGAGGGGCCAATGGCCAAATGGAAACTTGTCAAAATTACCATCGAGGCAGAGCTGGAGGAGGGGAGCATTTCAACATTGGCACTGGAAAAGAAGGCGCTCGAGGATTACATCGGCGTTGGCTGGGGAAAGCTCACGGCGGAGGGACCGCACAAGGGCAAGCACATCTTCGACCCGAGTATTTTCGCCGCTCCCGGAATGAAGATCCGGCCATCGGAGGTCATGGCTGGCCCAGAGGCGTTCAGGGTCAAGGAGCCACTGTGCGGCGTGAAACCTTCTCCCGGAAAACTGATCAAGATCACGATCGAGGCAGAGTTGGCGGGGAAAGGCCGCGCCCAGACCCTGGTGCTTGAAAAGAAAGCTCTTGGAAATTGCATCGGCATTGGCTGGGGCAAGGTCATGAAAGGACCGCACCAGGGCAAGCACATCTTCGACCCGAGCATCTACAGCACGGGTGGTGCCACTCCCAGGAAGCTCGCCCTGGATTCATCCATTGGCGGGACCAAAGCCGGCCAGGAAGCGCTCCGGATCAAGGAGCCGATGTGTGGCGTGAAACTGTGGCCTTGAAGTAGGCCTCGGATTTCCGCTTGAGATTGCCGTTGAGTTGGAGGGCCTGCTGGAACATGGCTTGGCTTTGGGCCTTGGTCTGGCTGGAGGCGGAGGGGGCCTCCTGTTCCGCCCGGGCCAGGTAGAGGGAACTCAACAGCAGGGAAGTTTCCCCGGAACGCGGGTCCAGTTCCAGGGCTTTCCGAGCGGCCTTGATTCCCTCGGGCAGATCATCTTTCCGACGGTCGGCACTATTGGCCCGCACCAAGTGCAACCGGGCGATGCCTTCGAAGGAAGGCGCGCTGCGGCTGAGTTTCGTGGCGGTGCGGTAAGCCTTCAAACCAGTCTCGATGTGGCGGTCCGCCGGGAGCCCCTTGAAGATTGCCCAGCGGGCCTTCAGGCATTCCGACTGGCCCTGGAGTTGGAAGAGCCAGTAGTAGTCGATCATGGGGATAGCCTGGGCCAGGGCCGAATCGGCCTCCTCGATCCAGATGCCCGGCTCCCGACCCAGTTCCAGGGCGGTCTCCGACCTGCAGAGGAGGGCCTCTGCAAGGGTGCCGAATTTTATTCCGGTGCGTGGAGGAACCGCAGCTCGTTCACGGAAGGCAGTGATGGCCGCTTCGGAATCGGGGATGGCATCCAATCCAATAGCCAGGGCGTGCTGGGCGCGGATGAGGTGGGCTGTTCCCTTGAACTCCCGATACCTCTGGGCATCAAGCCCCCGCTTCGACGCCGCTTCCACCTCGGCAAAGGCACGCTCAAGGTCGGGCCGGGGATCCTCACCATGGAGCCGCTTGTACTCGGCCACTTCGTTGTAGAGGGTGGCAAGGCGCATGTGGGTCACCATGGCATCGGGGAAGCGCGCTTCCAGATCCTTGGCCCAGGCGAAGGCCTGGTCGATGGCGGGGCCCACGTCCCCGCCGACGCTGGCCAGGTAGGTGAATCGCGACTGGGCGGCCCTGAGGCCTGCCGCCAGTAGATCCGTGTCTCCAGGCGATAGGGACAACGCCTTGCGGGCCGTGGCCACCGATTCCGAGAAGTCCGTGTCGGGATCCAAGCCGGTATTGCGCTTCCATCTCCCCCGGGTTTCCAGGAGCCCGGTCCGTGCCGCCAAAGCCTCAGGATTGCCTGGAGCGGCCGCCACCAAGCGCTCCGTCGTGGCCAGGCCTTCCTCGATGATTGGCAGGCTGGAACCACGGCCTTCATCCCTGATTTGTCCGGCCGCAAGCAGGGCGAAGGCAAGATGGACGAGAGGTGAGGGCTCTCCGGGGCGGATCTGCAGGGCGGTGAGGGTGGCCACCCTGCAGCGGTCCAGGCTTCCTTCCCAGCCGGGCATCGGGCCAGCACGCCGAAGGGCTTCCCGCTGGATTCTGGCCTCCAGGATCCACAGCCCGGCATCGCTGGGCGCCAGCTGGGAGGCCTGGGCCACGCTGGCGGAGGCCTTCGCCAGGTTGGGGGAGGCATCTGCGCTGGTGGGACTTTCCTGGGCCTGTGCAAGGAGCAGTTCGCCCTCAAGGCCCTTGGCTTCATAGAACCAGGGGGCCTTGGCGATGGCGATGCGAACCTTCTCCAGGGCGGTGTCGGTATGCCCGCCGAAGGAATCCACCAGCGCCTCTAGATACTCGGGGGGCTCCAGGCTCAGGCCCTTTGCCTGCCGCAGCTGGGCCAGGGCTGGATCCCGCCACTGGCGCTCGATCTCGCGCAGTCGGGCCTCGCGCAGTTCAGGAAGCGACAGGCTCCGGGTGCGTTCCAGTTCCCGTTGGTACAACAATCCGTAGCCCCGCCCCAGCGCGTAGCTCAGCTCCGGGGAATGCATGCCTGAATCCAGCGCCCGCTGAAGATGGGGCATGGCCTGGTCCACCTCGCCAAAGGCCAGCAGGCTGCGGCCAACAGCATAGGCACCAGGACCTGCCGCCAGGCGGCCCGCGCTGCGAGCCTCCTTTTCCATGTTCGCCAGGCGTTGGCGTGCTTCGGCCAGGCGGGGCTCGATGTTCTGCCGGGGCAGCAACCGGGCGTAGCGCAGGAGTGCCTCGATACGTTCAGCCTCCTGACCGAAGTGCTGGGCATGGCTGGCGCGGATGCTGGAGTTGATATTGGCGTTGAGGGCAACGCCACCGAATATCATCAGGCCCGCAGCCGCGACGGCGCTGATGGCCACCAGCCCACGGTTCCGCTTCGCGAAGCGGGAGGCCCGATAGGCAAGGGTGGCGGGGCGGGCTTGGATGGGTTCCCCCTCCCGCAGGCGCCGCAAGTCTTCGGCCAGCATATGGGCGTCGTCGTAGCGTCGGGCGGGATCTTTCTCCATACACTTCATGACGATGGTTTCCAGGTCCGCCGGCAGCTCCGGGACGAGCTTCCGCAATGACTGCGGCTCCACATCAAACACCATGCGCAGGCATTCCACTCCGACGGCCTTGCCGAAGGGCGGCGTGCCAGTGAAGACGTGATAGAGGGTTGCCCCCAGGCCGTACACATCCGTGCGCCGATCAATCTGGTGGGCCTCGCCCCGGGCCTGCTCGGGGGCCATGTAGGCGGTCGTGCCCACCACCAACCCTGAAACCGTTAGGCCAGCGGAATCCTGGCCCCGGGCCAACCCGAAGTCCAATACGTAGGGCCGGTAGACGTTGTCATCGTCCTTCTCCACCTGGATGTTCGAGGGTTTGATATCCCGGTGGATCAGGCCCCTTCGGTGGGCGGCGTGGACGGCCTCGGCCACGGTCTGCATGATGCGGAGGGTCGCCTCGAGGCTGAGAGCCGGAGCCAGCTTCCCCAGGGAAGGACCATTCACGTACTGCATGGCGATGTAGTGATGGCCCAGCCATTCGTTGACTTCGTATACCTTGCAGATGTTGGGGTGTTCGACCAGGGCTTGGGCCTGGGCTTCGAAGAGGAAGCGGCTGAGCTGGACGGGATCCTGGCCGCGCAGGAACTTGAGTGCGACCGTGCGCTTGAGATCGGGGTCGAGGGCCTTGAAGATCCGGCCCATGCCGCCCTCGCCGATGAAGCGGAGGTTCTGGTAATGCTTCCACTTGGCCAGGGTGAGTTGGCGGAAAATGTTGCTGTTGGAGGTGGCTCCGGAGTTTTGATCCGGGGCTGGCAACCCCAGGGTATGCAAGGGGTCGGGCCTGTTGGAAATAGCCCGGGTCGCGGTGGTATCTCCGCGAATGGCGTTCAGCCCGTCGAGGCTCTGCTCAAGTCCATGCAGGCACGGTTCATCCACGATCCCCGCTGCCCGGAGGGAGGTCAGGATCGCCGAGGGATCCGGATCTGCATTTGCGGCCTCTTGCATCTGGGACTGATTGACATAGCCGTGCAGCAACGCCAGGCCCAGAAGCTGGGCGTCCCGCTCTGGGGCTGGTGAGGGGCTGGCCATGATAGGGGTTCCTTGGAAGCCATCATAGCCCCGGGCTCGCGCGGAGAGTTGCAGTTGATGGAGTCCCTGTCTTTCCGTTCGCCTCGGCTTCCGCAAGGACCAAGACCGCTCCGAAGCGGCGGAGTCCAATCGGTTTGTGATCTCAGGCACATTGCGAAGCAGTGCGGGGGCGGTACACTGGGTGAGATGGAGTTGAGACAATGACTCAAAATCAACAAATTGAAGCGAATCCTGTCGGGGCATCCGGGATTCAGTTTCTGAGCCAGCTGTTGCCAGGCATGAGTGCCACCGTGGTGCAACTGCAGGCCAAGGGCGCCATCCGGCAGCGGCTCTTGGAAATGGGCTTCATCCGGGGCGCGATCCTGAAGGTAGAAAAACTGGCGCCCCTGGGCGACCCCATGGAGTTGGTGTTGAAGGGCTACCACCTGAGCCTGCGCCGGGATGAAGGCGCCTGCATTCTGGTTCAACCCATCGCCCAGTCCTTAGGCTAGTCGGCCATGGCCGTGATCATCGCGCTGGCTGGAAATCCCAACTCCGGGAAGACCACGCTTTTCAATGCGCTCACCGGGTCGCGACGCCATGTGGGCAACTGGCCCGGTGTGACCGTGGAGCGGCGCAGCGGCGCACTTGAGATGGATGGCCGGGAGCTTGAAGTGGTGGATCTGCCCGGCACCTACTCGCTCTCAGCCAGAAGCGAGGACGAACGCATTGCGGCTTCGTTCCTGGCGGAAGCGCAGGTGGACCTCATCATCAATGTGCTGGATGCTTCGAACCTGGAGCGCAATCTCTACCTGACCACGCAGCTGTTGGAGCTCGGCAAGCCCGTGGTGTTCGTGCTGAACATGATGGACGACGCCGAACGCCGAGGCATCGAGTTGAACATCCCCGCGTTGGAAACGCTGCTGGGCGGTCCGGTGATACCCACCATCGGCAACCGGGAAGAAGGTGTGGACGCCCTCAAGGCAGAGTTGCTGCAGGTGCTGGATGGAACAGAAACGAAGGTCCGTAATTTCCTGGCGGAAACCGCGGGCCATGGACCCATGGACTACGGCCACGATATTGAAGGTGAACTGGCTAAGCTCGTAGCCCACATCAAACGGGATGAGAATCTCGCCGAGGCCATCAAGCCCCGATGGCTGTCGCTGCAATTGCTCGAGGGCAGTGTCGAGGCCATCAAATTGGTGAGTGAAAGCCACGCGCGGGAAGCCATCCTGGCGCAGCTCGAAACCAGCCGTGCCTTCCTTCACGCACATTTGGGAGAAGATGCGGCAACCCTGCTGGCGGAATTCCGCTATGGCTTTCTCCACGGGCTGGTTCAGGAAGTAGCCAAGGTACCCGACACGCCAGAGGTGAGCCACACCACCAGGCTGGACCGCCTGCTCACCCATCGCTACCTTGGGATCCCGCTTTTCCTGGCCGTGATGGTGGCGATCTATACGCTCTCCTTTGTCCTCGGCAAGTATCCACAGGATTGGATAGACCGGGGCTTCAAAGCCATGTCGGCGCTCCTTTCCGCCAGACTTCCAGCGGGGGAGCTGACGAGCCTGCTCACGGACGGCGTCATCCCCGGGGTTTCGGCGGTCATGGTGTTCCTGCCGGTGATCATGATCCTGATGGGATGCATCAGCTTTCTGGAAGATACGGGCTACATGGCCCGGGCGGCCTTCATCATGGACCGGGCCATGCACCTGATGGGCCTCCATGGAAAAAGTTTCATTCCGCTGCTCATGGGATCTGGCTGCAATGTTCCGGCGATCCAGGCCGCGCGCACCATCGAAAGCAAGCAGGACAGGCTCATCACGATCCTGGTCACTCCACTTATCTCGTGCTCTGCGCGGCTGCAGGTCTACATCGTCATCGCAGGAACTTTCTTCAGACCCTTCGGCGCCGCCTTGGCTGTGATAGGAATGCACTTCCTGGGTTTCGGTCTGGCCATGCTCATGGGCCGCATCCTGCGCAGTGCATTGTTCTCGGGTCCATCGGCGCCCTTCGTGATGGAGCTTCCGCCCTACCGCATGCCGGTATTGAAAGCCACCATCATCCATATGTGGGACAAGGCCCAGGTATTCCTTACCCGCGCGGGGACCACGATTTTCGCGGGCGCCACACTGGTGTGGTTCCTGTCGCGCTATCCAGGGATCGCAAACGCAGGCTGGACCAATGAGTACCAGCAGAAACGCACTGCGGTGATGGCTTTGCGGATTCCCCAGGGGCAAAAAGATGACCAGTTGAAGGATCTTGATCTGGCGAGGGAGAGCCGCATCGTGAATAGCAGCCTCGCGGCGAAACTGGGCAAGATCGTGGAGCCCGTGATGCGGCCCATCCTTGATCCGGACCACAAACGCACCGAGGCCTGGAAGGATGTCATCGCGCTCACCGCAGGGTTTGTCGCGAAAGAAATCGTAGTCAGCACCATGGCGGTGATCCATCAGGCCAGTGAGGAACCCAAGCCTGGTGAAAAACTGAGCCCGCTGCAGGTGTCGTTGCGGGACCAGACCGGCCTCACGCCCCTTACCGCCCTGGCCTTCATGATCTTCACGCTGATCTACACGCCTTGCCTGGGCACCGTGGCGATGATCCGCCGTGAGGCCGGAAGCTGGGGCTGGGCGGGGTTTTCCGTGGCCTACGGGTTGGGATTGGGTTGGTTGCTGGCCTGGGGCACGGTGGTCTTCGGTCGTATGATGGGATTCGCATGAACTGGCAAATGCTCATCGTCCTGATCCTGGTGGCCCTCGCGGCACTCTATTTTGGCCGTGGTTTCTTCCTGGGCCTTGTCGGCAAGGGCGACTGCTCCAGTGGAAGCTGTTCCAACTGCGGCGAAGGCGGATGCACCCTCAGCAAACTAGAAGCCCTCAAGCGCGAGTGGGAAGCCAAGAAGCAGGCTTGAGGCCTAAATCGGCCGTGGGCTTTAGGCTGTGGGCCGTGGGCTATTTGGAGCGGCCTACGGCCGTTCTTCCTATGGCCTGCGGCCAAGCGCCTAAGGCCCAGCGCCTGAAGCCCACAGCCTTATTCAGGCTTGATTTCGCCGGTTTCGATCATCCCTTGGATGGTGCGCTGGATTTCCTCATCGCCGATGACGCCATGGCGTTGCAGGATCTTGACGAGCCCAAGAATCAGGTGGCGCGTGCCATAGGTATCGACCTGCTTGATGGAAGACGGCTTGGCAACACGGTCGTGGACAATGAGGGAGGCGTCTTCCGTGGGTTTGACGGCAGGCTGGGTGCCCCGGAGGCCCGGGGCATCGGTGATGTCGAAAGAAGGGATGGAAAATGGATCGATGGCATCCAGGGACGCGAAAACACCCAAGGGCTCTTCAGCCTGAATGTGGCGGGCTTCCGGCACGTCGTCGAAAAACGGATCCCTGCCAAAATTGGCTATGGCATTCGGTTTAGTGGGTTCCCGCGAGGGCGTGAACTGGATAGCTGGCAGGTCGAAACTGACCGGCAGCGCATCTTCGGAGGAAAATGAGCGGCCCACTTCGAAGGTGGTTTCGACTGGGGGCTCAGCCTTCCGATACTGTTCCGCGATGGCGGCCCTCAGCATGCTGTGGGAGGCCACCAGAGGCTCGATGCTCAGGCCCGATGCAAAACGGGCGCTGTCTATGGCATTGAGGTCCGATGGATCGGCCATGGCCAGCACCAGGCTCTTGGGCTCTTTGAATTCAATGGGAAGGATGGTCAGCTGCTCGGCCATCCGTTGCGGAATGCGTTTGAGCACTTCGGGCCGGATATGTTCCAGGGCCTTGCCCTCCAGCCGGGGCACGCCGGTCTGCTGGGCCAGGAAATTCATCAGCATGTCCTCGCTGATGAAGCCGAGCGAGACGAGGTTGCCACCCATGCGTCCGCCGTGGAAACGCTGGTGCCTCAAGGTCTCTGAAAGCTGGGCAGGCGTGAGCAATCCCGCCTCGACGAGCAATTCACCAAGTTTTTTGGTCGGGGCCGGCACGATGCAGCTGCCTTTCTTGGGATTAGTGCCACAAGATAACGCCATCAAGGGCGAATGCGCTAGCTGAGGTTGCTTTGATCTTGGAAAATGCCCGGGAGAAGGCCCATATTGTTGGGTTTTTGGGGGACTTCCAAGGGCCCATCTCCTAGAATGAAAGGTTTGGTCAGGACCGCGATGAAGTTCCATATCCAGACCTGGGGATGTCAGAACGGGCCCCCCTCCAAGAGCGCCCGCAGTTCAGGGCGCGATTGGGAGCACGCACTGCGTGCGATCGGGGGGTGGTCAGCTTCATCGACATCCCCAGGGGCAGAGGCA
>JANXQX010000274.1 GCA_025353305.1 Holophagaceae bacterium
CTCATGAGTTCCCCAAAGACAATCGCCAGCCATCGTCAGCCTGCCCCCGGCACACCGTCGAAAAATTCAACAACGCCGGTCTCCAAGGAATACTCGGCGCCCACGACCAGGAGTCCATCTTTCTGGATCAGCTGCTCGAGAACTTCCGACCCATGGCGCAGATGGTCCGCGGAAGCGCGTATGTTCGCCCTGACGGCCTGCCGCACCAGCGCCTCCGGGTCGTGCCTAAGCTCTGTCTCCAGCAAGGCCTCCACGGATGGCCGGACGCGGTCGACGATCGAGCGCAGATTCCTCGACTGGTTTTCGGTGGGCTGCTGCAGTTCTTCCAGGGTTGCCAGAATCGCACCGCATTGGGTATGCCCAAGAACCACGACCAGCCGCGTGCCGTACCTCGCCGCGGCAAACTCGACGCTGCCGACCAGGGAGGAAGCCACGATGTTTCCGGCGACCCGGATGACAAACAGGTCGCCAAGGCCCTGGTCGAAGACGATCTCGGCCGGCACCCGTGAATCGGAACAGCCGAGAATGATGGCGGACGGCTCCTGGCCCGCCGCCAGCTCGGTGCGGCGCGTCTGGCTCGTGAGCGTGCCGCGGCTCCGGACCTCCGACACGAAGCGTCGGTTTCCATCCCGCAGGTGTTGGAGCGCTTCCTGGGCAGAGATCATGGGCGGTTCATCCTTCTTGGTCTGAGGAACGTTTCGATCTGGACCTCGGCAGATTGGGACATGGTTCCACCTGACAATGGATATGAATTGGCGCAACTACGAGCATGACACGGCGTCGATGTCTTCGAGCCAGCGTCCCGGTTTAGCTAGGGTTCGAGTGCGTATCTACAATCATTTCCCGCGGCATTCCCGGTAAAGGAGAACCGACAACGCCCCACAAAAAAGAAAGGCGGCCAGGCTCATCCATTGGGGAACCTGAAAACGGCCCACCAGAATATCCAGGCGGAGAACAACCCGGCCCAAGTGGGCCAGGGAGACGACACCAAGAAAGGCAGTGGCGAGGATAGATCCTGGTTTCATAGGGTTCCCCGATAGTTGTCAGCGATGCGTGGCGCGGCCTGAAGTTCGGCTTCAACGGTTGCAGTGAGCAGTCCGCCGCTGGAAAAAGTCAGCCATCTGCTCATGGCTTGAGCTTGCGGAACCAGGAGTACCCAAACTGTTGCACCGAGCCGGAAGGTGTCAGATGCGCCTCCCTCTCGTGGCTGACCAGCGCGAATGATTCGCCGAATTCCGCCTGCAGAGCTTCAGCCCCATAACGCACCACCGGCAGACCGCTGCAGCGGGTCGGGCCGTCCTCGGCAAAAGTGGCGATGATGACGTGCCCACCAGGCTTCACGGCATGCAGAACGGTCCGGATATAGGCGGCCCGGTCTTGGGCCTCGGTAAGAAAGTGGAACACGGCCCGGTCGTGCCACACATCAAAGGCATGAAGCTGGAGTTCCACCTTGGTGATGTCGGCCTCCAACCAGGTGACTGGACTGGCGCTCGAGCCCAGGCGGATTTGTGCGGCGCGCAGCGCGGCTGCGGATAGATCAAGAACCGTGAGGTTGGAATAACCCCTCGCAAGCAGGCCATCCACGAGGGTCGAAGCGCCGCTGCCAACGTCGATGATGGCGGCGGAAAGGGGTACGCCCATTCCCTGGATGAACCGCAGCGATTTCTCGGCGTGTTGCTGATACCAACTGACCGTGTCGGTGGCCTTGGTGGCGTAGACATGTTCCCAGTGTTCTTTCGACTGCATGGTTCCCTCGAGATTTCTCCTGCGGGCCGACAAGGGGCATCGGCCGAGGCACTAGCAGAAGAATAGTCTGCGAGGCCGTGCCCGCTTCCTTGGACCGCCCCGGCGGCCTTGTACCCCATTTGCAGAGTGCGGCCGGTACCGCTGTGCTGCGTCACCCGGTTACAGATTGCGGATCGTCACCTTCCCCACAAACGCCTGGATGAAACCGCCCACCTTCGCGGGATTGGACGGAAAAAAGCCGTAGGGGGTCATGCCTGGAGACACCTCGCTCGGCGGCACATTCACCAAGGCTGTCCAACGGGTGGGCTTCGCCGGATCGTCCGGCGACATCGCGGTCAAGGTGGCGCCGGGAACCATGTCCCGCCCGAAGCGCGGTCGACCCACGGTGGGAAACTCGCTCACCGCGTTCACGCTGATCAGGTAATACGCTCCCTTGGGCCAGCGGAACATGAGGGTGAAGAAGGACCGGCTTGGATCGTTGATCGAGACCATGGTGATGTAGTCCTTGCCCGGCGTGGGGAGGGGGTGCCAGGGGTCGAAGAAGGCATTGGACGAGTTCATGTAGACGCCGGCCTGGCCCCAGGCCGCCCCGACCGGCCAAATTGGCGCCAAAGGCGATACCACGATGCCCTTTGTCCATGGTGAGCCCGGAGGAGGCGCGGGAGTAGGCATCGTGGCACCGGCCTTGAGCGCCTTGCTGAGCGCGGCAGCGGCAGTTGGATCCTTGGCCAGATCGGCCAGCTGCATCTCCCGGGTGACCTCCAAAGTCAGCGGGGCGACCACGTGGACGCTCGGGAATTCGTGTTTCTGTGGCAGATCTGGGCCGGAACTGTTTCCGGTGTTGTTCAGGCCACCCCCTCCTGCGGCCGCCATGGCGGAAACCGCCGCGAACGCGACGGGTAGAACGACTGCAGGCGTGAACTTTCGAGTCATGACTCACTCTCCTTTGGGTGGGAATTCAAGTGCTGACAGGCGCAGAAACGTCCTTCGGATGGGTACTGTCCGCTCTCTGATGCGAATCGCATGCCAGCCCGGTTTCACTGCCCGCATTCTCAGTCCACTGATGCTGTGCTTCCGGATCACGAAAGAGTGGATCGGGGCGGCAGAAGTGTGAAGGGTTCGCATAACGGATTCCCCGCTCCTAAATACGCCTTGAGCCTTACCGAGTCAAGGAAAAAATCAGTGCT
Source organism: Holophagaceae bacterium (assembly GCA_025353305.1). The sequence continues at coordinate 2,934 of JANXQX010000274.1, forward strand.
CCAGGTCAGGCCGCGCACTCTACTCCGCGTTCCTTCCAAGCCGGTGGACCTCTCAAAAGGGCAATTCGGCGGGTTAGACTCCTCGTTTTTCCTTGTCCGGATACGCTTCTTTTCTACTCGGCAGACATGATGCCGTAGTCCTTCTGCTTTCCTATTTGCGTTTGCCTGCTTCAGGAGTGATTTGTGCAAATTGTCTTCGTCGCCCAGCACCCAGCAGAAGCGCACTTCGTTCGGGGGTTGTTAGATTCAGTCGGCATTGAATCAGAAGTTCGGAGGGAAGCCTTGTTCACAACGATGAAGGCCGCTGCTGTTATTCCGGATTGCCTGCCGGAAGTATGGGTGTGGAATGATGCTCAAGTTCCGCTTGCCTTGGATCTTGTAAGCCGCTATTCAAGGGGCGAAGCGATCGTCCAATCGGATGGCATTCCATGGCAGTGCCCCAAGTGTGGTGAAGAGCTTGAACCCCAGTTCACCTCATGCTGGAAATGTTCCACTGCAAAACCAGAACGTGTCCCCGCAGTCTAAACTCCCGTTCAAACCGAACCCGAACTCACACTGCTGCGGTCATGCCATGGACAGCCGGCCCTCGGTTGGGCCGGTCGACTTTAATCGATAGGACGCGCGTTGCCGGGCACCGGGAAGACCAGAGGGAGGCCGGCCGCCTTCCAGGCCGCGGTGCCCCCCGCCACGTTCGCAAGGCGCGTGAAACCGTTCCGGGCGAGGAGGCTGCAGGCGGCGCTGGAGCGGTAGCCGCCCGCGCAGATCACGGCGGTCTCCCGAAAAGGATCGAGTCCCAACCGGTCCAGAGACAGATTCAGCCGGTCGAGCGGCGCCCGCACCGCGCCGGGGACGTGGCCCGTCTCGTGCTCCGCTGAGCGTCGCACATCGATCACCAGGAGTTCCCCGAGGCGTTCATTGAGCGCTGCCGCTGAAATTTGGGGGAGCGTTTCGAGCGGCCCGCCAGAGTCCCGCCACACGGCCAGGTCGAGGCATCCTGCGACGTTTTCGAGGCCGACCCGGGCGAGCCGCGTCACCGTCTCGGCGATGCGCGTGTCGTCATCTGCGACCAGGATCAAAGGAATTGATGGATCGAGCAGCGCGCCCGCCCAGGAGGCGAACTGTCCGCCGAGATCGATGTTGACGGCCTGGGGTACGTGTCCGGCGCCGAAGGCCTCGGCATTCCGCACATCCAGGATGAGCGCGCCTTCAGCCGTCTGGTGTCTCACCTCGTCGGGAGCAAGCACGGGCACTGCGGGGCGCCCTGAAAGCGCCGGTGCCCCTGCGCGGTTGATCGCGACAGCCATGGGAAAGTAGCGGGGCACTTCGGGAAGGCCTTCGGTGGCACGCTTCACAAACACCTCCCGCGACATCGGAGCGAGCGCCGGATTGGTGAGTTTCTCGGCGCCGAGGGTCGAGTACGTCTCCTTCGAAAGGCTCCGCCCGCACAGCGAGCCGGACCCGTGCGCCGGGTAGACCGTCACTGCGTCCCCCAACGTCAAGAGCTTCTGATGGAGCGAGTCGTAGAGCAGGGAGGCCATCTGCTCAGCCGTGTAGCCGCGGGAATCCGACAGGTCGGGACGGCCCACATCGCCGACGAAAAGCGTGTCCCCGGTAAGGACGGCCCGCGGCTCGGGCGACACCTCGGTGTCGATCACCACGATCGAGATACCTTCAGGCGTGTGGCCAGGGGTTTCAAGGATCCTGAGCATGACCTTGCCTATGCTCAACTCGTCGCCCTCCTTCACGCCAAGGTGCGGGAACGCCGCGCCCGCCTTGTCGCTGATCACGATGGTGGCGCCGGTCCGTTCGGCCAACTCGTGGTGGCCGCTCACGAAGTCCGCGTGCAGATGGGTCTCCAGAACGTAGCGGATGGTCAGGCCCAGGCTCGCGGCGAGTTCCAGCATGTCATCCACATCACGCGGGGGGTCGACCACCGCCGCCTCTCCGTGAGAGCCGATGAGATACGAGGCCTGCGCGAGACACCCCAGGTAAATTTGTTCGAAGATCATCCGGCCCCCGATTTGGATTGCCGGACAGCGTACCACTGTTGGGGATGCGAGATCACCAGACCCAATGCTCCGAGTGCTATTGTCTTCATATGCATCAGTCCGACTCCTGCGGGTGGCCTGGTAGAAGGGGCTGACCGGCCCAACGCAGCCCGGCCGGAGTTGATCAGTACGGTTAAGTTGGCGAGCGTGACTTGCCCGCAACTGCGCCAGCCCAACTTGCAAGCACGAGAATGATTGCCATCAAGGCGGAATGGAGGCCGATGTGCGAGTGGAATGACAGCGTCAGCAGGGTTGTAAAAACCGCAGATGAGATACCGACAATGAGGCCCGGGATGATCACCTGCCCGGATGCCTGCTTAGCAACCCGGAAAGAGAAGGCAAAGACCAGCAAAGCACCTGCGAGAGCAATGACCCAGGGTGCCGAGAATGCCGCAAACTGGTTGATGAGTTTCTGGTCGGGTGTACCGCGGACCTGGAAGGCCAAGTAGGTTGCGTACGCAGTGGTGACGAAAAGGGCGATTACCAAGGCAAGCACTTGGCTGAGCAGGCCGAGCAGGACTGGCCGCAGCCAGGAGACTCGATTCAAACCACTGGTCATGTGAGCTACCTTTCTCTCTAGCGCCGCCTGACGATGGTGGTTGACCAGCGCAGCCAACAACACGGCGGGGAGACGGAAATCCCGAAACCCTGGATGGTCTTGGGTGCAGGCAAATCATCCTTTTTTGAAGATCAAAATAAATCCAGTAGCCAGGAGGACGGACAAGAACAATACGAATAGCAGAGAGCCCCTCTTTGTTACGGATTGTGCTTCAGAGATCTTTCCCTGTAGGTTCGGCTGGCCTGCAATATAGGTATCGACCAGGTCTTTGGCCTCCTTGAGCCCGATTTCGTTGCTCTCCCGCACAATCCTGATGGCCTCGATCTTGTTTCCCAGATGGAGCGCGGCGATCGCGGTCTCCGGAAGTTGCAGGTCGCTGGGTGGTGTTGGTTCCATTCGGTCGGCCATTTATGTGGGGAATCCCCTCGGAGGTTTGTCTAGGCAGGCTCCGAACGGGCGGGAAGAGCCTGCTCGAATCGCGCCAGGTCGATGGGCGCGCGCGTGTGGGTGCCCTTTCCAATAAGGTTGACTCCGTCGTGTGCCTGCACATCGAAAGTGATCAACTTGTCACTTATCCCGGTGACGATGGCCCTGGCGGTCACGGTTCTGCCCACCGGCGTGGCCGCCAGATGGCGGATGTTGACATCCACCCCTACCGACACCCAGCCCAAAGGCAGGCTCGCCTGGATGGCCTCGTCAGCGGCCACTTCCATCAGGTAGATCATCAGCGGGGTGCCGTAGACCTCAGGCATATTCGGACGGAAGTGGCGAACGGTCAGTTCCCTTGTGACCACGACACTGGCTTTGCCTTCCGCTCCGATGCCTATGTCCCCAACTGGATTCACGTAGTTCTCCTTCCGCGGCTAATCGACCTTGGCACCTTTCTCGCGGAGCAGGGCCCGCAGAACGGAGCGATGGCAGCGGGATTCATCCTCGCAATAGCACCCGATGGAAAAATTGCCGTGGTGCGAAAGGGCAGCGAGTAGTTCAAGCGTGCGGCTGATTTCGGGCGCAGACATCTCCGTGCGGTATTTCTTCATGAAGCTGGCCCAGTGCGCAGGCGTTTTCGCCTCCTGCCCCTGTTTCACTAGCTCTGCGCTGGGTGCGAGAATCGGGTACCAGACGTCATACCAGTTTTTGGAAGCGAACTCGCTTTTTGGGACACCCCGCGGTGGACGGCGCACCGTGCCGATGCGGATCCCCTCATCCTTGCCGCGCGCACTCCCAAGCCTGACGACTCGTATTGACAAGGCTGCCTCCCGGGTTGGGATGGCTTCAGGGTACATCGAAGATGGTCCCACCCTTGGCCGCTGCTTCCTCCAACCGTCCCAGCCACGCCTCGTCGCGCCGACGCATCCTGGAAAAGCGGATGAAGGTCCAGATGGAGAACGCCAGGCTAAGCAGCGCCAAGCCACCGGCGCCATAACGCAGTTCCATTTGGTTGGAAACCGTGGGAGGCAGAAAAGCCGCTCCGGCCCCCGCCAGCAGACAAACCAGGAGGGCCGCCATGCCCCGTTTCCAGAGGGGTGAAAGATCCTTCGCGACCACGGTCCGGCGCAGATCCCCCAGGAAATCCAGCTGTTCATCCCGGTTGAGAGCGCCCCGGGAGCGCTCAATTTCCAGCTTTTCCAGCGCCTGGCCCAGCTCTCCAGAATAATCGTCGAGCAGTGAAACCCTTTCGCGCAGTGTCATCGTGAACCTCGTACTTGCAGCATGGCGGTGGTTTTCCGGTAGGCGGAATTCCGCCCTGCACTGAAAAAGGTAGTCCCTTCAGAGAGGTATTCCGTCACATCTCAGAATTTCGGCGTGGTTGAGACTTATGTTCAGGCAAGCTCAGAACCGATCGAAGACACTGAAGAAATGAGGCACGATCAGGTGCGGGCTGGACGGGTCAGAAGCTGAATCGCTGCAAGATTGATTGGCATGCGCCGAATGCGATGGGCTTGGCCATGGTTCCAGCGGTCTCCAGTTCCGGTTGAAGCCGCGCCAGGGCGACCGGTGCCCACAGGTGTTTTTGGGGGCCGATGGGAAGGGTCTCGTTTTCCGATTCGATGAGCAGGAAGTCTTGATAGATCGGGTCATCGATCGGCAACCCCGATTGGGATAGCAGGGCGTACATTTCATAGGCGCCATCAAGCACCGGAATCTGTTCATCGAGGATTTCGCGGGCCAGCATGCACATCTTGGAGCGTGCGGCGGCAATTGCCTCTTCAGGGGTGATGTGCTCGGACATGGACGACACCGAACGACGAGAGCGACTCATCGTAGCAGCTAAAGACCTGATCACCGCCGTCGTGTCGAAGCGTGCGACCAGGGGAAGCAAGCCAGGTCAAGAGCATGAGCATCACTGCGGTAAGGACCAAGACTGCCAGGTCGGTGCCCAGGTGAAGGGTGCCGACCACGGCGGCCGCCATGTCGTCAGCTGGCGTCCTTCCTGGTGATGAGCATCTTGGTCTTGACACCCATCTGCGTCATGTCATCGAACAGCCGGTCGGGATCCACGATGTGCCCCATCATCCAGAGGCCGGGTTTCCGTATCGAACCGTCAATATATTGTTTCAAGGCCGCGATCGCAGGTATCAAAATGGGCGGCCCCTTTCCGGATGGCTGCGGCCGGCAGACCCGGATGGAATCCGGCCTGGGTGATGAAGCACTGCCCGGATTCGGTGATCCGCTTTTTCAAGGATTCGAGCACTGGGTAGACGTCTTGCTGGTAGTAGATGTCCAGGTAGTCGATGCGCGCGTTCAGAGCCGCTTCGGCGATCTGCTTCGCAAACCGGGTCGTGGTGGCTGCCACCAATACGAAATCGATGTTCTGAAACCCCTCCCGAAGACTGCTCGGATCGGAAGCGTCGACCTGCCGGGCGGAGATTCGATCTGGCGGGAATTCCACCTTCAAGGTTCCGGCCAAGGCTTCGGCTCTCTGCCGGTTGCGTCCCGCGACGATCACATCCACGCGGGTTTCCTCGAGGAGGTATCGACAGAAGATATTCCCTGTTCCGCCGTAGCCACCCAGCACCAGTATTCTCATCCCAGCTTCCGATCCCGCTGCCCGATTCTCCGAACACGGTATCAGGAATGGCAATAGGTCATTCGGGCGTGAAGGGCCTGACCTCGACACCCGCTGCTGCGAGAGCTTCCCTTAGCTTTCCAGCGAAGGCCAGGGCTTTGGGCTGGTCCCCGTGGATGCAGACCGTGTCAGCCTGGATGATCAGGTCTGCACCGGTGCGGTTGGCGATTTTGCCTTCGCGCACCATGCACAGCACGCGGGCGACGGCGAGTTCCTCGTCCTCGATCATCGCGCCGGGTTGGCTGCGGGGCGTGAGGCTGCCATCGGGCTCGTAGCTACGATCGGCAAAGACCTCGCTGGCGCAGGCCAGTCCGAGGGCGCTTCCCGCCTGGATCAATTCGCTGCCGCTGAGGCCCACCAGGATGAGAGAAGGATCGAAATCCAGGACGGCCCTGGCTATGGCATCCGCCAGGGCCCGGTCCCTGGCCGCCATGTTGTAGAGGGCGCCGTGCGGCTTGACGTGCTGGAGCCTTCCCCCCGCGGCCTTCGCGAAGGCGTGCAGGGCCCCAATCTGGTAGAGCACCAGGCCATAGGCTTCCTCGGCGGTGATGGCCATGGCCCGGCGCCCGAAGCCCTGGAGATCCGGCAGCGAAGGGTGGGCTCCCAGCGCCACGCCCCGCGCCACGGCGGCCTTCACGGTGCGGGCCATGGTGGCGGGATCGCCGGCGTGATAACCGCAGGCGATGTTGGCGCTGGTGACCAGTTCCAGAAGGGCTTCGTCCTGGCCCATGCCCCAGGCTCCGAAGCCCTCGCCCATATCGCAATTGAGATCAATCTGCTTGGCCATACTTCACCATGATCATCGTTCTTTCTGTGAGGCCAAGGTCTTTTCCAGTTCGCGCAGGCGGGTTTCGCGGCGCAGGTAGAGCTCCTGGGCTTCTTCCAGGGCGATATTCTCGAAGCGAAGCGTCTCGCCGGGGCGGAGCTGTGCCGCATTGGGGAGGTCAACCGAGGCCAGCTCACCCAGGCGCGGGTAGCCGCCCGTCGTCTGCCGGTCCGCCATGAGCAGGATTGGAGTTCCATCTGGGGGCAGCTGGAGCGTTCCCGTGGCCACGCCCGAAGAGACCATCTCCATGGGCTGCTCAAGCATCAATGCCGGCCCCTGAAAGCGGATGCCTATGCGGTTGGACCTGGAGTCGACCCGGAAGGAATCGCCAAGGAATCCACTGCGGGAAGCCTCCGTCAAGTCGGGCCATTGGGGTCCCTGGATCATGCGCAGGGTGCAGGGCCTGGAGAAATCCAGATCACCCGTCCATGCTGCGAACCACTCCGGCCCCTGGATGGGCTGCCCTTCACTGTGAAAGCGGCGCTGGAGTGCCGGGTAATGTTCCCTGGGAGACTTGGTAACCAGTCTGTCCCCGGCCCGCAAGGGTCGGCCCTCATGGCCTCCGAAGCTGGCGGCGAGGTTCGTGCTGGTGCTGCCCAGGACCGCTGGAACCCCGTATCCGCCAGCCACGGCCAGATAACACCGCGCGCCCATCATCGGCTTCCCGAAATTCATGCGGGAGCCCGCCCGCACCATGACGGGGCGCCACAGCGGAACGGGCAAGACATCCACCTGCGCGGAAAGGTCGCCACCGCACAGGGCGATGAGGGCATCCGTATCGAAATGAAGCGTCGGTCCCGTCAGGGTGATCTCCAGGCTCGCCATCTCCAGCGGGTTGCCCACGAGGAGATTCGCGATCCGGTGCGAGACCTCGTCCATGACTCCGCTGGGGCCAATACCCAGATGCTGGTATCCACGCCGCCCCAGATCCTGGAGCGTGGTGAGCAATCCGGGTGCTTCCACCAGAATGCTCATGGGCGTGCCTCAGCCAGGCGCTGGAATTCATCCGGATCGATGGCCACGAACCTCAACCGGTCCCGGGGGCTCAGCAGGCAGGGATCCTGGGCGCTGGGGTTGAAGAGTGACAAGGGTGTGCGGCCGATGATCTGCCATCCCCCAGGCGTCTCCAGCGGATAGATGCCCGTCTGCATCCCGGCGATGCCCACGGAGCCTGCAGGCACGCTGGGCCTTGGGGTTTCGCGGCGGGGCGCGGCGAGGGAGGGATCCAAACCTCCCAAATATGGAAACCCCGACGTGAACCCCAGCATGAAGACGCGGTATTCGGGGGCCGTATGGCGATCCACGACAATCTGTTCACCGAGTCTGCAAAGCTCCGCAACCTCCCGGAGATCCGGCCCCCATTCCCCGCCGTAGCACACGGGAATCTCCACCAGGCGCGGATCCGGCAAACTTCCCGATTCCGCTTTCCACTCCAGATGCCGGATCTCCGTTTCAAGAACCTGGAATGGGGATGCCGCATGTCCTGCCCATGGTGCGGGATCGTAGTGCACGGCCAGGGTCGCGTATGCCGGCACGAGGTCCTGGACACCGGGAAGCTTCCGCTTCCGCAATGCATCTGCCAGAGCATGCACCTGATCATTCACATGGGAGTCGATGCCCTCCCCGAGAATCACGAGCAGCGCCCGATCTCCCAAGGGCTCGATCCGCAGGGTGCCGCCGGAGGCGGGGATGGAATTGCCCTCGGCCATGTCAGTCCAGTTCGATTCCCCGGGTTTCCGGGATGAGGAAGATGGAGATGGAGCCGGCGATGAAGGCGATGGCCGTAAAGGTGAGCGCCCCGCCCAGTCCGTACTTCGCCGCCAGAAAGCCGATGAGGGTGGGCGCGAAAGCGCTCAGCATGCGACCCGTATTGTAGGTGAAGCCCACCGCCGAGCCGCGGGCGCGGGTGGGGAACAACTCAGAAACGAAAGCGCCGAAGGCGCTGAAATAACCTGAACCGAAGAAGCCGATGAAGGGGCCCAGGACCAGCAGCGCGGTCTGGCTCCGGAGGTTGCCGTAAATGCAGACGAGAATCGCGGAAAGAATCAGATACCCGGCGAAGGCCGGACGTCGGCCGAACTTGTCGGCGATGAACCCGAAGGAGACGTAGCCGAAGTAGGCGCCGATCATCACGGGGATCACCCAGATCGGAGCTTTGACGATGGAGAGCCCCGCCCCGCCCTTCTCCACCGGGGATGCCAGGAAGCCGGGCAGCCACGTGAACAGGCCCCAGTAGGCGAAC
>JANXQX010000286.1 GCA_025353305.1 Holophagaceae bacterium
TGGGCCTGGGCGATGGACGATTCCAGCGGCTGGGTGATGAACCCTGCCACCGTGGCCGAGTCGGCTCCGTAATAAGTCGTCGCGATGGTCACCACCGCGTTCTCCGTCCTGGGGTACTGGTTGACCGGGAGGTGGAAGGCCGATCTCAAGCCAAGCACGAGGATCAGGAGGCTCACCACGACGGCGAGCACCGGCTTCTTGATGAACAGATCGGTGAACTTCATCGCTGCCGCCTCATTGTTCCTGCGGCGCAGGATGCGGATCGTTGGCGGGTTCAACCCGGTTGTCGATGATCAGCGGCGTGCCGTTCCGGAGCTTCAGACCGCCGCTCGTGATGACTTTGGCGCCCGGCTCGACTCCCTTTAGGATGGCCACCTGGTCTCCCCTGGAGGGGCCCGTGGTCACGAACACCTGCTGGGCCGCCAACGTCTCCTGCGTTTTGCCGCCAGGCCCCTGGACCGGGGACTTGATGGCCAAGAAAACCACCGCGCCATAAGGATTGTAGGTAATGGCGGTCTGGGGCAGTGTCAGGTACCGCTGTTTGGTGCCCACGTCCATGCGGACATTCGCGAACATGCCGGGGATCAACACACGGTCAGGATTCGGGAAGGTGGCCTCCACTTCCACATTCCGCGTGGACAGGTCCACCTTCGAATTCACCGCGGTGACTTTCCCCGTGAATGTGCGATTGGGATAGGCATCCAGGCCCAGGAGAACCACCTGCCCGATGCGCACGTTGGACAGCTCCTTTTGAGGGAGGAAGAAATCCACGTAGACCGGATCCACCTGCTGAAGAGTGAGAACTGGAGCGCCGGTCTCGAGATAAGCTCCGGGGCTGGGGCCCACAAGTCCCACCCGCCCCGCGAAGGGCGCAACCATGTGCTTCCTGGCGGCGAGGGCCGCCAGGGCGCCAGCGGCGGCGGTCTTGGCTTTGAGGTCTGCTTCGGCTGTATCGAATTCCGCCTGGCTGATGACCTTGGCGGCCATCTGATCCTTGGCGCGCTTGAAGTTCAACTCAGCGAGGGCGGAGGCGGCCTGGAGCTGTTGGAGCTGGGCCTGCTCCGCCGTATCATTCAAATGGACCAGCGGCTGGCCTTTCTTCACTTCGGCGCCAGGGGTCACGTCCACCTTGGTCACCGCACCCGCGACTTCGAAGGCCAGGTCTGCCCCGTGGATGGCGCGCACGGTCCCTACAGCGCCCAAGGATGGTTGCCATTCCTCCAAGCGTGCTTCCGTCGCGGTGACGGTCTGAGGCGGCTCGAAGGGTCCCATTGGGCCTTTGCCTAAGAGGCCCTTCAGGGCCCCAAATCCCGTGATGAGGCCAAGTAGGATGGCCGTCCCCACCAGCATCAGCATCATGCGCTTCTTGGTATTCGGCGCGGCGAGCGCTCCGGAATCCAGGTTGGGCTCCAGTTCCATGGACAGGACTCCTTGGAAAGCTGTTCGGTCTACGTAATCAAAGGCAGCAGGGAAGAATCCACATGGAAACACCCTCCCAGCAACCGGTTTGGCAGATGAAAAATACCACCATGCGATCGCTCTGTGAGCTTAAGCATTCTCCGGCCGGGGATCCTGTTTGTCCATCGCTGGTCAGCGGATGATGTGGGCGCTCCACAGGATCAGCACCACGATACTCAGCAGGATCGGCAAGAACAGGAGACCGAACAGCACGATCGTGGTGATGGCCAGGCCACGGCCCTCTTTTGCGCCGCTGCGCCGCAGGGCGCGAAGGGCGGCGAGGGCGAGCAGCAGCGAAGTCAACCATGCCGCCACGGGGCGGATCCATTGGGTGGACATGTCGAATCCGCCCTGGCCGAAACGGCTCGCCACCAGCAGCAACACGATCAGGATTGGTGTTCCCAGAACGAAGGCCAGACCCGCCTGGCCAAGGTTGCGGCCTTTCAACGATTCGTCGCCGCCATCGAACCATTCGCCCTTCACGGCTTCGGAAGGTCGGCGCAATGCATCCCAAGCCACCGCCATCAGAGGGTGTCCGCCAATCAGCGCAGCAAAGGCCAGCAGCAAGGGCCCCAGCAACCCGAGCCCGCCCAGCAACGCCAGGGCCGTGACGGAAGCATCGAAGGTTCCACCGCTCTGCTCCTCGCGGGAGACCACGAGCAGGACCATGGGCACCGCCATGAAGAAAGGTGCCACCATAGGTTCTACACGCAGGTACAGGTACCAGATATTGCCGTATTCAATGTGCTGGAATCGAAGGAGCAGCCCGATGGCCACCTCGATTGCCCAGATGATGATGGCCGACAGAAAGGCGCCGCGCCGCACCCCACTTGGATTTTCAGTCTCCTGGCCCTTGAACCCGAGAAAGATCGCGCCGCCGCCCAACAGCCAGTAAATGGCCGTGAAGACCCATGACACGGGCTTGGCGGCGGAGCCCATAGGCATCAAGAAGAGCAGCCGATGAATCAACCCCGACACCACCGGCCAGACCACCACAATCCAGAGCAGCAGATGCGCGGGCCCCAGGGCGATCCAAGGCGAAGGCCCTTCAATATCTGGGACATTCTCAATCAAAGGGTTTTCGAGTTCGGAAGCCATCAGAAAGTCTATCGCTTTGTCGCAGCCATCGAACCAGAGGAACGCAAGGAACTGGTTTCCTACTCCAGCTTCAGGCGGTAGCCGACACCAGGTTCCGTGATGAGGTGCTTGGGCCGAGCGGAATCTTCTTCCAGCTTCTGCCTGAGCTGCGCCATGTAGACGCGGAGATAGTGGGGCTGGGCTCCCGCCGAAGCGCCCCAGACTTCCTTCAGCAGCATGTGGTGGGTCAGCACCTTGCCGGCGTGGCGGATGAGCGTCGTCAGCAGCTTGTATTCGTTGGGGGTGAGATGGACTTCCACGCCCTCCACCCGCACCTGGCGTTTTGCCAAATCAACGCACCATCGGCCCAGCTCGAAAACTGGGTCTTCCGCTTCACTTGAACGTTGCGCGTGACGCAAGGCGACTCGGATGCGCGCCAATAGTTCGCCGATGCCGAAGGGTTTCGTCAGGTAGTCGTCGGCACCGGCATCCAGCGCCTTCACTTTGTCTTCCTCCTGCCCCCTGGCGGAGATGACGAGGATGGGACGATCGGTCCATTCGCGCAGCCGCCGGGTCAATTCCAGGCCGTCCATGTCCGGCAAACCCAGGTCCGTGAGGATGACATCGGGTTGGTGGAGCGTGGCCAGACGCATCCCTTCTTCAGCCGTGGTGGCTTCCAACATACGGTAGCCATGGCTTTGCAGTGAAGCCCGCAGGAAACGCAGCATCTGGGGTTCATCTTCCACCACCAATAGTGTGATCTCGCCGGTCATGGACCCTCCGCAGGCGGGGGGGGCGGAGCGCCTTCCAGGGGCAGGCTCACCAGGATCTGGGCGCCGCCAATGGGTCGGTTGGCGGCTTGGATGCGGCCCCCGTGGGCCTGCGCGATACCCCGGCAAATGGCGAGACCGAGTCCCGCCCCGGGGACGCTAGTACCCGGCAGGCGCACCAACTTCTCGAAGATGCGCTCCTCCTGGCCTTCGGGAATGCCCGGCCCATTATCCTGCACGACCAACGTGAAACTGCGTTCCGTGGCCCAGGCCTTGATGGTGATGGGTTGATCCTTCGGCGAGAATTTGGCGGCGTTCTCCACCAGGTTGATGACAACTTGCTCGAAGAGAACGGGATCCAACGGCACTAGCGGCAGATCTGGAGGTAATTCCACGCGGATGTCCCGGCCGAGGATTTGTGCTTCAAGCCGGTTCAGAGCCGCGCCAACAACTTCTTCCATGGGGGTCCATTCCTTGTGCACTTCGAGTGCGCCGGATTCCAGCCGGGTGAGATCAAGCAAATTCGTGACCAGGCGATGGAGGCGGTGAGCCTCTTCCTGGATGGTCTGCAACATCTCGCGCCGGGTGCCCTCAACCATCTGCGCGGACTCGTCCAGCAGCGCGGAGGCCGCGCCGGTGATGGTCCCAAGGGGCGTGCGCAGATCGTGGCTCACGGAACTGAGCAGGGCGTTGCGCATCTGCTCGCGTTCCATCTGCACTTGGGCCCGGCTGCGCTGCGCAGACAACTGCGCCCGTTCCAAAGCCAAAGCCGTCTGGTTGGCAAAGGCTTCCAGAAGATGTTTCTGGCCCGGCTCCATCCAGGTCGCCGAACCTTCGGGCTGGATGCCCAGTACGCCCACGGGACCGCTGGCGCCGAGCATCGGCAGGTACATGGCTTTGGCGCCAGGCAGCGTGTTGGTGCCGAGCCCTGCAGGCTCGCCGTGTTCGAAAACCCAGCGGGCCACGCCCAATTCCTGGTCATGGATGGGATAGGCGGGCTCGGCCTCGGAAGGCTTCAGGCGTCCATCCTCATCCGGGAGTAGCACGACGACCTGGCTGTGGAATTGAGAGGCCAGATTGCGGATGGCGGAAGCCACGAGCGGTGCCGAATCCGCGCCCCTGGCCAGGTCCCGGCTCAAGCGGTACAGCGCCTGGGTCCGCTCTTCCCGGGTCCGGGCCAGCGCGGCTTGTTGGCGGATCTGAGCCGTCAGGTTGCCAATGATGAGGCCCACCGAAAGCATCACGCCGAAGGTGCCCAGGTGGCGGAAATCCGAAACCGTGAACGTGAAGTAGGGCGGTACGAAGAAGAAGTCGAAGGCCAGCACACTGAGCAGGGACGCGGTGAGCGAAGGCCCGCGCCCGAAGCGCACGGCCACCACCACGATGCCCAGCATGAACACCATGACGACGTCTTCCAAGTTCACATGCCGGAAGATCAGGCGGGAAAGCCCTGTGGAGATCGCCACCGCGGCCGCCGCCCAAAGGTAGTGGTGGAACGGGCTGTGTTCTCGGCGCTGAAGGCTGGGTTTGGATTTCGCCGCATCGCCGCTCGCGTCCCCGGTGATGACATAGACGTCGATGTCGCCGCTGCCCCGCACCAGTTCATCCACCAG
>JANXQX010000306.1 GCA_025353305.1 Holophagaceae bacterium
GCGGGGGCTTTTTTGTCCGGCTCCATGCTGACCCGAAACGCTCCGAGCCGATGATTATATGCAGAAAATAATATTGAAATATTGCCACTGAGTGGCATAATTTAAATATGTACCGACGAAAACTAACGCCCCTGCTCGCCGAGGCCTTGGGTGACACACCGGTGGTGCTGCTCCTGGGAGCCAGGCAGGTCGGGAAGAGCACACTGGCCAAGGCGCTGTTGGCGTCGTACCCCGAGGGACGCTACCTTACTCTTGACGATCCGGCCGTAAGGCGGGCCGCCGAGATGGATCCCACGGGCTTCGTGGCCCAGGCCGGCGGGCTGACAGTGCTGGACGAAATCCAACTGGCCCCCCAGCTCTTCCGTGCGATCAAGGCAGAGATAGACAAAGATCGGCGGCCTGGGCGGTTCCTGCTCACGGGATCGGCCAATGTGCTGGTCCTGCCCAAACTTTCGGAGTCGCTGGCAGGCCGCATGGAATTGATCACACTTGAAGGTCTTTCCCAGGGGGAAATCGTAGGGAATTCCGGCAACCTGGTGGACCGCCTATTCCTGGATGCGCCCCTCCCGCCCTACCACCTTCATCTTGACCGTGAAGCGTTGATTGCCGCCATTCTCGCCGGGGGCTATCCGGAGGCCCGGGGGCGAGCCGCCGGACGGCGGCGCAGCCAATGGTTCGAGAGCTACCTTCAGACCCTGCTCCAGCGGGATGTGCGGGACCTATCCCAGATCGAGGGCCTCACCCAGCTGCCCCGCATTTTGGAACTGCTATCTGTCCGCTCGGCGGGCCTGCTCAACCTCTCCGAACTCTCCCGCACTCTGGGCATCCCCCTCAACACGCTGAAGCGCTACCTGGGCCTGTTGGAGGCCCTCTTCATCCTCACCACCCTACCCGCGTGGAGCAGCCACCTGGGCAAACGCCTGGTGAAATCGCCCAAGCTCATGCTCAGGGACACCGGGCTCATGGCCCACCTGATGGGCGCAGAACTGGACAGATTGAAGCGCGATCCCGACTTGCTGGGGGGACTGCTGGAGACCTTCGTAGCGGGCGAAGTCCGCAGGCAGCTGGGCTGGTCCCGGGACCGGATTCGGTTGTTCCACTACCGCACCCTGCCGGGGCAGGAGGTGGACCTTCTGTTGGAACGGGCCGATGGGCGCGTGGTGGGCTTGGAAGTGAAGTCTAGCGCCAGCATCCACTCCAAAGATTTTAAAGGCCTTCAGGGTCTTTCCGAAACCATTGGGGCGGTCTTCCATCGTGGGGTTGTCCTTTATACGGGCACCGAAATTCTGCCCTTTGGACCGAAGCTGTGGGCCGTGCCGGTTTCGGCGCTTTGGCAGAACGTGGATGACTAGGACAGCACCTACACGGACAGCCAGCCGAGGGTTAGGAGCCTTGGGTCACGGCCCGTTGCCGGGCAGGGTTGCCTTCAAATTGGAATCGTGAACCCGACTTCGCGCGCAGCCTTCAAGAGGGCCACATCGAAGGCGAGAAATCGCACCTCACCGTCGAACACGCCGCGTAACATCCGTCTGGCTTCCCGGGCAGAGGCGAGATGGATCGTGTCATAGGTCCGCAGGGGGAATCGAATCGCCAACTGTCGGGCGTCCTCCAAGACAGCCTCGGAAAGTTCCACCTCCTGGATGGACTGATCCCAATAGTCCTTAAGGCCACCCAAATAATGGGGAAGGTCCCCGATAGAGATCCGCCCTAGATGGACCATCCGAGCGAGGCCGATAGAAGCTTCGGTGTAGCCCAGGCGGCTCACCAGGAGCACATCTGCGGCGATTCGTCCCACGGCCAAGGCCCGGACCTTAGCAGTCGCATCTTCGTCAATGAACAATTTGATAAGCGCTGACGTGTCCAAATAGAGCGCGAATTTGGAAGGGCGGACGGCCACCTCACCCTTCCCGGTCCATCAATACGAGTTCTGAAGCTGTGGGGCCCTTGCCTTTCAGTTTGATCGGCTGGGGAAGCGGCCCGGGGTGTTTGAGTTGGAGGACCGGGACCACTCCAGTGCCGTGCTGCACCAGGTCTGCGATGGGCGACCCGTGGTTGGTGATGATCACGCGCGTCCCCTCTTTGGCCTGCTTGGTAAGGCTGCTCAAGTTGGCCTTGGCAGCCCTCAGGGAAACGGTCTCTTCGGGGTGTGCCTGGGCGGTTCTTTGCATCGCACTTTCTCCTCGCTTCCAGGGTAGATGAAATGTGGTCACGTAGCAACTACAATTCAGGCGAAGCCCTGCACCCGTTGCCAGGCTTGCCGCTGGAGCCGGGCCACCTCTGGGTCCAGGCGGGGCTCGAAGACCCGCTCCACGGGCAGGGCCGCGGCCAAATCCTGGAGATCCGTCCACCAGCCGATGCCCAGGCCCGCCAGCATCCCGGCGCCCAGGGCGGTGGCTTCCAGCAGGGCGGGGCGGTGCAGTGCCAGGCCCGAAAGATCTGCCTGCAATTGCATCAGCAGGTTGTTCGCCGATGCCCCGCCATCCACGCGGAGGTCCTTCAATGGCGCGCCCAGTTCGGCGGCCATGGCTTCCAGGATGTCGCACTGGCTGTGGGCGATGCCTTCGAGCGCGGCCCGGGCGAGGTGCGCTTTGGTGCTGCCGCGGTTGAGACCCGCGATGAGGCCCCGCGCCTCGGGCCGCCAATGGGGCGCGCCCAACCCCGCCAGGGCCGGGACCACGGTGACGCCGCCGCTGTCGGGCACGCTGGCCGCCAGGGCTTCCACCTCCGCCGAAGTGGTGATGATGCCCAGGCCATCCCGCAGCCACTGCACCAGGGCCCCGGCCACAAAGGTGCCGCCTTCCAGCGCGTAGACCGGCCCCTGGCCCAGGTCCCAGGCCACGGTGGTGATGAGACCGTGCTCGCTTGACACCGGCTTATTCCCGCTGTTCACCAGCACGAAGCTGCCGGTGCCGAAGGTGAGCTTGGCCTGTCCCGCCTCGAAACAGCCCTGGCCGAATAACGCGGCCTGCTGGTCCCCTGCCAGGCCCGTGACGGGGAGGCCGTCAGGAAGTATGCCAAGGCCCCTGGTGCGGGCGCAAAGGCCCACGCTTGGCACCACACGGGGCATTTGGACGCCTCCGACACCAAACAATGCGATGAGTTCGTCGCTCCACGCGCCGCGATGGATGTCGAAGAGCATCGTCCGGCTAGCATTGCTGGGGTCGGTGACATGCTCGCCGCTGAAGCGATGGATGACAAAGCTGTCCGCAGTGCCGAAGGCGAGCTCGCGGCCTGGGTGCCGCGCTTTCAGCCATGCCAACTTCGTGGCGGAGAAATACGGATCCAGGGGCAGCCCCGTGAGGGCGCGGATGCGGGGCTCGTGGTCCTTCAGCGCCGCGCAGGCATCGGTGGTGCGGCGGTCCTGCCAGACGATGGCGCGGCCCAGGCTTGCCCCGGTGTCCGCGTCCCACATGAAGGTGGTCTCCCGCTGGTTCGTGATGCCGATGGCCGCGATGCGCCTGGGATCCAGATCACCCAAGGCTCTGGTGATGGCTTGAAGCACGGAATTCCAGATGTCTGCGGGCTCATGCTCCACCCACCCCGGTTCGGGGAAGTGTTGAGGGAAGCCAACCGTGGCGCGGCCCTGGACCTGGAGCCCGCGATCGAGCACCAACGCCGTGGTGCCGGTGGTGCCCTGGTCCAGCGCGAGAAGAAGATCCTGCATGGCGGCTCCGGTCAGGAGGAGCCTACCCCAAGCCCGCGAGACCCGCATCCCGAAATGAAAAGGGCCGCCTCGCGGCGGCCCTTACAGCGATGCGATTGGATTACCAGGTCAGATTCAACCGGTACCAGTTGGGATTGGCGTAGCCGATGGGACAGCGCACAACCGCATAGAAGTAGAAGGGCCCCACACCGTTGTTGCGGATCGACGCAGTGTTCACCGCGCCGCCGCCGCGGGTGCTCTGGGCCACGATCTTGCCGGCCTGGTCGTAGAGGTAGAGGAAGTAGCTCCCGCCACCCGGAGGCGGTGTCACGGTGGCCGTGAAGGTGTCACCGACGGGTACCACAACTCGGTAGTAGTCGAGGTCGTTGGCTACCAGGATGCGGCCCACCAGCATCCCGGGTCCGGTAACCCCAGAGAAGCGCGTGGCCTGGACGAAGTTGTTGTTGGGCTCTTCTTCCGCAGCGGTGTAGGTCACGGCGATGGTGTGGTCGGTGGTGACATTCAAGAAGGTGTAGGAAGCCAGGGCACCCACCGACACGCCATCCATCAGCACATCCAGGACGCCGAAGCCCGCATTTGGAAGCATGGTGAAGGTCTGGTTCGCGCCGTAGGTGACCACCACCGCGCCGCTGGGCGAAAGGGTGCCGTTCGCACTGGAGGTCGCCGTGATGATGTAGGTGTTGATGGC
>JANXQX010000320.1 GCA_025353305.1 Holophagaceae bacterium
GATGCGCAGCAGGATGCCGGGGCCGTCTTTCGCGGTGAGCAATAGACTCGTCTTGTCACGTCCGGTGGGTTCAGCTTGAGCCTTCCCGAGCACCAGGAAACGCGTGGCATTCTCGGCGAGATCCTGGATGCGCTGGCGCAGGATGGCGAGGTCGAACAGATCCGCCGCCAGTTCTGAGGCGATGGCTGCGCCGCCGGGATCTTCCTTGGCAAGACGCGCCGCTTCGGCGGTGCTGGACGCTTCGACCTGGGTCGCCCGGGGCAGGTTGCCTTCCAGCCACTTGCGGCATTGGCCAAGGCCTTGGGGATGGCTGTAGACGCGTTCGATGCCGGGAAGCTCCAGGCCTTGGCGCACCAGCAGGCACTGGGCCACCTCCAGGATGATCTCGGCGCTGATCTTGAGCTCGCTGTCCAGGAAGGTGTCCAGGGTGTGGGTGACCGCGCCGTCGGTGCTGTTCTCGATGGGCACCACGCCGAACTCCGCCGCGCCCTTTTGCACTTCCGCGAACACCGCCGCGATGCTGCCCACCGGCAGGCCCCAGGCGCTGAGCCCGAACTGGTACTTCATGGCCATGTGCGTGAAGGTGCCTTCGGGGCCGAGAAACGCGATGCGCAGGCCCTGTTCCAGGGAACGGCAGGCGGACATGACTTCCTTGAAGACGGGCCGGATGGATTCGTTCGGGAAGGGCCCGGGATTGCTGGCCAGCAGCCGTTCCAGCACGGCCTGTTCGCGGCTCGGCACGTAGAAGGCCGAATCCTGCTTCGCCTTCAGCTCACCCACCTGCGACACCAGCCGCGCGCGCTCATTCAGCAACCGCAGCAGCTCGTCGTCCACCGAGTTGATCTGGGTGCGCAGATCCGAGAGGTCCATGGATCAGTTTAGTAGGTTGTGGGGGGTGGACTGGGAGTTAAGAGTCGAGCATTGAGAGTTGGCAAGCGCAATGCGAAAGCGGCCCCGAAGGGGCGAGGGCCACGAACCCGAGTCACACGCAACTGTGCGTCATTGAGGCGATCCTCGCTTGCGTCGAAGTCGGACCCCAACCGCCGGAGCAAGCTCGAAGAACCCCGAAAACCGAGAACGAGAATCCTCCAGGTCACCGCGTGTCGCTGAAGCTCTGTCTTTCCCTTGACCCAGGCAAGCGTGAGGCGTATCAACAAGCAGGAACTCACCCATGCCAAGCCCTTGGAACGCGAAATTCGCCCGTCAAGCACTCACTTTTTCATCCAACCCAGGCTCAAGACCTGGGAACCATCCATCCCTGCCGTCCAAATGAGGCTTTTAAAAACCCTATACACTACACTGAACGCCTGATTGTTTCTGAATGCGAACTTCTTTGAGTAATTCTTGTAGAACATCGAGGCTTTTGAGTAAGAGTGAGATTAGATCTGCGCTCACGCGTTGTTTGCCGGATCGAATGCGGTCCATAATGGTTTCAATGTTGTGGATGACCAAATTCATACGATGATGCTTGATCATTCCACTGTTCCCTTTGATCGTGTGGGCGATTCGAAATGCCGTATCCAACACCTCTGGATTTTGTTCGGATTCCAGATTGATTAAGTGAACATTGAGTTCTAATAACAGATCGTTCGTATTCACTAGAAAGTGTTGCTATACACAGTCTTCGTCAGTGTCTTCCGTGTCATCATCCTTGATTTGTGACTCATCGACACCAATACCTATTGCGATGCATTTCAGCAGGAAGGCTTGAAGGTCTGAATGTGGTATGCGCTTCAGCTTTCCAAAATTCGTGTCCTCGTTGAAATCCTTTCCTTCTGACTCTTTTCGCCCATATGACGATGAATCAGGCGCAAGACCCTTCTTCTTCTTCTTCTTTCCAAGTTTGCTGAGAACACATGGAGTCTCGTAATTACCAAACCAAAGTCCACCCTTGCTTAGTAAGCGAAGATCACGAGCTTCGACAAGTTCAATCATTGAAAATACTTCTAGTTCGATGATGGTAGGTGTGACAGCAGAATTATCATCCGCATGTTCCTGGAGCTGGTAGGCAATTAATAGCATTGCGTCAGTACCTGATATTACATTCTTTACAGTTACCTTTTGTGTCAATCTAGCGGAAGGCTCGCGTCTAGTTGGCGGCCGTTTCATTGCAAGTTCAGGATTATCAATGTAAATGAGCTTTAGTTCTGCTCGAATCCCAAGTTTGTGTTGGTAGTCCGGGTATCCCTCCCGTTCCCCAAGGATTCCAGCGTGTTTTAGGAGACCTACATTGGGAATATCTGATAGATGCGGAATTAGTGCATCCATCAGTGAGCCAACAATGGTCCCAATTTGAGATGGTTCAAATGCCTCCATTGCAACTTTTGGGAGGGTCAGGCTTTTGAATTGAGTTCCGATTAATGGTCGGACAGCCTTCCGGAGCAATGCGAGCTGACAACGGGTTATTTTGGAAACGGGGGGTGCGCTCATGGTTGACCTTTCAAAGGTTGCTTTTGGATAGTGAAATGCCCTGTCCCCTGCAGTTCCGCTGGGAGAGCTTCATGAAGCGATACTCCTAGTACAAGACACAACCTGGCGGCTTCAATGACATCGATTCGCCGCTCGCAGGTTTCGACCTTGGAAACATACGACTGGGGGCGGTTCAGCAATTCGGCCAACTCTGCCTGGGAGATCCCAAGGGATTTCCGAAGAGTCCGGAGCCGAGATATAAACTCAATGTATTGAGGGTCTTGAGTTGCTCTCATTGTGCACCTGGCAGATCCTTCTTGGCGAGGGTCCCGACCTAGAACCCCCTGACTGACCAGGAGCATTGGCTATCCGAATAAAAAACCCAAATCGGGATATTTGATTCAATGTAGAGAATCGTCTTGGAGTGTGCCAACCTCTAGGTTCAGGTCGGAGGCAGGATGGCCAAGAGGCATTCAAACCGTGTTGGCAGTCTAGAGTCAGTGTTTTTGAGGCTCGAAGAACTCGTTCTAGCCAATTCTGGCGAGGACGAATTCGAGGAAGTCTTCAAGCTGCTTGTGGCGAAATTGTGGGCCGAGAAATCCGGTGCGGCTGGCAGGTTCGTGGCTGAACCGGACGAAGAGAAAACCTTCAACGGGGTTGTCACTCTGCTTCGTGAGGCTGAGAGGGCCTGGCCTGGGATCGTCGAACCGAATTCGAGACCGATGCTCACGCCGGAGCATCTGCAGGTCTGCGTGGAAGCATTTTCTCCTCACAGAATCTGCGACAGCAGCTTTGAGGTCCTCGACAGCTTCTTTGAGTTTATGGTTTCCCGCGCTGCCAAAGGCTCAAAGGGGCAGTATTTTACTCCGCGTTATGTTGTCGAATTATGCGTTCGGATGATGAATCCGCGTTCAAGGGAGACGGTACTTGACCCAGCCTGTGGGTCTGGCGGTTTCCTCGTTCATGCTCTGAACTATGTGCGGGAACATGAGCCCACCAAGGATCAGTCTCTCCGGAATTATTGCGGAACAAAATTGTGGGCCTTCGACCTTGATGCCAGAGCGGTGAGAGTAGCGAAGGCCCTCATGGTCCTCGCAGGAGATGGTCAAACAAATGTGCTTAGACTGAACAGCCTCCTGACTCCTGAAATGGGCGGGCTCTTTTCTTCAGGAATAGAGGGTGAGTCGAGTCTCCTGACGGTGGAGGATGTCATGCGGGCTCGGACGAAGAACCACAAGGGTTTTGACATCATCCTCACCAATCCACCTTTTGCAGGCGAGATCCGAGAACGGCAACTCTTGGACGGATACGATGTGAGCCGGGGGAAGGCCAGAGTCGAGAGGGATGTGCTGTTCCTTGAGAGGTGCATTGGACTTCTTCGACCCGGGGGAAGAATGGCAATGGTCCTCCCACATAACAAATTTGCGGCTGACGAATTCGGTGATTTACGCCGATGGTTGCTCAACAAGTGTCGCGTCTTGGCTGTGGTTGGACTGGGAAGAAACACCTTCCTTCCGCATACGCACCAGAAGGCCAGCATTCTGTTTGTTCAAAGACGCTCCGATGATGCAACGCGGGGGACGAATGAAAAGATTTTCTTCGCTGTGAGCGAGCGAGACGGGAAGAACTCCAAAGGGCAATTTATCCAAAGAGATGGAAGTAAAGAGGGAATGGCCCTTTGGGACCGGGTTGATCATGACTTTGACGAAATTGTCGAAGGATTCATTGATTTCCTCCACCGTGAATCCATCTCGTTGGGAGCCTAGGTATGGCACTTCTTACTGTGAAAAGCAGATTGGATCTTGGGTCCAAGTTTGTATTAGCCCCTGAACGATACGATCCCCGAAGAGAAGCACTCCGAGCTGGATCTCCTGGCCAGACAAGTGTTCCATTAGGAACCTTAGTTCGCAGCATCCGACAGTCGATTAACCCATCCAAGAAGCCGAATGGAGATCGTCAATACCTGGTCTACGACACTTCCGATGTTCGAGAAGGACTATTGATTGGCCGAAAGAAGCCAGTGCCTCTTGCTGACATTGGGAGTCTCAAGAAGGTTTTTCAACAAGGCGATGTGATAATTTCTCGATTGAGGCCCTACCTTCGCCAAGTGGCATTCATTGATAGCCATGTTGGAGATGGATGTTCAGCAGAACTAGTTTGTTCGACGGAATTTTTCGTGCTGCGCTCTTTGACCGATGACCCAATTGCTTTCCTCGTGCCCTATCTCCTATCACCTCAGGTGCAGAGTGTATTAGCAGCATCCCAGGAGGGTGGCCATCATCCTCGGTTCGACGAAGAAACCTTGATGATGCTCCCAGTCCCGCAGAGCCTTGTAGCAAATAGGGAAGCTAGCTCTTCCATCGTTGCTGGATGCGCAGCTAAATATCGTGAGTCCGAGCAATCGTTGATTGATCTGATCGCACAAGCGGAGAACGCCACGGCGGCCCAATCGAAATAGAGCGGCATCCGGCCAAACCAAATTGTCACAATCCTGTGAACTCGAAAATATACATAGACAAATGTTCGCTAATTTTGCTATAATAATTCTGTGGGTGAAGGGAGCGACCCGGGACGGTTCCCATAAACGGAGTTTTTCAATGGAGAAGATGTTAGTAAGCAGGGAAGAGGAAACGCGGCTTGCTGAGGCCATGTACCTATATACGGATCCCCGAAGCCCTTTCTATGACCCGAATTTCCGACAGGAAATAGAAGATATCTGCGGTCCCGAAAGCGAAGAGAAAGCTAAGGCGCGAATCGAATGGATTAACCATTATTTGCGCCGGCTGGAACCCATCGGTACAGGGTAGGGATCGAAACGCCAAGGCTCATGGCCACATCTTTGGCCAGGGTCCCGGAGGCGAGCTGCCTGGAGCCCCGCCTGGGTCCGTTTAACGATCAGTTCCCGCTATACACCTACGAACGGCGCCAAAAAGCGGGGAGAGCCCTAGCGGGTGATGGCGGCGGCAACCATTTCGCGAGTGCCGCCCAAACCCAGAATCGAGCGGATGAGGAGATCCACCGTGACCGTTTTGTCGGCCAATTCCATCTTCGCCACGC
>JANXQX010000340.1 GCA_025353305.1 Holophagaceae bacterium
GAGCCGCCGGGGCCAAAGACAAGAGGAAAGAGGCTACGCAGGCGTTCGAAGAGGCTCGGCTCACCCAGTGCCAGATCTGCTGGCAACTCCCCGCGGATGCGTTCGGGAATCCGGTGGAGCGCGGTGCGGGCCGAGGCCCATTCCCCGGACTTCAGGGAGTCCGGCTCGAACTCGTTGAGGATCGCCTTGCCCAGCGCAGCCTTCTCCTCGCGGGACATGCCCTCGATGGCGTCGCGGACGCAGTCCTGATCCCCAATCCCAAGCTCACCGAGGTCCTTCGGCAGTGCCTCATAGATCTCCTCAGCGGGCATGCCCTTGAATTTGGGATCGAGCAGCGGCTTGAACTGCTCCGGGAGCCTCAGGAAGTCCTGGCCGAAGTCGCTTTCGTCAATGAGCTGGTTGATGGCGAAGTCGTGCGCAATGTTCCAGCGCAGGGGTTTGCGGGAGCCGCACCGGGGGAAGGCATCCAGGGCCAGGTGCAGGGCCTCGTGGAGCAGGACGGAGCGCAGGGCGGGCAGCTCCAGAGCTTCCAGGAAGTCCTTGCCGAAATAGCAGATGCCCCGGCCATCCACACAGGCGGTGGCCACCCTGGGATCCTCCGTGATGAGCAGAGGCACCTTCAGGACGAGGCTCCCCAGGAAGGGGCTAGCCTCCACCAGCGTGGCCCGAGCATGGAAGAGCCGCGCCTTGAGGGCTGTCAGGTCCTCAGGGCAGCTCTTTGGGGCTTCGAGGGGGGTGGTCGGTTCCAGGGGGTTCATCGTCTCTCCAGGAGAAACGATAGAGGTCGCAGGTAGACATTGACTGTCGTTCAATCATGTCGAAGCATGCCTTACAGCAGGAACTGGCTGGCCCGCGAATTACTTCGGAGGCAGGATGGCCATTTCTCATCACCCCAGAGAAATTAGGAGCGGCCAGATGGGCATTATTGCCAAGTCAACCCGCTGCCAGAATCACTTCAAAGGCAACATCTCCCTCAGAGTGCAGCCACAGGACCTCAATCCGTGCCTTGGGATAAGACTGCCCAAGCAAGTCGAGAATCTCCTCGATGACTCCGACCTCCAGAGCCTCCCAATCGGCAATGACGACGGCCAAAAGTCGAGCAGGTCTGCTTGCACCTTGATCGGCAAGGCTGGAAGCAACACCGAAGAGCATGCTCGGTAGGGCTCCGGATTCACCTGACTGAATCTGGTCGAGGAGGCGAGACCCGGAAGCCCAGGTCGCCTCCTTCAGGAAAGGGAGGTAGGGCAGAAGGCTCTTCAGATCTTCGGCTCGAAGCAGTCCGGTGATTCTGAGAAGCAACTCGAAGGGAGTCTTGGGTGTGATTTCATCCATGGCCCAAGCGTGGCGCTTCCAGATGGTCATGGTGTGTCCAACGAAGCTGAGGGTCCTTAGCGAAATGGAAGGCTTCAACAGTGCAGGGCTCAGCCTGTCTGGATGGACTGCAGGGCATCTTGGACACTACAGGGTGGCCTGGAACGGGGGGCAACCATTCTAGGACGCGGGCATTTACGAACCCGAATTGTGCCGCCCACCTTCAGGTTCTTGGGTAGACCGATTAAGGAAGGCAACTCCTCTAGGATGAGGTCCCCTTGAACCACCAGGTCCTCTGGAAGGTGTTCTAGACGGGGGCATGACAGGACCTGTAGGTCCCCACCAAGATGGAGGCTCCTGGGCATGGTTCGAAGTCTGGGCAAGCGAAGGAGCACCATCTCGTTCGGGACGGACGCCACTTCAGGCAGCACTTCGAGGAGAGCGCAGTCTCGGATGTAGAGGTCCCGGGCAACGATCGGATCCGCCTGGATGGAGGCCCCGCCGCACTCGGCGAGATACAACCTCCTGAGGGGCCCGAGATACTTCAGCGACTCCAGGGAGGGGCACTTTTCAAGCAGCACTGCAGGGCACTGATCGAGCCCGTATGAACCATCCCCTCCCGGCTCCTCCAGCCCGACTGACCGAAGAGCGGGGCACCCCTGAACAACCAGGGAAGAGACCACCAGCTTCAGGTTGAGGTCTCTGACACAGGGGTTGCGGCAAATACCTAATTTCCATGTGGGCAGAACCAAGCCCTTAGGGAAGACCGCCAGATTGGGATCTGCTTCCAAATGCCTGGGGTCCATGGGGCAACCCGAATGCTTATCGAATTCGGAGATCTGCCAGCCCCGGAAGCTCTCTGAAAGGAACATCCGCTGCAAGGAAGCTCTTACAGACGTTTGATTCTGGGCGAAGGCCAGAGAAGCTGGGTGGACGCCTTGGGCTTCTAGAATCCAGGAAACGACGGGCAGGGGCAGGATGCCATCAATGAGAGCCAGGGCCACCTCCAGCTTTTTGCGGGGATCGACTTCTAGCCCCAGCAGGAGCTCCAAGATCACGCTTGGCCCGAAGCCCTGATTCAGCAGGGCTTGAGCCAGATCCCGACAGCCCACGCGCGCCGCCCGGAGCGCTGTGACCTGGAGGAACGCCGCCCGCCGGTCTGAATTTGACCGGTCAGGTGGGCGGGAAGGCCCGCGATCAGCCATTTACTTCCCTCCAATCCGGCGGTGGGCTGGTTGCTCGTCAATTGCCCGCAGAATCGCGGCCAGGCGGTTGCCTTTCCCGATGAGATCCCCCCGATGGTTGCGGGTCTCATTGGTATGTGGATTGAAATGGGCCAGCAGGCGGCCTTCGGGGCCACGGGCCTCGATGACGCCATCACTCGGTCGCTTAACCAGCCGGCCTTGACTGCCGATTCTGGAATGGCCCTGACGATTATTCACGGTTGCACCTCTATGCCTGGAAGCATGAGGAGGCCAGGTCGCCAATCGCTGTCCATCATCCGGGTGCGAATTTACCGTCATTAGATCCGAAGCCGATTGGCATGGGAGATGACCCACCGATTCCCCAAATCCGTCCCAGGTACCAGGCGATCCCAGAGGAGGCAGGGGGCCTCCAGGTACACGGTGCCGCCGACCTTTACCCCCGAACCAACCTCGCCGAGGGATGGACAGCCCCGGATGATCAAGTCTCCACCAACGTGGAGCCCCTCTGGCAGTGCCTCCAGGTGGGGGCAGTTGATCAGTTTGAGCTTGCCGCCGATGTGGGTCCCGAGGGGCAGGGATACAAGATTGTCGGCGCTGATCAAGGCAGATCCCTTGACCTGAAGATCCTCCAGGCTGCCCGGGTCGACGAGATCAACTTCCAGCCTGAGGTCTCCCCCGCAGCGGATCCGCCAGGGGAGGGCACTGAGGCGACCCGGTCCCGTCAGCACGAGGTTACCGGACACATCAAGGGTCTCCGGAACGCCTTGCAGGCAAGGCACCATCTGAAGGTGAAGGTGCCTGCCGGTGCGAAGATCATTAGGCACGGATCGCAAGTAGGGGCAGTCACGTACCGTAAAGGAGCCCCCCACCTCGATTCCAGGGGGAATGATTTCCAGGGTCGGATCCCCTTGGATCGAGATGGAGTGGCTGAATTTTAGCCCAGGCAGGAGGAGCCTAGAACTTTCGGGACCTTCCAGGTTCACCTCGTGTTGTTGATATCCCGGAGGGCCACCCTGCTGAAATTCGCGTAAAACGTCCCGAACGCCAAGGGTGTCCGCCAGGGAGAGCACCAGGTCGTTCATGCGACAAGCTGATACACCCTTGGATACGCCCTCCGAAACCCTGTGCAGGCGGGGTGCCATGCCCGGCAGGAACAAGGGCAGGGAAACCGGGTGAATGCCAAGTTCGAGAGTATGGCGACAAAAATCCTTCAATCCGGGGCAATGCAGCCAGAGTTCGAGCAGAAGTTCCATGCGGTGCAAGGCAAGCACTTCCAGGTGGCCGATGACACTCAGAATGTCGTTGGGGTCTACGCCCTCACGCAGGAGGACTCGGATCACCTCGAACGGACGCAGATTCAGGCACATGCATCGGAGCGTCCGGTAGCGATTGAGGATCTTTTCCGGGAGATCCGGATCTGAAGGCTTATCTGTCGCCAGTCCTTCCTGAGCGTCCCCGCTGCGAGGACCATCAGGGTGTGGCTGGATTCCCTTTCGGCCAGGCATTCAGTCGCCCCCCATCTCCGTGACCAGCCCCAAGTCTCGGAGCCGGCATGGCCGTAAATTTCGAAGGCCGTAAGGGGGCTTGGGCAAGTTCATCTGCATGAGCAGACGCTACGGCCTACCGATGGTCATTCGCTGTCCAAGGTCCGGTCCCATCTTCCCCCCATGAAGATTCTTCACCTCTCAGACCTGCACGGACGGCACACCAAGGCCGTCGAGCAGCTCATCGACGCCCATCGACCGGACTGGATCGTCTTGACTGGCGATATCCTTCCTGATTTCCAGATGATCAGGGGGCGTGGCAACCGCCTCGACTGCCAGCGTGAGTGGTGGGGCACTTACCGCGGCAGCTTCATGCACCCATGCGCCGTCACGACTCTCACGCTCGGCAACCATGAGATCGAGGGGTTTGGGGATCGCGAGTTGAAGGCAGTCCCTGCCGCCCTCCAGGGCAAGGTGGGGGTGCTGCAGGGGAACCCGGCGGAATTCGGGGCCTGGGGATTTTCCCGCGAGTACGACACGGACGAGTTAGAGGCCGAGGTGGCTGAGCTGAATCGCCCCCTGGTCGTGCTGACCCACTGCCCCCCTCACGGCTACCTGGATGTCACGAAAGGTGGAGGTCGAATTGGGCACCCGGCTCTTCGCCAATTCCTGGATCAGGCCCTGGAGGAGCCTCTGCTGGTTTTGTGCGGCCATGTGCATGAGTCCTTTGGCCACACCCGCCAGGGGCGAACCCTGATCGTGAACGCAGCCACTGGTTATGCCCTGTTGGATCTGGACCTGAAATGCGGGCAGGCGCAGGTGCTTGAGATGGCACGCATGAGTTTGTCGACAAAAGAGTTTCTATGAAAAATCGCCCGTACAAAGGCCGTCAAGGTCGCCGAGCTCCCTCCGTCAGTTCCATCCCTAAGGCCTACGACCCCGTTCTCCGCCTCTGGGTTCTCCGGCTGATCCATATAGGTGGCGGCCTCTTCGGGGACCGACGCAACCGCTCGGACATCTCGCCGGATACCATCGAGGCGGCAGGGCTTCCCCGCGTGCATGGCCGCATGCGAGATGGCGACCATGCCCAAGTGGCTTCCGTGGAGGCTGCGTTTCGTGCGGCGCTCCAATCCGCAGAATCGGCCCCACCCACCCTGCCGCAAAGCACGCCAATTGCCCAGAACATCGAGTGGCTGGGCGAGGCGGCAGGCCTGAACGAGACGGAACGGACCATCCTGCACTTCGTGGTCCTAGGGTTCCATCATCCAGGGCTTGAGAACGCCTTGGATCAGATGGGTGGCCTTAGCTTGGGCAGCCTGCAGTCCCTGTTCACGCGGGTGCTAGGACTCAAACCCTCGGCAGTCGGGAAGGCCCTGGATCCGGCAGGCGCTCTCGCCAGGACGGGGCTGATGTGGGTGGACACCGCCGCCAACTTCCCCTTCCGGGGCAAGATTGAGATTCTGGGCGGCCTCAGCGACCGCATCACCAGCCGTCATCGAGATTCCTGGAGTCTCTTCCGTACGGCCTTTGTGAAGGCCAAGGAATCACGGCTCACACTGGCCCACTACCCCCACCTGAACAAGGATCTGGAGATCCTGGCCCCCTACCTCAAGGAGGCGCTCCGTGCCCGGCGCAGGGGCGTCAATGTCCTCATTCATGGTGGCCCTGGGACGGGCAAGACCGAGCTAGTCCGTACCCTGGCGGAACACCTTGGGGCCGACCTTTACGAGGTTGCCTCCGAAGACGCCCGTGGGGGGCCCGTATGCGGAGATGACCGCTTCCGCGGTTACCGACTCGCCCAGACGGTACTGGCTCAGAAGCCGAATCATTTGATCTTCTTCGACGAGATCGAGGATGTCTTCCGCCCAAAGGAAGACAGCCCGCGGTCATCACGCAGCAATGTAAGCGGCGTGAAGGCCTGGGTGAACAAGACCCTGGAGGAGAACCCGGTGCCGGCCTTCTGGGTGACCAACCATCTGTTCATCCTGGACGAGGCCTTCGTTCGGCGCTTTGACTTCGTTGTCCATCTCGAGAATCCCCCTCGCAGCGTCCGCCGCCGGATGCTGGAGGACAATCTGGCGGGGCTTCCGGTCGACGAAGCCTGCAAGGATCGGATGGCTGACCACCAGGGTCTGTCCCCCGCGCTCATCAACCGTGTAGCCGGAGTTGCACGGGCGGTACATCCGGCCCTTGGGCATGGCAAGGTTGGCCCGATTGTCAGTCATCTCTTGGGCAATGCTTTGGAGGCCCTCGGCCACGCCCGCAACCCGCGCCAGACCGTGGAGGTGGTCACGGACTATCGGCCCGAACTGGTCAACACGGACTGCGAGTTGAGTCCGGTCGTGGGGGGCTTGCGGGAACATGGGGCAGGGCGCCTCTGTTTCTATGGACCTCCAGGGACTGGCAAGACTGCCTATGGACGTCATCTGGCCGAGCAATTAGATCGGCCCCTCTTGGTGAAGCGTGGCTCAGACCTGCTCAGCATGTGGGTGGGTGGTACAGAGAAGCTGGTCGCAGCCATGTTCGAAGAAGCCCGAGCCGAGAAGGCCGTGCTGCTTCTGGACGAGGCCGACGGGTTCCTGCAGGAGCGCAGCAGCGCCCAGAGGAACTTCGAGGTCACCCAGGTGAATGAAATGCTCACCCAGCTCGAGGCGTTCGAAGGGATCTTCATCGCCTCAACGAACCTCATGGACCGGCTTGATGCTGCCGCCTTGAGGCGGTTCGATCTGAAGGTGCGTTTTGATTACCTGCGCCCGGAGCAGGCCTGGGTCATGTTCCAGGATGCAGCCCGTCGATTGGGCATCGAGCCAGACACCATCGCAAAAGGAGGAATATCGCACCTCGGAATCCTCACGCCGGGGGACTTTGCCACCGTACTGCGCCAGGCCCGCATGAACCGTCCAAAGAACTCCATGGACCTCCTGGATCGCTTGGAGGCCGAGTGCCGAGTTAAGCCCGACTCTCGCCGAAAACCCATCGGGTTTTCTGAGCGGGTATCATGACGGCTCATCCCTCCACGCCCGTGAATTACTTCCGCCGGGATTTGATGGCTCTCCTGGAAACCCTGGATGGGCCGCTACCCTTGCTTTCAAACACACCGCATCGTTAGGTCCTTACCATGACCCCAGATCATCCATCCATTGACCTCAAGCTCATTTTGAATGCTAGAGGTCGAACGAAAGAATCACGCCAATATTATCTGATCGATTGCGAGCCCTTCCCTGATAAACCAGGCGTGTATGTGATTCGTTATTCCACACATTCAGTAGCAAGAATGGTTGGAACAAGCTCGATTCTCAAAATAGGGAAAGCGGATGTCAGCATTCAGGAAAGGTTTGCGAATTACAATCACATGCGCCATGTGACAAAAGAACCAAAAAACTTGATCGATCTGTTAGACGAGCTACCTCAGCCAACGAATGTCCGACTCATGCATTTCATTTCCAACGAAAAACATCCAAGTCGCATCGTGGTGGATTGCTATTTCCCTAAAAAGGGTCAGAGCCCACGGGACCTCGAGAAACACCTATTGCGTGAATACTTCACCACACACCACGAACTACCCCCACTTAACTTTGGCCTTCGTTAATACCGTCACGCACCTATCTCCTTCCACTTCATGCGATCAGGAGATGCCAATGAACATGAACGGTGAGGCCATGGACAGCTTCTTCCTGGCGCATGCCACGGAGCGTGCCAGGCAGGCCTTTCTGCCAGCAGGCATCTCCATCAAAAACCTCGCCGAGACATTCAAGGTGCTTGCAGAACGAGAACCCATTCCACGGGGCCTTCGGGACCGCTACGGGCAGGTGGCTGGCATCCTGGCTGTGCTTAAGGTTGCCATGGACGAAGCGGAGGATCAGATGTCACGGATCCTCAAGGAGGCGGAGGATGAACTTCCCAAGCTTGCATCCGTCCCGGAACCAGATCAGGCCCTGCGTGAGAGCGTCCTCCGCGTTGGGAGGGCCTTGGATAATGCTGAGAGTATGGCTTGGGCATTTCTCCGGAAGGCCCAGCTAGAGTTCAAAGGTGACCGGGACTGGGATGAGGACAAGGTCCACACGGTAGCCAAATTCTGCCTCCAGGTGGACCCTGGTCCCGACTTCCAGCATTACTGGCTTGAGGGTACAGACTTCAATTTGTTCGAGCTGCCGATTGCCACGCTCGACGTCAGGGGCGAGGAGGCTCCCTTCCAGGAAGCCTGGACATTTGAGCCTGGATCCCGCATGGGTCCTGCGGCGGAACTGACCCCGCATGGTAAATGGCTCCACGGGGTCCTGTCCTTTACCTGCATGAGGTGGGAGCTCCTCCCTATGGTGCGGACCATCTACGTTGACTTTGATTTGGGAACGGGATTTTCCGTACCAAATGCTCCTGGGAATCCGGTCTAAGGCAGAATGGCCGGACCGACAGCCAGCAATGGCATGTGCATTAACATACTGATGCATCAGATCACCCGGAACGATCACCCCTTGATCCACTCTTGATGGAGCACCCATGCCCATCCTCGTTCTTCACATCGATGAAATTGCCCGGCAGAAGCAGCGGGATGTTCTTTTCGTATCCTTTCCAGAGCTTGAGCCTTGCTCGGAACCGAAATTCGACATTAACACCTACCCTTCGCGGATTCACCTGATGGCCTTTCTCGATGAGAACAGGATCCCCTGGACCCCCTGTGCCCACTTCTCTGATTCCGGGCTCCTAGAGGGAGGTACAGAGTGGATTTACCTGGATGTGCCTTGGGACGTCGAAAATGCTCGCTACCAGAAGGTGGCCGAGTATCTGGAGACCCCGGAAGGGGACCCGCGAGACCCTAAGGCTCGATTCCTTTGCCTGACATTAGCCAAGGCGCTTCAGGTCAAGGCCAGGTCCCTGGGCCTGGGCGATGAGCTTTGACCCTTTGCAGATGACCCTATTCCCGATAAATAGAAAATTCTCTCGAAGATGGTCACCTCTGGACTGTACCGGGTGAATGATCGACAGCCATTGTCATCCGGACGGCCCCATTCTTGGCCATGACCGGAGGGAATCCAGATGCGCATGCCTTTCCAGAAAATTGAACCCATGCTCACAGTTCTCGTCTGGCCGCTGATGCTTCAGATGACCTTGAAGTCCTTCGGCCGGCTCGAGGTGCCCTATGTGCTTTGTCTATTGGGTGAGTTCACCCTGTTCGGATTCTTCAGAATCATCGGGGTAGCCCTAGGCCTCGTTTCAAAACCTGAGAGGAGCCAAGGTTGACCAGCCCAGCTACCATGCCGATGCGCCGTTGAGAGTATGTTTATGAGTCTGGTCTCTACCGACTTGATACGACACACGTCGTAATGCTGTTCTGGATATTCAGGGTCAATTCAAGCTGGAGTGTTTCATGGTCAATCAGGCGCCCTTCTTATTCCTCGACACAGAAACAGGCGGTGTGGATCCTGAACGGCATAGCCTCCTCAGCATTGGAATGGTGATAGGTCTTGGACTAGAGGTGATTGCTCAAACCGAAATCTTCATCCGCCACGACCCATACCTGGTCACAGCCGGAGGGATGGAGGTAAATCGAATTGACCTCGTGGCTCATCACAAGCAAGCCATGGAACCAATGGCCGCCTGGGATGCCATAGAGAGCTTCCTAAGGCCACACTTTTCGCCTGAGGAGAAGATCATCCTGGCTGGC
>JANXQX010000011.1 GCA_025353305.1 Holophagaceae bacterium
CCGGCCAGAAATGCGCTGACCGGTGTGCAACGGCCCCTAATGCTCCCCAGGAGCTTCCGGATCCACTTCCGGTCTGGTGGGCGGAGGTTCTTCAGGGGCCTTTGGCCTGAGCCATTGCCCTTCGGCGTTGAATCGGCCCACCCAGGTTTCACCGACGCTCTGGCCATGCCGGATGTTGCGGCCCGCTACTTCAACGCTCACCACGCCTGCATTGTCCAGGGTGATGATGAAGGGCCCTTTCACCCGCAAGAGCCAAGGCCCGCTCACCTGCAGAGTGCGTTTTTCATCCAGGCCCTCGGCCATGATGTGCACAAGGGACGCGTCCTGGGCCCGCAGGATGACCAATAGGCCTGCCTCCGTCCGAGGCACTTCAGGCAACACCTCGCCCAGCACGGGATAATCCTGGTTGGTGCTTCGGCGAGATTGATTGGTCTGAGAAATTGTTTCCAGACCAGAACGCGGTCCTGAATGTTTTCCCTGGCCACCATCCAGCGCCCCGCGCTTCAGGTTCGGCCCAGGTACCACCAGCCAGGCCAGAAGGCCGATGGAACCGGCGGTCAGCACCCCCATGACAATGCGTTCAAGCCGCTCCTGCCTTGGGTCAGGGGACTCCTCGGCCATGCTGCCCGGAAGTGATTCCCAGGCTTCCTGATACTCGGCCAGGTCTACCTCCAGCCGCTCGGCAACCTGCCGGACCAGTGGACGTTCTCCGCCCGTGGGGAGCTGTTCGTAGACATCGGCTTCCAGGGATCGCAACACGGATTCCTGCAGGTTCAGGTCCCGGGCCAATCGCTCCAGGCTCAGCCCCTTGGCTTCCCGAGCCAGGCGGAGCTTCGTTCCGAGGGATTTCCGCTCACTCATTTCCAACCGACAGGCGTTTCCACCAGGACCCGCGCCAGCTGATCCCGGCGTTCGCTCCGATTGAGGCGGCGATCGTCCATGGTGCCCCGGTGGGCCATCACGTCGGAGAGCGTAGCCTGCAAGTCATCGGGCGTGATGAACTCCCGGCCTTCGAGCCAGGCTTCAGCCTGCGAGAGAGCCACCCAGTGCCTTACCGCGCGGGTCGAGCAGAAACCGCCACCATTGCGGATTTTGGAGACCACCCGTTCCACGTAATCCAGCACTGCCTCGGAGACCTTCATCCGCTTTACGGCGGCCCTCGCCGCGCGCCATCCGGCAAGATCAAGGGAGGCCTGCAGGCTATCCAGCCGCTCGGCACCAGCCTGGCCGGTGATCACTTTCCTTTCGTTGACCGGGTCGGGATAACCCAGGTGCAACACGCAGGCAAACCGGTCCAGCTGTGATTCAGGCAACGGGAAGGTGCCCGCGTGGTCCATCGGGTTCTGGGTGGCGATCACGAAAAAGGGATCCGGCAGTTGGTGGGCGCTCCGATCCAGCGTCACCTGGCCTTCGACCATGACCTCCATCAAGGCGCTTTGGGTCTTCGGGCCGATCCGGTTCAGTTCATCCAGCAGCAGTACATTGCAGAACACCGGCCCCTGCTGAAAGCGGAAGGATTTGGATTCCGCGTCCCAAAGGTGCACACCCAGCAAGTCCGAAGGCAGCAGATCATTGGTGCCCTGGACCCGCTGAAAGCTGCCGCCCAGCAGCCGCGACAGCCCCTTGGCCAGGGTGGTCTTGCCCACGCCCGGCAGATCCTCCACCAACACATGGCCGCCAGACAGCAGGACCGCCAGCGCCCGTCGGACTTGGACTTCCTTGCCCACCACCACAGCCGAGAGCGCAGCCAGCCCCTGGTTCACTTTCGCCCGCGCTTCAGCAATGGCGGCGGAGTCGATGGATATGTCGATGGGAGTAGGGGTCATGAAGGTCCGCGATGTGAATCCCTATGTTCGCAGAACCGGGGGGTATCGAGGTATGAGGTTGTGAGGGGTGAGGTACGAGCATTGAGGTTGGAGCAAGAAGTCCTGAGTCCTGAGGTGATATTGCGGCGCCTTTTGCGAACCAATCGACATCGCGGCCTCTGGCCGCATCCTCGCTGAACCTCAGGACCCAGGACTCAGGACCCGGAACTCGTAATTCCCCGTTCCTTCACCCTGGATGCGAAAGACCGCAGCGTGAGGCCCAACGCGGCGGCTGCGGCAACCGGATCGTCGGCATGCGTGGCCAGGGCTCGGCGAAGAAGAGCAGCTTCAACATGATGCTGGGCGTCCCTCAACATGGCCTCCAGTGTCGATTCCGCCGGCCATGGCAGGGTCAGCCCAGCCTCCTCGCCCCTACCCATGTTGCCCATGGGTGAAGCCGCCAGGTCCCGCACCAGGAGGCCCGTCGCGCCATGCAAAGTCGCCTGGGCACACCAGGCCATCTCACGCACGTTGCCAGGCCAATCGCGGGCCACAATATTCTTTTCAACGGAGCGGTCCAGGGCCGGCGCCGCCCTGCCCTCTCCTGCGGCAGCCTGCTCCAACAGCGCCTGGAAAAGCGGAATGAGATCTTCGTGACGATGGGAAAGGCCGGGTAGTTCGAACCGCAAAACGCCCATGCGAAGCCGTGCCGGCTCGGGTACTGCAGCTTCATCGCCACACGTCGCCATCCATTGGATCCCTTGCCCCAGAGGAGTGTCCATGGCCTTCAGCAGTTCTGCCGTGGCCTTTGCGGATAGGTGCTCCAGGCCTTGTACCAGCAGGCTCCCACCCTGCAACAGGCCGTAGACATTCGTATTGATCCCTTCGCCTAGATCCGAGGCGGCCATGGAAAGAAAGGGGCCTCGGGGCTGGCGCAAGGCATGGAGGCGCCGTGCCGCCCGGGCTTTTCCAGAACCCCGTGGTCCGATGAACAGGGCTGAGGCATCGCTGTCCGCGGCTGCGCGGAGGCCCGAGTCCAAAATCCGCATGGCCGGCGATAGCGCGATCCAGGGTTCCCGTGGATCCGGCGGAGGCGCACCTACCAGGGCCTGGAGGCGATCCATCAGTGCCAGAAAAATATCCATATCGAAGGGTTTGGGCAGGAAATCATCGGCGCCCAGCCGCATGGCCGAAACAATGTCCCTGGGTTCGCCAAACGCGCTCATCAGCACCACGCGCAGCCCCGGGTGCGCTC
This sequence comes from Holophagaceae bacterium, assembly GCA_025353305.1. The sequence continues at coordinate 3,061 of JANXQX010000011.1, forward strand.
GCTTGGCGCGGCGGATGAGTTCCAGCCCGCTGATCCCGGGCAGCCGCAGGTCCGTGACCAGCACTTCCGCTCCATCTCCTTCGATCCAGTTCAAGGCTTCGAGCGGATCACCTGTAGCCCTGAGGTTCCAAGGGCTTCCCTGCAGCGCCTGGATCAGAAGCTTTCGGAAACTGTCCTTGTCCTCGACCAGGATCAAACGCATGGGATGAAGCTAGCAGATTTACTGCTCTGGTTGAGAGTTGAGAGTCAAGAGTCGAGGGTTCCAGGAAAAGCAGAGTGTTGCATTCGAATTTTTGCTGGAAGCCAGGTTGCTGGGCTCTTGGCTCTTGACTCTTGACACTCGACTCAGAATTCAGGACCCGATTCCCATGAACTTCTCACTCTGCGCCATAGCCTGGGATTCAAAGAGCACGTTGCCTTCCACCAGATCCAAACCTGTTTCCTGTGCCCATTTTGAAAAGGCGGTGGGTTCTTTGTAGATCCATTCCACAGCCCAGCGCAGGGTTGGTTTCGCGGCTTCCAATTGTTCAGGGAATGGCATGGGATCGCCGGTCTTCATGCCCAGGCTGGTGGCCTGGATCACACCAATGGGCGCGAAGGCCTGTACCGCCTCAGGCTGCGCGGGAGCCATGCGTGAGAGCTGCATGAATGGCCGTGATTCCTGCTCCATCAGCAGCCGCGTGCTTTCGGCCACACCTCCATCCCCGAGCAGCAGGATCGGTCCTGGGGGAAGCTGCTCCAGGGCCACCCACAAGGCCTCCATATCCGTGTTCGCTCCCTGCCATGGATCGTTCAAGGATCGCCGCCAAAGCGTATTGAGAGGTCCCTGCAATCCAAGCCGCCTCGGCAATGTTTCCTTCAAGGGGGCCGTCACGCTCAAGCCAAGCAGCTCCAGTGAATCGAGGGCTTCCACCGCTTCGTCCACATCTCCACATTCCAGTGGCAGATAGATCAGGTCCTTTTTCGCATGCTGAAATCGCGGGTTATGAAAAGCCGGGCCTCGGGAATGCAGCACCGGGTCTCCCATGACGGCACAAAGGCCGGTGTGCTCCGCCACAAGCTGGCTGCCCCACTTTGCCATGGTTGAAAGCCTCACCTGCCCCAGCGCCGCGGCCACGCCATCGTCCGGAGCGGCGTAGGTGAAAGCCCCGCCCCAGGCCCGCTGCAGGCAGCGGCTCGCCACGCCCTTCGGCCCCATGAGAAAGGCGGAAAGCGCCAGGCCTGCTGTTTTCGCCGCACGAAGAGGAGCCTTCATCCTCGCGTTATCCGCAAGCCGCTCGGCGTGGCCCACCCATTTGAACGCATCGCCATCGGGTAGCGATTCCATGCGCGCTTCAAGGTCGAACACGCCAGGGCCCACATGCACGGACCGCAGCACCTCAAGACCAGGGCGTAGGGAGTTGAGCCAAGGTGGCAGCTCCAATTCCCATTCGAGATCCACCCAGGCGGCACCCGCCTCGGCGGCGTTGCGGAGCCGCGCCATCCGTGATTCTTCATCACCTGTATGACGCCCGAACTCTGAAGCGCGGCGGCAGCTAACGATGCATCGGCCGCCCAGATCCCGAACAAGCTGGGCCGCATCGAGTTCGGGAAACAGATCCAGCCGCAATTCCGGCAGGGCATCGCCAGGCAACGAATGTGCGCAGGCCACTGCCGTCTCCCAGGTGGGATGGGTGAGCGTGACGATGAAGAAAGGTAGGGGCACCGAGGTTTCGATCCAAAAAACTACTGCCGCTGATTACGCAGATTACGCCGATGAAAAGCAAAGGGCATCCAATGTTTTTTCATCTGCGTCATCTGCGTCATCTGCGGCTTTTTTTCGATCTGCGGCTTCATTCACTCACGTGAGTCGGTGGCCTTCTTCGCGGCCTGCCAGACTGCTTCCATCTGTTCGAGGGTGCGCTGATCCCAGCCGCCGTTGGCTTTGGCGTCATCTTCGACTTTCTCGAAGCGGGCCTTGAACCGCATCATCTGGCGGCG
>JANXQX010000029.1 GCA_025353305.1 Holophagaceae bacterium
GGTAGCCCGGCGCGGATCACACCTAAGCGTGAGTCCGCCGCCGGGCTACCTGAATTTCAGCTGCGAAGCTCGCACATGACGAGTCTCTTTGTGCCCTTTGTGTCTTGGTGGTTCTATTTCTTTGAATGCAACTTGGTATCAACCCTCGCACCTGAATAGGGAATCTTCCCCTCCTCCATGCCACACTTATTCCATGCATCAGCGCACCTGGCTTTCCCTGATCTCGCTGCCCCTGGTGGCCACATTCACTTATCCGCTTGTCCGGCAGACGCCCACCAAGCCAGCGGCGGAAGCACGCTCGCAGGATCCGCTGGCGGGTCTGGCGGACATCCAGGATGTGCTTGGCCTGGTCAGGGACAACTACGTGGACCGCCCGGATATGGAGAAAGTCATTTCCGGCGGTATCCAGGCAGTCCTGGAACGGGCCCATCCGCTGAATGCCTATCTCACGCCGGAGGATCTGCGCCTTCCGGATCCTGGCCCCGCGGATATCGGTGTCCGATTGGTGAAACGCGGCATCTACGCCCAAGTGGTGGCAGTTCGGCCAGGTGGCCCCGGCGACAAGGCCGGCCTTCAGGTGGGGGACGTGGTTCGCAAGATTGATAAGGAATCCGTGGGGCCGCTAAGCGCTTGGGCACTGGAGCGCAACCTTCACGGCCCTGCGGGCACTTCCTTGAATCTACTGCGATATGCCTCGAGCGAAGCCCAGATCAAGACCGTCAGCGTTGCGCGCGAAGTGCCTGGGAAGGCCATGATCACCTTGAAGAGAGCCGACAGGGCTCTGATGGTCTCCCTCCCGGATCTCATGCCGGGCCGCACTGTTGAATTGAAGACAATGCTGCCCACGCTGGACCGCAAGCTTCCGCTGATACTGGATCTCCGGCAGTGCTCGGAGGGTGATCTGACCGAGGCGGCCCTGGTGGCGGGACTCTTCGCCAGTGGCGGGCCTTTCGTGACCATCCAGGAACATGGCCAGAAGGATCGCACCGTGGAATTCAAGGCCGCGGGCGAGACCCCGTTCGCCAAAGTCATCCTGCTCCTTGGTCCCAGCACTTTAGGCCCTGCTGAGGCCCTGGCTTCGGCCCTCAAGAAGGCAGGCGATCCCACTTTCGGTGAACGGACACCGGGTCTTGGGGTGGAGCGGACCCGCCTGCTGCTGAGACAGGGCGGCGCCGTGGAACTGGTGACCAAGCGCTGGCTCGGTGCCGGGGGCGAGAAGCTGGACCGGAGTGGCATTGTTCCCGATCACGTTCTGAAGGGGCTGAAGCCCGATGAGGATCCCATTCCCAAGATCCTGGTGGGTCTGAACGAGAAGCCCACACCCAAAGACGAAAGCCAGAACGCCGCTTGACATGGGGCGACGGAAAAGCACGGGTCCATCAACGCCGGTCTTGTTTGGCCTGGGCGCGTTCATGCTGCTCATGGGTCTGGGGCTCGGCCTGCTCCTGAGCCAGACCAGCTGCGAGCGGAAACAAAAACCTTTGCCGCTGCGGGTGGAACCGGAGCCGGGATCTAAACCTGAGCCCAGGCATCCACCCAAAACAATCGTTGAACCCGTCAAGCCCGTGGCTCCGAAAAAGGAGCCGGAATCCGGATTGCCCAGGTTCGCGCTGGTGGTGGACGACCTCGGCTATGTGGCGCCGGAACTGGTGACGCGGCTCTGCGCCCAACCCATTGCCTTCAGCGTGGCGGTGCTGCCCTATCAGGAATTCACCAAAGAGAGCGCCAACATCGCCTTTGAAAAAGGCAAGGAAGTGATGTTGCACCTGCCCATGGAGCCCGTCGGCTATCCCAAGGCGAATCCCGGTCCCGATGCGGTGATGTTCAATCTGTCCGAGCAAGAAATCCGCGAGCGGGTCCGCAAAGCGCTGGATGACATCCCCCATCACACCGGCGTCAACAATCACATGGGCAGCCGCATCACACCCGATAAGCCGCGCATGACCTGGGTGCTCCAGGAGATCAAGGCCCGGCACGATTTCTTTGTGGATAGCCGTACCGAAAAGGAGAGCGTGGCCTTTGCCGTGGCCGAAGAGCTGGGCCTCCATTCCGTGCAGCGCAAAGTCTTCCTGGATGACGACAAGGATTTCTTGGCGATGGAAAAGCAGTGGGAAAGGGCCTTGGCCATTGCGAAAAAAGAAGGCGAAGTCCTGATCATCGCCCACATCTACCCAGAGACCGTGGAAGCCCTGGAAAAGCTGATTCCGCGCACTAAGGGCCAGGTGAAATTCGTCAAGGCAGGCGAGTTGGCGAAATAGGCGCGATCAGGGCTTCTGTTTATTACTGATGTGGATGATTTCATCGACCTCGGCGTGGACGATGCCGCTTCCGTCTATCAACTCGATCCGGTACGTGCGGTTCAGTTTGGGCTCCGTCTCCAACTGATGCTTGATCTCATCAAGCTCTGTGTCATTGAGCTTGATTGTCGCGTTGAGCCTACTGCGGCCGGGCTTGCGAAACCGGATCGTAGATGCCTTGTTCCATACCACATATTCGGGACCCAGGCACTTGATCAGCATGAGCATATAGATCGGGTCCACCGCTGCGTACAGGCTGCCGCCAAAGATGCTCCCCACGTAGTTGCGGGTGCGAAGTGAAAGCGGCAGCTTCACCCGGAATTCCTTCCAGTCCCTGGCGATATAGGTGATGCGCCCGCCGGTACCCCGATAGCAGGGCCAGAGATTCATGGTCCAGCGGAAGACCTTAGTTCGCCAGGATTCGCTCACGGCAACGTCTCCGGGGGAACAAGTCAGAACCGAACGGTGATGGTCTCGCCTTTTCGTTTGTAGACGGTGTCGATGAATCGCACCAGACCCGATTCGTAGGTCAGTACCAGGGAACTGGTGCGGATGCCGTGGCCGAAGAACTGCACGCCTTTGAGAAGGTTTCCGGAAGTCACACCGCAGGCGGCGAAGACGATATGCTTGCCTGGCGCGAGATCTTCAGTCTTGTAGATGCGATCGAAATCCACTCCCATTTTTTCCGCGTTTTCCCTGGATGCGGTGTTGGTGTCGACCACCAGCCGCGCCTGGATCTCGCCATTGAGGCATTTAAGCGCAGCGGCGGATATCACGCCTTCAGGCGCCCCACCGGTGCCCATGACCGCGTGGATTCCCGTGCCGCTCACCGCCGCGCTGATGGCGGCGCTGAGATCACCATCGCCGATGAGCTGGATGCGTGCGCCCGCCGCACGGATGTCAGCGATCAGCTGCTCGTGCCTGGGCCGGTCCAGCACCGATACCGTAAGATCACCAATCTTGCGGTCCAATGCCTTGGCGATGGCTTCCAGGTTGTCGATCACCGGGGCATCAAGATTGACCTTTCCCTTGGCAGCGGGGCCTACCACGAGTTTCTGCATGTAGAGATCGGGCGCGTGCAGCAGGCCGCCTTTCTCGGAGGCGGCGAGCACCGCGATCGCATTGGCCGCACCGGTCGCGCAGAGATTGGTGCCTTCCAGCGGATCCACCGCGATGTCCACCGACGGATGGCCTGAGCCCATGCCAACCTTTTCACCGATGAAAAGCATGGGGGCTTCATCCCGCTCGCCTTCGCCGATGACGATGGTGCCATCCATGCGCACGGATTCCATGCTGTGGCGCATGGCCTCGACGGCGAGCTTGTCCGAATGCTTGCGCCGACCGTGCCCGATGCTGGGGGCGCAGGCGATGGCTGCTTCTTCCACCACGCGAAGGAATTCAAGACTGAGCGTCTGTTCCATGGCTTTCTCCGGGGCTGTGGGCATTAGGCCCTAGGCTGTAGGTTCAATTCGAGCGCGCCATAGGCGCGTCCCTCATCCCTTAAGCCTACAGCCTACAGCCCACCGCCCACAGTCCACAGCCCGTCGCCTACGGCCTACGGCCCATCGCCTACGGCCTACGGCCCATCGCCTACGGCCTACGGCCCATCGCCGGCCCATCGCCTACACTAGCCGCCGGGTGGTTTCACGAATCCAGTCGAGAAATGGCTCACTGCCTTCCTGTACAGGCAACATCAGGATTTCCGGCACTTCATAGGTGTGAAGATCCGTGATGACTTCGGAAACCGTCGGGAAGAGTTCCACTGTGGTCTTGATGATCAACATGACTTCTTCATCCAGATGCGTTTCACCCTTGAAGTTGTAATAGCTCTTCACATTCGGCAGAATGCTCACGCAGGCGGCAAAGCCCTGATCAACCAGGGCCGCCGCGATGGTGAGCGCCGCTTCTTCACTGCCGCAAGTTGTGAGGATGGTGCAAGCGTCTGTCATGTTGGGCGGCTCCGCACGGTCGAGCGAGCCTTCAAGTGTGCCACGGGAATGTCACAGAACGAAGGGCGCGTGTGACGATGTACCAGGGTGTGGTCTCCATGTCCGGCTGACGGAATAGAGTTTTTTCCCCGGTGCCAACTTCTACAGGCGGATCGGATCCGAGTATTGCGAGCGCGGATTCGAGTGAAAGTTGAGGTCTCCCATTTGCCGTTGCTAGCTTTTTGGGACCTTCAATCGATCTTGAGCTTGTCCTTTTGAATCGGGTTTTGTGGCCACGCCCGCATCAGAAGTCGGCGCCAAATGGGTTTTTGGTCCAACTTTTTTCTCCAGTTGGACGGTTGCAGGAGACGACCAGGGGATGATCAGGCGTTGCCGATGATCAAAACCAAATGTAAATCGCATGGCATCTTGTTCCGTTTTTAAAACAGGCGGTGCAGGCGCGACGAGTGCACCATCCGGTTTTTCGATGGTTCCGGTCATCGGGTCCAATTCGGCCCACACAATTTCCGGATAAGCCATAGTGGAGGCGTTCCTTTCGGAGGTGGCGAACCGGTATTCCCACTCAGGGGACTGACTTGTGGTTGGAATGACCTTGAACCGCTTATACGTTTCCGTTATAGCTTTTTCCATGCGCCTAGCGATGAGAATATGCCCATTTCGCATCGGTTGAATCCCTAGAATCACGGGCGGAAATGGGTGTTTCCCATCGATAAACTCTTTATCAAGACTTAACAGTTCGATGGTTCTGGTTGGGAATGGGTTTCCATCTTTGATGACCCATAAAATGCCTGCTTTCCAGGACACCAGGACAAAAGCCCCTGGCACTCGTATTGGGTAATCCAGGAAAGGCGCTAGTCCTTTCCTGGTTGGACTCTGACTCGCATAAACAATCTTTCCATTCGCCCGGGAACACCAAAAAGCAGGCCCGTTGAAGTCGATGGGGATGACTGACTTCAATTCAAGCTGGCCGTCCGGTCGCATCCGCCACCAGGCACAGCAGGAAGCCTCGCCATCCATCACGAAACCAGTGTCGACGTTTATTGCGAAGAATAGGTCAGGAATACTGGATTCATAGAGAAAAACAGGGAACCCTCTTTCCCCATCCTTGTGATCTGTATCAATGAGGTTTTCTTCCCAGACACCAGAAGCTTGGCGTCTTCCATAGAGGAAGTTTTGATCCTTCAACAGGACTGAATAGGTGACATCGTTTGAAGCGCTCAATCCAAGCAGTATGGAAGGCGAAGGCGAAACAACCTGTTGATACCTACCGGTGGCTAGATCTCCAATTTTTGCTTTTTTCCCAAGCTCTTCGATCAGTGCGATGGAATCTTCGCCCCAGATGATTTGAGGTTGCTGCCGCTTGGAAGCGAGAGTAAGCATTTGTCCGTGCAGGCCGACACCCGTAAGACAAATTGAAAAGAGCAGCACAAGAATGTTCACGCGCACTTACAACATCCTTCTCGCAACTTGTTTTGAGAAGCCTTTATTCCACATGATTGTCCTCCCATCAGAGAAATCAATTTATTCCATATCTGCATTTATTATATGAAGTAGTTTTTTCCCTTCTTCAGAAATATCAGGATATTTTTTAAAACATTGGACGACGCATGCATCGCGTGCGATGCGGGCAGCTCCAATACACGGTTGACATTCGGGTGATCTATTGATCGTATCCTGAAGCACCTTGTCACATACGCATGCGCATTGTGCGAAATCATCCCCAGGATATGCATTGGCACATTCCGATTTGTTATCCGCGAACGCCGGGGATGAGAATACCCCCACTATTGCTACTGCTCGAAGCAGATGTTTTGAGTAGGTAAAGGACATTGAACTCTCCTTGGTTATGTATCAGCACTTTGAGCCCCCCCCCTGCTTTGTCAAGTGACAGACCCTTCAGCCATCCCCCAAGACTGATCAGAAAGACCGGTCCGAGGTCTCCCTTGGACCGGGCTATTTGGTCGGGGCGCTTCGGGTTGAGTTCGCCCTCCAACTTTGGGCGGAGCACCACCCATCCGCCGCGGCACGGCTGCGGGCGGAAATCCGCTTTGCGGACCGGCTTCGACACTCGCGCGTCTCAGCCTTTTCCTACTCCCGCGCCGTGGCCGATCGGAGGTTCGAATCCTCTCGCCACCTCCTGGGGGCAGCCGTAAAAAAACCGGTCCGAGGTCTCCCTTGGGCCGGTCTATTTGGGGCGCTTCGGGTTGAGTTCGCCCTCCAATTTTGGGCGGAGCACCACCCATCCGCCGCGGCACGGCTGCGGGCGGAAATCCGCTT
>JANXQX010000053.1 GCA_025353305.1 Holophagaceae bacterium
TTGCCGAAGCCGGAGATGGACACCTTCTTGCCCTTCATGCTTTCGCCCTTGGTCTTCAGGACCTCTTCGGCGAAATAGACGATCCCGAACCCGGTGGCTTCGGGACGGATCAGGCTGCCGCCCCAATACTGGCCCTTGCCAGTGAGCACACCGGTAAACTCGTTACGCAGCTTCTTGTACATGCCGAACAGGTAGCCCACTTCGCGGCCGCCCACGCCGATGTCGCCCGCGGGGACATCCGTGTTCGGGCCGATATGGCGCCACAGTTCCATCATGAAGGACTGGCAGAAACGCATGACCTCGGCATCGGATTTGCCGTTCGGATCGAAGTTGGAGCCGCCCTTGCCACCGCCCATGGGGAGGCCGGTGAGGCTGTTTTTGAAAGTCTGCTCGAAGCCAAGGAATTTGAGGGTGTCCATGGACACGTTGGGGTGGAAGCGGATGCCGCCCTTGTAGGGGCCGATGGCGCTGTTGAACTGCACGCGCCAACCGTTGTTGATGTGGATCTGGCCTTTGTCATCGACCCATGGCACACGGAAGCAGATGGTGCGCTCTGGTTCAACGATGCGTTCCAGAATCGCGTTCTTTTTGTACTTGGGTTCCTGGTCCAGCACCGGGGCCAGAGAGTGCAGGATTTCCGTGGCCGCCTGGATGAACAGCGTTTCCCAGGGAGCCCGCTTTTTCAGGCCTTCAAGGACTTCATCGACGTACTGGCTCATGGTTTCTCCTTGTGAATGCTACGAGGCGGAGCAGAGGCTCCGATCAAGACGGGGAACCGCACGAGGGCGTGATGTACCCCGTCATTACCTTTAAGGGCGAGAGACGACTTGGATGACAGCCGAAACCGGACAATAGAACTTTAGCGTTCCATTTCTTGATTGGCATCACATCTGATCTCTAAATCGATTATTTTTCTCAAGTACCCGACCCTGAAACGGAGACCCTCATGAAGCACCTGGGCATCCTGTCCCGATTGCAGATCCAATTGGCTCCCCTCAAGCGGGGTGGACGGCCGCATCGTTGGTATGACCCGAGTCCCTTGCTCACCGTTGACCGTTTGCTGCTAACCCCCCGGGGGGCAATCGCGCAGGTGGACGGCCGTTCTGTGGTGGATGTGCATCATGCCGACCATCCGGACACCCGGTTCGATCCTGACGAGCAGAACACCCTCACCATGGGCTTCACCAGCCACTACCAAGCCATGCGTGACCGCTTTGGAGAACACATGGCAGACGGTGTGGCCGGGGAGAGCCTGATCGTGGACTGCCCGGTTCCCATCAGGCTCCATGAGGTCGCTCGGGGCATTCTCATCCGCGGCAAGAACGGTTCGGAAATCCATCTGCGCGAGGTGAGCATCGCCCGCCCCTGTGTGGAGTTCAGCCGCTGGGCGCTTGGAGTGGAATCCAGCGGCGCCGAACCCGCGCTCCTGAAGGAGGCCCTGCGGTTTCTTGACGAGGGCATGCGGGGATTCCGCATGGGACTGGCGCGTCAATCGCCGGTGTGGGTGGAGATCGGGGACGAGGTCCTCAGCGCCAACTGAAACCGCGGCCAAGACCCAATAGTCTGGGCAGCTTCAGCCCAGAGCGTCTGAATCAGGCGCCCAATGGGTCTTGGATCCAGTTTGGCTAGGCCAAGCCGCTGAAGGACGTGGATGGGGGAATCCTTGGGGCAAACCCAGGCTTGGGGCAAACTCAAGGCAGGCAGTCCTGGAGTCTCCGTGTCCCAAGTACCGACCCACGCACCCATCCGTGTCGTCATCGCCAAGCCGGGCCTGGATGGCCACGACCGGGGCGCCAAGGTCATCGCGCGAGCCTTGCGGGACGCCGGTATGGAAGTGATCTACACCGGCCTTCGGCAGACGCCCACGCAGATCGCCGCCGCCGTAGTGCAGGAGGACGCCGCTGTGCTGGGGCTCAGCATCCTGAGCGGCGCCCACAACCAGCTGTTCCCCGAAATCATCCGGCTATTGAAAGCGCAGGGCGCCGACGACGTGTTGGTATTTGCCGGCGGCATCATCCCCGACGAGGACATCCCCGCCCTGAAGGCCCAAGGCGTCCGCGAGATCTTCCAGCCTGGCACCAACACCGACGACGTGGTCGAGTTCATCAAGCGCGAAGTCGCCGCGCGGGGCTGATCCCGAATTGCACCCAACGAATTAATCCACCGCCAAGACGCCAAGAGCGCCAAGAGCGCCAAGAAAAGCAAAACATCAATCATCGCTACCAATCGCTTCGGCCCAAACTCGCCCAATTGGGCGCACGTTAACAGGCTCCTCAACGAAGGAAGCTAACCGGACCAGCCGCGGCTGAAACGATTGGCAGGGCTGCCTTGCCTGCTATTTCCACCTTAGGCCCTCGCAATTTCATCCTGGTGGCAAGCCTGAAATCAATTCTTGGCGCCCTTGGCGTCTTCTCGGTATCGGCGCAGCCGATACACGAGACAAAGGGAAATCTGGCGGTGAGTCATTTAAAAAAGCAACTTGGCATCACTCCTCCACATCGATGGTGCCGAGCGTCACGGGCCCTGCCCCGGCCAGCACGACGCGTTCAAAACGCCAGCGGCGCTCGGTGTCGGTGCCACCGTCGAGCACGGCCTCCACGGTGACGCGGCAGGGCTTGGCGCCGCGCCATCCGCCGGTCCAGCGCAGCGTGTAGGTACCGGGCGCCGGGGTTGAATGCGTGTACTCGCCACCCCAGCTGCACATGCCGCCGCTGGGCGTGCGGCGGCCCGCCGTGGCCAGCTCTCCGCCGGGTTCCAGAATTTCTAGATTCCCCGAATAGGGCTCTTCGCTTAGAACCTTGGAAATCCGCAGGCGGGTGCGGCTGGAGGAAACCCACCAGGTTCGCACCACCCGTTTTCCCGCGTCGGGCACCAGGACTTCAAAGCGGTTTTCACCGTTCGCCGCATCCAGATTCAGCAGGTAGCTGCGCCCCACGCTGAGAGTCAGGGGCTGGACCTGGCCGTTGAACCAGACCATGGCCTTGCGCTCCCGCCAGGCATTGCGCTTTTCTTCGGCCTCCCGGGCCAGCCGTTCTTTCCTGAGCTGGTCGGCGCTCTTCTCGGGAACATCCTCGCCATCGCCATCGCCTTCGTAATCGTTGTCGTAGTTGGGTCGTTCTTCCTCGTCGCTGGGCGGATTCGGATCGTGGGGATCCACGAGCTTGATCCGGATGACCGGATGGGGCTCGCTTTGCCACCCGCCGAGATCAGGCTTGATTTCCACCCGCCACTGGGTTGGATCCGGCACGTAGGTGGTCGGGGCGGGTTTCTTGGCTTTCTTTTGTGGCGCCGCTGCCAGCAGCGCGGGGAGCAGGAATAAAATGACGGCGCTCATTTACGGCCTCCTTCCGTCACGTTCAGAGCCACGCCATCACAGGTGGCCCACTTGGTTTCATTGGACATCAGGCTCAACTTGGCAGGCCGCATCTTATAGCTGCCGGCCATGCCCGCCCGCAGCAGGATGCGGACTCTTGGGCGATACCAGCTCCACACCTGCGGGAACAGGAAAGTCACCTTGTCCGCGCGCACTTCGATTCGGGGCTTCACCCAGTTTTCCGTGGTGGCATCGTTTTCAGCGTAGCCGTGGCCTTCCAGCACGAAGCCTTCAAGTTTCACGGTGGGCTCCAGCCCCGCGGGGATGGGCACTTCCAGCACCGCGTAATCGGCGCTCTGGTTGGATCCCAACTCCAATTCCATCCAGGCTTCCTCGCCTTGCTTCAATGTCCCGGTCCAGGGCTGGCGTACCCACCCTTGCCTGGCATTTCCGGTTTCCTGCGGCGTTCTCAGACGCCACATTTTACGGCCTAGCGATAACCGCATGGGAGCGCTGGATTCGGCCACTTCGGTTGCGTTGGCGCTGCCCGGCACCTGGTAGGCGTAGGTCCAGACCAGCACGCCAGTGCCACTGGCGGTGATGCCAGCCGCTTTCGGTATGTCCATGGGGTAGAAACCAGGTCGGGGTTCTTTGGTACCCCAACGTTTGTAGGTGGGTTTTTCCATGGTCTTGAAATTCCAACTGGGGCCGCCCTGGATCGATGCCTGGATGTCTGTTCCTGCCCAGGTGAGTGCGCGGGTCTTCGCCAGATAGGGAACCAGATCCACCACCTGCGACGTGGTCCAGGTCGAACACCAACCATAGCCCTGGTACTGCGTGGCCAGGTAGGCCTCGCCACCTCGGATCAAGGCGCTTTGCGGCTTGGCGAGACACAGAGCCTTCAAGGCTGTCGCGGTGGGCACCAGTTCTCCGCCGATATAGCCATGCCAAGCCTCAGGCGTGGAACCCCAGTTGGCCAGACCGCCACGCTGCAAGGCGCTCTGTTCCAGCTTGGCGATCAGAGCAGCCGTTTTGGGGTGCTTGGTTTCCGCAGCCGCGAGAGTGATCATCGCGAGCACGTGGCCGCCCTTCCATTTACCCTTCAGGACCTTATCCGCTGCGCTATCCACCATGCCGCCGATGGGTTCATCGGTGGAAGCGAGACACATAAGCAGGAAGGCCGCGTCCCCTTGTGGGTCTGCGAGCTTTCCACGCTCCTGCCTCGATGATTCATGCTCATCCGCCTGCCTCGCCACTGAGCCATAGAGCCGCAGGGCGGCCATGCGTCCGCGGCGATAGACGCCATCGTCCACTTCGTAGCCCATGCGCTTCATCTGGGCGAAGCTTCGGATGGCGTAGCCCGTCGTGTGCGGGTTCGCATCCACGCCAAAATCACCGGGCGCGTACCAGCCCCAGCCACCGTTGGGCATCTGGTAGCCGTAGACGCGGAATACGCCATCGCGGATATTGCGGTCCAGATCCACGAGCTGCTTCCAATCCAGCGTCGGCATGGCGCCATGCTTGACGAGATCGGCCACCAGCACATTGGGCACGAAACTCGACAAGGTCTGCTCCACGCAACCGTAGGGATAGCCGATGAGGTAGGGCAGCGATGGCGCCATCAGGTGTTCCAGGCTGCCCACGGGCGTGAGCACCAGGCTGGCTTCACCCGCGGCTTTGGGAGGCACGGGGATGTTGATGGTTTTCGAGTCTCCATTCAGCACGAGGAAACCCGAGGTGCTGGCGGGCACCAGAGGATCCAGCACCTGCACTTTCTGGCGCTCGGCATCTTTCAGTCCGCCGCCTTCGACGCGGGCCGTGACCGCGAGGCTGCCTACTTTATCGGAACCAAGAGGCAGGGCGAACCGGTACTCGCCCTGATCGCTGATGTTGAACGTGCCAGTCGTCGCGCCCTTCAGCGCGCCACCGGTCGCTTCCAGCTTGATCGTTCCCTGGATGGATTTTCCGGAGAGGTTGCGCACCATGGCGATGGCACGGGCTTCTTCACCGACCGCCAGGGTGCGCGGTAGGGTGAGCATCACCTGCAGGGGCTTGCTGGAAGGCTTGGTGGATCGGCCGATGCCGACCTTCGTGTCGCCGGTCACGGCCAGCGCCGTGGCCCGCCATCCTGTGAGGTTGTCGGGCAGTTGCAGTTCGGTGGAACCATGGCCGTCCGCGCCAACGGCGATCATCGGCGCCCAGTGCGCCGTGTCCTTGAAGTTCTGGCGCACCTTGTCCGCATCATCGCTCTTGAAATCGCCGCGCTTCGTCTGTTTGAGGCTCCACACGGGCCGCTGTTTCCGCAAAATATCGTAGAAGCTCCAGTCGGTGCTTCCTGCGCGCACCACCACATGCCGTTTCGTTGGATTGAAAAACCGCACGGGATCAGGATTCAATTCCTGGCTCAGCGCGTAGATGGCTTCATCCACCACGCCCACAGAGAGGTCGGCCGCGCTTGGCTTTCCGGCTGAATCGCGGATGTCCACAGCGACCTTCATGGTCTGCCCGGGCTGGTAGCGGTCTTTGTCTGGATGGACTTCCACCGATAACCGGCGATCCAGGCGCGGCACGCGGAGCGGCACTTCCACCATCTGGCGGCGGCCTTCGGCCACCACCTCGAAGACCGCCCAGGCATTGGGTTGCATGGCCGCGGTGATGGGCACTTCGAGGATGGCCGTGGTGCCTTGCACCATCCGTGTGCGCCGTTCTCCCAGGGCTTCATTCTCGATGGCCCAATGCAGCGTCAGCTGCGGGCGCGGCAACTGCACCAGAATACGCGCCGTATCGCCGGGCTGGTACTCGCCCTTGTCCGCTGAGGCCCGAAGATCCGGCACCGAAGGCAGCGGCGTGCCTTCCCCGGCCACCGTCAGCAGCCGTTGGGCGTTGACCACACGTCCTGCGCGGTCCTTGGCTTCTGCCACCAGCAGATAAAGTCCACCTTCCGGAACGGTCAGCTTGGCTTTGGGACCGTTGCCCGATACGATGGTCTCCCCAGGTTTGAGGGCCGTGGTGCGCATCCACCAATAGTTGCCTGTTTTCTCGGCAAGGATCTTGGTGACGCGCAGGCTTACCGGCACATCGGTCACCTCCTTGCCGTCGAGATCCAATACTCTCGAAGTTGCCGTGAAGGCCTTGCCCGGGGCCGCCACCTGCCGGTCGGCGCCCACCAGCAGCACCAGATCGCCCTTCGAGGCCCGCACCTGGGCCTGGCCGGAATTGCGTTGGCCTGAACTGTCCGCGACTTTCACGACCATGCGGTAGACGCCCTCGCTGTCGGCTTTGGCTGTATTGCCCACGCTCGCCTCGCCTGATTCATCGAGATCCACTTGCCCGCTTTCGATGAGTTCGGGAACGGGCCCGGCATCCTCGTCGCCATACCAGACCCAACCGCTTTGCCGCTGCTGCACCTTGTAGAGAAACCAGTCGGCCTTCGCGTTGCGCACCGGCGCGCCGTAGAAATAATTGGCCTTCACGCTGAAACTCAGCTCATCGCCGAGTCCGATTTTCGGTTTGGGCGTTTCCACCGTCACGCCGAAAGCCGGCTTCACGAAGTACTCCACCTTGAACTCGGCTTGGCCCGGGCCTTTCGGCGCCTGGAATACCACCCGATAAAGGCCCAGGCGGCCTGCATTGGGCAGTTGGATGGTGGTGCCAAAAGTCGCCGTTTCCGCGTTCAGCAGCTTCGCGCTGCCTTCGGTGACCTTGGTGTCTTCGGGGTCCAGCACCTTGTAGGGCAGGCTCTGCACGCCCTTGGTGATGCGGTTCTCGCCGTCGTCAACACTGCGCAGGATGGCCTTCACGAAGACTTCCTGGCCTGGGCGGTAGAGCGGCCGCTCGGTGTAGGCGTAGAGCCGCTGGGTGGGTGCCGCGGCGCTTTGGCCCTCGATGGCCAACAAGGCGAAGCTCGCGCCGGCCTTGGCCAGCACCACGCGACGGAGGCCTGGCGAAGCCGCGGTTTCGGCGAGTCCGTTGCCGTTGAATACGAGCGGCTTCGTCTGCCCAGCCTCGAAAAAGGCACCGCTCACGTCAGCGCGGGTGGCGCCATTGCTGGCGTTTACGGCTTCCACGCGCAACCTGCCGCTGTCCTGATCGGCCATCAGTGCCAGGTCCGTCACCAGCCAGGGCACGTAGGCCGCATCGGTGCCACGCAGGGCTTCGATGAGGTAAAGACCCGCACCCTGGGCCGGGAGATCCACACGGCTGAGATGGCCCCGATCCCCAGCGTCATCATAAGCATCACCATTTTCGGAATTTCCGGTGTCTTTGGATTTCGTGATTTCCTCTGTCACTTTCGGAACCACTTCGGAGATGAAGGTGATGCCCTTCTGCCCTTGGATCGGCAGGGCCGCGCCTTCCCGCACCAGGCCCGCGGAGGAACGCGGGCTATGCAGGCGATCGGTCTGTTTTGCCGCGTCGCGAAGCTCCCGGGCCGCGGTGCGATGGGCCGTGACGAAGGCCCGACGCCCGCCCCAAAGCACTGCCTCGCGCAGCACATCCAGAGGATCGCTGGCGGCGCGGCTGCCTTCCTGGAAGGCATCCTCGCGATTTTGCGCGAGGGTCTTTTTCAGGAAAGATTCAGGGTCCTCCACACGATAGATGCGCAGCCGCAGATCCGTGGGAATGGGGCCGGCACTTTCCAGTTGCGCCATCTGCCCGGGCAAGCTGGGCCTCGGCATGGCCAGGGCGCCCATCCATCCACCTTCGCGCCAAGGCGCGTCCGATGGCTTTGGGGTGCCCGCCATGGGCAGCAGCAGCGCCAAGGGGAGGGCAAACGCCAGAATGGATCGGAGCCATTTCAATTCGGTTTTTTTCATTACTGCGAAGTTGAAGGATCTCATTTCTTCCGCGCCTCCAGGCCACCAGCGGTCCAATCCAGGGCCAGATCAACCTTGCCCATTCCCCTCAAGGCCCCGAGAAAAGGGCCAAAGCTGGAGGCCAGCTCAGCTGAAGCCTCATCCGCATCCGGTGGTGGCTCACCCCACCACCAGGGTGATCCATGCTGTGTGCGCAGGTAGGCCAGCAGCAGGTTTTCGAGATGTTTCGCAAGCGCCGCGCCATCCACTTCCGCGCGCCCGAAGGATTCGCTTTGAAGATCCGCCATGGTCGGCGATTGACCCTGCAGGCCCGCAGCCACCGCAGCTACAGCCGCATCGTCGCTGCCCACCACCAGCACATCATTGACGATCGTCCAGCATGGGGTGAATGCCTGGCTGGTCTGCACCCGATGCAGTTCAACGCCGCCCGCGGTGCGCTTCTGGGACTGCCCTTTGAAGAGCAGGTGGAACTGGGCGGCCAGGGCCGCCTCCAGCGCGGCCTTATGTTCGGGTTTGATGGCCACCGCCAAGGCCAGGCTGGGCGCCAGTCCCGGCTCGCCATACCCACCGTAGAGTTTCGCGACTCCGGTGCGCTCCATGCGTGCAGCGCGATCCGGGGCTTCCTGTTTGAGCTTGCGGAATTCGGGCTGGGCCGCCTTTTCCTTTTCACCGATGGGGGGTGCCTCCACCCATCCGTTCCAGTAGAGGGAAGCTCCACGCAGATCCAGATGATCGTTCACTTTCGCCAATTCTCTTCGAAGGGCATCGCGCTTGGTGCGTCGGGTCCGGATCCTCTCTGCCTCCAATTGGTAGTCACGTTTTTGTTGGGGGCTCAAAGTCGCCCCGCCACCGGCCAGGGCCGGAATTTCCGGTTCAACCATGGGCTGGGGGTCGTCCAGGCGGAGCAGGGATTGCAACATGGCCTCCGTGGGACCTGCGCCAATGGAGAGGGCCAGCACGCCAGTCCGTGGCGCGGCCTTGGCAATGGTGGGATTGGGCCAGTTCTGCCGGTTCGCAGGTTGCAGCAGACGGCGTGCCGAAAGATTCTCAAAAGCCGCGCCTGCCGCCAGCCTAGGGGCCATCCAAAGGGACACTTCAGTATCTCCATGGCTTCCCGCCATGGCGGTCCGGCACCACTGGGGACGCTCGCCCAACCGTGCGAACGGCCCCCCGAAAATAAGGTCCTTCAGTGGCGCCTCGTGATCACAGAGCCAGGTCCCGGAAGGTGTGGCGTACAGACTAAGAACACCTCCAGAGCCGCGCACCTGCTGGACTTCCACGCTGCTGTTCGGGCCCTTCCAGGTAGCGCTGCGGGACCGGGCGCCCTTGGAGGTCGGGTTGAGTTGCAGCAACTGAAGCGCCAGCTTCGTGCGGGTGGGAAGTTCGCCGGGAATGAAAATCAACGTGCCTTCCCGGGGCGCCGGTGTCCCCCGATTGCTGCCGCGGCTGGTCCCGTAATGCAGTATCCAGGCTTCGCGATGGGCCAGAGGATCCAGCGCCGGAGCGGCCTCCTTCAACCAGGTTTCCAGGTGGCGGAGCAGGAATCCGGCCCGGGTGCCCTGGTTCAAGGCACCGATGATGCCGCCTTCGCCTTCTCCAGCGAGCATGCGCAAGCGCTCCAATCCGGGGCGCAATTCTTTCATGTGGATCAGCATGCCGGGCTGGGACGCCAGCTCCAGGGCTTTCGGCACGCCTCCAACGGAGCTCATTTGGGGCATGATCGAAGGCGAAGGAATCCATTGGAAGCGCCAGGCTCCGCCGCGGTCCAGGTGCAGCCCCAACCCCTCGGTCCAAGGCCGGTTCAGTTGATCCGTGGAGCCCAGATAGGCAAATGGGTCCGCGCCTGGTTGCCGATAGCCAAGGCGGTAAAGCAGCCAGGCGATCTCGTCACGATTCCGGGGAGACTTCAGCTCGAGGGCCTGGGCGGCCCATTGTTCAATTGGCCGCTCCGAGAGCAGGATCAACGCGGCCTGGGATTGGGTCCCAGAGTCATTGCCACCCTCCAGCGCGAACACAAGCTGGCTGGTCTGCTCGGTCCAGGAAACATCCCTGAAATATTTATCGGTCCAGATCCGCTCGCCCCGCGCGTCGCGCTTGATGAGCCTCCAGTTCTTCGACTGTTTCTGGGCCCAATCCCGTGCGCCCTCATTGCCCGGGGTCTCGGCCCCCGCAACGATGCAAAACAAGCTCGAACCGACAACGAGTCCGCAAGCGAACTGATGCCGCCCATTCCATGACCTGAACACTGGTGCCTCCGTGATGGCGTGAAACGATACTATCCGTGCTGGCGGACACAAGGGGATGAGAGACTGCTTGGATGAACGGTGCAACGGTCTTGACGAACCTCAAGGGGCTGCTGACCCCGGATCCAAATTCGCCCTGGAAGGTCGTTCGCATTGACGATCCGGCAATCGCCATGGCCGAAGGGCGGGTCGCCTGGATGGGCCGGCGCTCTGATCTGCCTTTGGAATGGTCAGAAACCCCGATTACGGATGGCCTGGGTGCCTGGGCCTTGCCGGGTTTCGTCGACCCTCACACCCACCTGCTCTTCGCCGGGGACCGGAGCGGCGAATTCAATCGACGCCTGCATGGAGTTCCCTATGCCCAGATAGCCGCCGAAGGCGGCGGCATCCGTGAAACCGTGCGGGCCACCCGGTCCGCCTCGGTACAGGAACTTGTGGAGCTGGGGGAGGCGCGTCTGACAACGCTTCGCTCACGCGGCGTCGTCCACATCGAAGCCAAGACCGGCTATGGGCTGGAACTGGAAGCGGAATCCCGGCTGCTGCAGGCCTATTCGGAATTGCAGCGCCGGGGCTGGAGCCTGGATGTGACCCTGCTCCCGGCTCACGACATCCCCCAGGAATATGCCGGGGACGCCGAAGGCTATTCCCGGGTGGTGGCAGATGCCTGGCTGCCGGAACTTATGCGGCGGCACCCCGGCGTAGCCCGCTATTGCGATGTCTTCATCGAGACCGGCGTGTTCACCATCGAACAAGGTCGACGGATTTTCGAATCGGGGAAAAAACTTGGACTTCAGCCCCGGATCCATGCGGATGAGCTGAGCTGGACCGGGGGCGCAGAACTCGCGGCGGAACTGGGAGCGGCTTCGGCGGATCACCTGATGTTCTGCTCAGAGCAAGGCATGAGAGCCATGGCGGCGAAAAACGTCACTCCCATCCTGCTGCCCACGACCACGCTGTGCCTGGGCATGCGGGATTGGGCCCCGGCGCGGAACATGATCGAGACTGGATGCCGGGTGGCGCTGGCTTCGGATTTCAACCCAGGATCAAGCCCCTGCCTGGACCCCCTGCTGGTGCTTCGCCTGGGCTGCCTGCAACTCCGCCTCACCTTCGAAGAAGCCCTGACAGCCATGACCCTGCACGCCGCGCTGAGCCTTGGCCGCGGCGATCTTGGCCACCTGCTTCCAGGCGCTCGGGCAAACCTCGCACTGTGGCCCGTCCAGGACCCCTTGGAGCTGGTGTACTGGGTGGGAGAAGCCTATGCTCCATGGGTGATCTCTCCGGAGGATCCATGCGCCTGATGCGATACCTGCCCCTTGCCTTGCCTTTCCTGCTCGCCTGCGGTGGATCGGGCACCAATGTCGATGCTCCGATGGCCCCTGCAATGAAGCCCATGAGTGCCGACGAGGCCCGTGCCGCTACCTGGGGCTTCCTGACGGTGGAACATGGCGCCGCCGTGGCCTCCAAGATGCCGGGATTCATCCCCTCCTCAGGCAGCCAACTCCTCAGCCTCCCTGCCCTGCCCGCCTGTGTTGGCGTCACCACATCCCTGGCCGCCGGCACCACGACCGTAGCGCTGAGCTTCAATGCCTGCGAGGGGCCCGACGGCGGCACCCTCAATGGGGTCGTGACGATTGCTTTCAGTGCCCAGGCAACGGATTTCACCGTGGCCTATCAGAATCTGGTGGCCCGGAAAGACACCCGGACTTGGACCTTCAGCGGGTCGAAGATCCTGAAGCTCGATGCCGTGAACAAGCAGGCGACACTGCAGGCCAATCACCTGTCTGCCATTTTTACGGATTCCGCCCACCCGGACACCAACAAGAGCTACGTCTACGATGCAGCCCTCACGGCCGACTGGGCCACCGCCGGCACCTACAGGCTTTGGGGTACCTTCAGTCTCTCTGACAACGGCACCCTCACCAGCGGCGCCATCTCCAATGCCGCCCCGCTGACCTGGACCGCGGGCTGCTGCTACCCGGTGAGCGGCGCCATCGCATTTACGCGGAACGGTTCGGCAACCACTGCTGCCTTCGGACTGCCCTGCGGCGCGCTGACGATCACCCCGGCTGGCCAGGCCCCTCAGAGCCAAGTGCTGGCGGCTTGCGGACAATAGTCCTTCAGCGGCAGGTACCAAGTATCCACGCTCCGCATAATCTGAGCGCCGTGCGAAAATGGCCCTTCGATCTTTGAGGAGCTTCCATGACCCATCCCAGTCTCGGCCCTGGCAAGCTCGCGCCGGATGTCATCAATGCCATCGTGGAGATTCCCACGGGTTCGCACGTGAAGTATGAGTTTGACCATGAAACGGGCATGATCTTCGTGGATCGCGTCCTGTTCTCGCCCTTCCATTACCCCGCGGAATACGGCTTCATCCCCAGGACATTGGCACCGGATGGCGATCCCTGCGACGTCCTGGTGCTCATCAACGGTACCACCTATCCCGGCGTGATCATCAAGGCGCGGCCCGTCGGCCTGCTGAAAATGCACGATGACCACGGGCAGGACGACAAGGTGCTTTGCGTCGCTGTGGATGATCCCAACTACGCCCATGTGGAAACCCTTCAGGATCTGCCTCCCCATTTCATGAAAGAAGTGGAGCACTTCTTCCTTACCTACAAGGATCTCGAAGAAAAAGACGTTCACAGCGATGGCTGGGCCGGCAAGGAAGAAGCCAAAGCCTTCGTGATGCAGTGCATCGCTGCGTACCCCGGTTGAGACTGGCAACCCTGACGCCATGGCTCTGATCTGCTTTGACCTCGACGGCACCATCGTGGATCCGCTCCTTGGTGTGCGGAACTGCGTGGGACGGGTGTGCAGGGAGATGGCCTTGATCTGCCCCGACGAGGCCACCATCCGGGACTGGATCGGATTCGGAATGCGGGAAAGCCTGGCCAGGATTCCTGGTCTGGAAACGCCCGAAAAGCTCGAGGAAGCTTTGGACAGGTACGTGGAGGCCTACCGCGAAGATGGCGTCTTCGAACACGAGGTTTACCCAGGGGCCCATCTCATGCTCAGCCGCCTTAAACGTCAGGGGCACCGCATCTACATCGTGTCCAGCAAGCCTGGGCTCTTCGCCCGGCGCATTACGTACCAGTTCGATTTGAACCTCATTTTCGATGATATTTTCGGTGCCGAGCTGAAGGGAGCCTGGCAGCCAAAAACGGTCGTGCTGGACCGCCTACGACAGGAGGGCAGGATTGAGCCTGGCGGGTATTTCATCGGGGACCGGGGCGACGACATGCGTGCCGCCAGGGATCACGGACTCCGCGCCATCGGCGTGACCTACGGCTATGGCAGCCGGAAAGAGCTGCTGGATGCGGGTGCTGAAATCCTCCTTGATTCGATACCGGAACTGGATGCCTGGCTTGCGCAGGAACTGACCGATCCGGAAATCCACGACGCGTTCACACGAGCCGAGTGAGTGGAATGCGGCGGTTGCCGAACACCCGGGAAAATTTTTCGAAATGACCCGCGATCCGGGCACCGCAGTCTGGGCAATGGCCGTTATCAGTCAGCCGGTAATTCCCGATCACATACCAGTCGCGCGCTATCAGCATGGCCTTGCATGCAGGGCAATAGGTCGAGCCCCCCGAGGTGTCGTGCACATTTCCGGTGTAGACGTGATGAAGCCCGGCTGAAAGCGCGATGGCACGTGCACGCTCAAGCGTCGCGATGGGCGTGGCTGGAATGTCGGTCATCTTGTAGTCGGGATGAAAGGCACTGAAATGCAGTGGGACATCCGGGCCGAGCTCCTGCGCGATCCAATTCGACATGGCTGCGATTTCTTCGGTGGAATCGTTCTGCCCGGGGATGAGTAGCGTCGTGATTTCCAGCCAGGTATCGGTTTCGTGCTTGAGGTAGCGCAGGGTGTCCAGCACAGGCTGGAGATGCCCCACGGCGAGCCTGAAATAGAAGTCCTCGGTGAAGGCTTTGAGATCCACATTGGCCGCGTCCATCTTCGCGAAGAACTCCCGGCGGGCTTCCGGGTGGATGTAACCGGCTGTGACAGCGACGGTCTTGATGCCCCGCGCATGGCAGGCATCGGCGACATCCATGGCGTATTCCGCGAAGATCACCGGATCGTTGTAGGTGAAGGCCACGCTCCGGCAGTTCCATTCCTCGGCGGAGCGCGCGATTCCATCAGGGGTGGCCTGATCCATCAGCCGGTCCATGTCCCTGGATTTGCTGATATCCCAGTTCTGGCAGAACTTGCACATCAGGTTGCAGCCGGCGGTGCCGAAGGAAAGCACGCTCGAACCGGGATAGAAATGATTGAGCGGTTTCTTCTCGATGGGATCTATGCAGAAGCCGGACGAGCGCCCGTACGTGGTCAACACCATTCCGCCTGAAACATTCTGCCGGACGAAGCAGGCGCCCCGCTGGCCTTCGCTCAGCTTGCAGTCGCGGGGGCACAGATCACATTGGATCCGCCCCTGTTCGACAGGATGCCACCAGCGTGCGGGAAAAAGGGCGGACTCCATCGCCTTCACCTGCGCGTCGCGTAGCTGTCGTGTTCCTCTTGTTCGCGCCATTTGGCCACGGTGTAACGGGAAACCTGGATTCCATCTCCCCAGAAATCTGCCCGCAGGCCCGCCTTCTGCTTCAGGTGGGCCAGGAAGGTTTCCGGATCCGGCAACTGTTCCCATACCTGGGGAAGGAAAGTGCCCCTTTGCCAGCCATATTCCAGCACCACGCCATCCACACCCGGGCGCAGCACTGTCAGCAGCTGTTTCTGGCTTTCGAAGGCCAGTTTCTCCAGGGATGACAGCAGTGATACTTCGATCTCGATGCCTGGGTATTCGCTCCGGGTCAGGGGCGCGAACCTCGGATCATGAAAAGCGGCGGCGCGCGCATTGGTTTCCACGTCCTCGCGGATCGGCTTCTTGGCCAAGAGGCTGCCCACGCACCCGCGAAGTTCGCCGTGCAACTGAAGCGTGACGAAGGTGGCCCCCGGTTCCTGCAGCCAAGGGGCGGTTTCGAAGGGGGGCGCCTTCTCCCCTAGATGCCGGGCGATGGCGCCACGCGCAATGGCCAGGAGCGTCGGTCCGCGGTCGGGCTCCATGCTCAAGCCTCCTCGGTGAAGGCGATGGCCGCATAGCCGACGACCCGGTCACGATCACCGGCCGTGTCGCCGGAATTTCTGAGATCCAGCAGATGGGGTTTCAGCCGATGATGCCGTGCCGCGAGCAGCAGACCGTTCACCGGGGTGGCTCCGCAGGCCTGCTTGTGGCTGTCGAGTTGCCTCAATTCCAGGATGTCCGCGCAGGTGCCCCGATCAGCTTCCTGGGCAAAACCATAGGGGAGATAGTGGGACAGGTCTGAACTCACGACGATCAATGTTTCAGGCCCCCCCCAGAGAACCTCGATCACCTCGGCCACTGCCTGCGGCGAGGCATCACCCACGGCCAGTGGCAGCAATTGGAAGTTGGAAAGCACCATCTGCAGGAAGGGCAGCTGCACCTCGATGGAATGCTCGGGCTCATGGGCCGCAGGGCTGGTGGACACCTGTCGCAGAGGCTTGAGGAAATGGACTGCGTCTTGATCCACGGGGATCCTGCCCAGGGGTGTATCAAAGGCCTGGAGCCCAGGCAGGGCCAGTCCGGACACGAACACCCGGTGGGTGGGACCCAGGAGCACCACACGCCGGATGGTATCGCGGAGCGGAAAAAGGAGTGCGTAGGCACTGGCGGCGATCGGCCCGGAATAGACGTAGCCGGCATGGGGGACGATCAGGGCCTTGAGCACGCCGGACAGAGCCTCTACTTTTGATGCCCGCCTAAGCATCATCTGGATGTCGCGGCTGAGCCTGTCGGCTTCCCTTGGATAGAAAAGCCCGGCCACTGCAGCCGCGCGGACTTCCTGTGTCGCGCCCATGACTCAAAGATAGGCCCCCGGGCAAGCGAAGCCAGGGGGAGGGTCCGGGCACGACACCCGTCTCACCTTGGATGCCAGATCGCAAATCCGGGTCGGTGTGAACCAGTCTGAAATGGAGAAACCGAACTTTGACAATATCGACTCTAAACAGACCATGTACTCTGAGATTACTTCTCAAATGGGTGTCCCATTTCCCAACCCACTCCTGCGCTGATTCCCACCCAGATCCCTGGGCAGGTTGTCTGTTCACGATGGGCTGGGTCGGTGGATGGAAGTCCAGGGTTGCCGTGAACAGGCCCGCGCATGCTCTCGGAGCCCTGTTCGACTCATTCACCCTCTCTCCCGACCCGGTCTTCGTGACCGACCGCTTCGAATCAGTCGTGTTCTGGAATGAGGGTGCCGAGCGGCTTCTGGGCTATGCGCCAGAGGAAATCATCGGATCCTCTTGCGCTGAGAAATTGGCAGGATGTGATGCCTTCGGCAACAGGTATTGTTCAGAGAATTGCCCCATCACCCAGATGGCGAACCGAGGAGATTCCGTGCGGCACTTCGGCCTTCGGCTCCGCAGCAGAGATGGGGTGGTCCTGAGGTTTGACGTGGCTATCCTGCACCTGGCGGTCCCGCCGCCGGACCGTTTCTACCTGGCGCACATCCTTATACCCTCCGATGCGCCGGACATTGAATCCCCAGCGCCGCACAGGTCGGCCATGATCGCAGTCCGGGAGTCTCCGGACGCACGGGCCAGGAAGCTCACGGCCCGTGAAGTGGAAGTCCTCGGCATGCTGGCCGCCGGGAGGACCACGCCCGAGATCGCAGATCGCCTGCACATCTCGGCATTGACCGCCAGAAACCACACCCAGAACATACTCGACAAGCTCGAACTCCACTCCAAGGCCGAAGCGGTCGCATTCGCGTTCCAAAAAGGCTTGATCTGAGAGAGATCCGGCTTCACTGGTGCGTCCTACCCAGGAAGATTGGTGAGCCTGGGGGATAGTTCCGCCTGCGGCCGAAGGGCAATCTTTGGGAGGGCCAACCCCAAAGGAGTGCGTTATGAAACCTGCATCGGTGCCATGGATCCGCCGAACCTGTCTCATGGCAATGACCATGGGGCTTATGTTGGCCGTCGCCAGGCCGGCACAGGCCTTCCCGGTCTTTGCCCGCAAGTACCAGACCTCGTGCACGACCTGCCATACGGTCTTTCCCAAGTTGAATCCATTTGGCCAGGCGTTCCGTCTCAACGGCTACCGTCTGCCCAAGGAAACCGAGGCCCAGGTCAAGCA
>JANXQX010000057.1 GCA_025353305.1 Holophagaceae bacterium
GGGGCAGAAGGACCACACCAAGCTCAAGAAGGTGCTTCAGTGCGATGACAGGGAACTAGATGAGGCCCTGACGATCTTGCGCCACTTGCATCCGGCCCCGGGCCGGGCCTTCGATCCCGAGGGCGAGCGCGTGGTGAAACCCGATATCGTGGTGCTGAAAGGCGACGATGGCGGCTGGAAAGTCTACCTGAATGACGAAGGCCTGCCGCGCTTGCGCGTCAGCGGGGAGTACCGGAATTTCCTGGCTTCCTCGGACGTGAAGGGCGACAAGGATTTCATCCGCGAACGCTACCGCTCAGCCCGGGATTTCATCCGCGGAGTCGAGGACCGCAATCGCACCGTGTTGCGCGTGTCCTTGGCCATGGTGGAATTGCAGCGGGAATTCATGGAGAAGGGCGTCGAAGGGCTTCGCCCCATGGTGTTGCGGGATGTCGCCGAAGCCACGGGGTTTCACGAAAGCACCATTTCCCGGGTGGTGAAAGCCAAGACCATCCACACCCCCCAAGGCCTCTTTGACATGAACTATTTTTTCAGCGCCTCATTGGGCTCGGATACTGGGACCGATGTAAGCGCCACGGTGGTGAAACACCGGATCAAGGCCCTGGTTCAAGCAGAGGAGGCTTCCAGGCCCCTGTCCGATGAAACATTGGCGAAGCTGCTCGCACAAGATGGCATACAGGTGGCGCGCAGGACTGTGAACAAGTATCGTGAAGAACTTAAAATTCCACCCGCGTCCCGACGACGTCAGAGGTAGACGAAGCTATGCAGCCGTGTCTCAAGATTTACCTGGTGGCGGGAACGTCCCGCCCCTGGAACGCGCGTCCCAGTTGTTTTCCCGGGCTTCGGCCCACCTAAGGAGGGAACGATGAAGGTCCATTTCACCGGTCGCCATGTTGAAGTCTCCGAGGCTCTTCGGATCGGGTCCCAGGAACGTCTGGACAAATTGACCACCTTTCTGGACGACGTCATCGATGTCCATGTCATCTTCGCCGTGGACAACCACCGTCATTCCGTAGAAGTGTCACTCAAGACGCGGCACGACACATTCGTGGCTTCCAGTGAATCCCCCGACATGTACAAAAGCCTTTCCGTGGCAATGGACAAGCTGGAAGCGCAAGCCCACAAGCGCCACGATAAAAAAGTCACAGTGCTGCACGTGGCCAAGCACGAAATCCCCTTGGAACCGATCGAAGCCGCAGAGTGAAGGCAAAGCCCGTTCGCCAAGCCCGGAGAGCTTCTCCGGGCTTTTTCATAAGGCCCGAAAGCCACGTCCAGGGTGGCCGGCTCGACCCGGCGCGGCTAAGCTGGAAGTTCACGGAGTGCCTAAATGCCTGATCCAACCCATCTCTATGCCCCCAAAGACACCATCGAGCCGACCCAAGTCTGCGAAAAGTGCAGATCCAAATACACCATGGACCACTTCAACCATGGCATCGAGGAACAGGCCTCCATTTGCCGCCGCTGCCTGCAGATCATGGGTTACAAGGTCTGATGATGGCCATGCCTGTGGCCGCCGGAATTGGCCTCACTGGGGCCGCCCTGGACAAGGTGGAGCAGGGGTTCCGCCTGAATGAGGACGAGGCCCTCCATCTGCTGGAACATGCGACGCTCGCGGATCTCAGCGTGGCTGCCACCACCGTTCGGAATCGCAACAGCGATCCCGGGAAAGTCAGCTACATCATCGATCGCAACGTCAATTACACCGATGTGTGCAATGTCTACTGCACATTCTGCGCTTTCTACCACAAGCCTGGCGACCCCCGCGGCTACCTGCTAACCAAGGAACAGCTCCGACAAAAAGCAGAGGAAACGAAGGCTCTCGGCGGCACGGGATTCCTGCTTCAGGGCGGCGTCAATCCCGACCTGCCCTGGAGCTACTACCTGGATCTGGTGCATTACCTGAGCCACGACCTGGGCATCTGGGTGCATGGATTTTCGCCTGTCGAGATCCAGATGATGGCCAAGCTCAGCGGCCAGTCGCTCCGGAAGACCATTGAGGATCTTAAGGAAGCAGGCCTGGGCTCGATCCCCGGTGGCGGCGCGGAAGTCCTGGTGGCGCGCATCCGCAAGAAGATCGCGCCTTTGAAGGGTGGTCCTAAAAAGTGGCTGGAGGTGATGGAAGCGGCCCATGAAGCGGGTCTGAAAACCACGGCCACCATGATGTACGGCATCACCGAAACCCTGGCGGAGCGCATCGAACATTTTCGCGTCGTCCGCGAACAGCAGGATCGTGCGCTGGCGAGGAACAATGGCGGCGGCTACACCGCCTTCGTCGCCTGGCCCTTCCAGAGCGGCCACACGGTGTGGGAAGGCAAGATCGAAAAGCCAACCGACACCGAATACCTGCGGACCATCGCCGCGGCCCGGATCTACCTCGACAACGTGCCGCACATCCAATCCAGCTGGGTCACCATGGGCAAGAAGACAGGGCAGGTGGCTCTACATTACGGCTGCGACGACATGGGCTCGCTCATGCTTGAAGAAAACGTGGTGAGCGCAGCCGGCACTTGCTACAAAGTCAACAAGGACGAGATGGTCCGCCTCATCCGCGATGCGGGGTTCGAGCCCTGGCAACGGGACAACATTTACGGATTCGTGGACCAAGACCTCGCTCCGGTTTAGTCCGTGGGTGTTGGCTACTGGCCTTCATTCACGATGCCGCTGACCACATGGCCGGTGGGGCCGACCTGCGAGGCTGTGTCGCAATAGCGGGTCTGGTCGTCGAAGAAGAAATCAGGTTCGAATTCACGCAGGAAATCCGCTTTTTCCAGACCCCCCAGGAACATTGCCTCGTCCAGGTTGATGTTCCATTGCATCAGCGTCCGGATGGCGCGCTCATGGGCCGGTGCGCTTCGCGCGGTCACCAGAGCCGTTCGGATGCGCATGGGTGCAAGCTGCCCCTCCCCATCCATATCGGCGGTGGATTGGAGGCGCTGCAACGCTTCCAGCAGGGGCTTGAAGGGGCCGGGGGGAAGCGGGTCGGCCGCGTGTTCGGTTTCATGGCGTTGGAAGGCGTCCATGCCCTCGGCCTGATATACCTGCTCAGCTTCGTCACTGAAGAGCACTGCGTCTCCATCGAAGGCGATGCGCACTTCCAGTGGATGTTTTTCAGCCGCCATGGCGCTGTTCGCATAGACACGAGCTGCGGGAAACCCCGCGTTCAGGGCCGAGCGCACATCGGATTCGAGCGCAGACAGGAAAAGGCTCGCGCCAAGCGGTCTCAGGTATTGGAAAGGGGTGCGGCCCCGGGTGAAGACTCCTCGCTCCAGCAGCAATCCCGCAGCCTGGGCGCTCCGGAAGACCCTAAGCCCGCTCACGGGGTCATTGCGAGAGAGGATCACCACCTCCACTAGTTTTTCCTTGTTCGTGTTGAAGGCAAGAAGCTTCTTGACCAATGGGAAAGCGACGCCAGGCCGGGCGGGCTTTTCCATCCGGTCCAACTGCAGTTTCATGTAGGCCCGGTCATCGGACTCCTCGAAGACCTTGTTTTCCTCTTCGAAGTCAAAGAGCGCACGGGAGGAAATGGCGACCACCAACTGGCCTTCAAGGGTTTTGGGCACGGAGGGATCCTTAGGGTGCGGTTACAGGATAACCAGCGTTTCTTGTGTCGTTCGGGAACAGCTCTCAGCTGACATCCATGAACAATGAGCCAACAGGCATGAGCTAACAGCCAAGAGGCAAAGGTCATAGCTCAAAGCCACCAAAGCCTCTGCCATCATCGTTCCATGGATCGCTTCTACTTCGACGCCAATGCCACCGTACCTCAGCTCTCCAGCGTGGTGCAGGTGATGGAGCGGGCCCAGAGGGAATTGTGGGCCAACCCCACCAGCACCCACCGCGAAGGCCAGGCAGCCCGTCAAGCCATTGAAGAGGCCCGGCGATCCATTGCGCTCAGCCTGGAAGTCCCCCCCTCCCAACTGGTGTTCTGCGCCAGCGCCACCGAGGCGCTCCATCTGCTAATACGTGGATTGGACCCTGCTTTGACCTTCATGCCTGCTGCAGTGAATCCAGGAGAGCACAGCGCCTGCCTGAATCCATTGTGGGCCTGGGCCAATGTGCGTTGGTTGCCCTGTGAGCTTTCGGGCATCGCCACCATCGTGCAGATGGCCGCCAACAATGAAAGCGGAATCATCTCCGAGATGCCGCAGGTGGTGGGCGCCGTGCGCATCAAGGACTGCTGCCAGGCCTGGGGCAAGGTGGCGGTGGACCTTTCCGATTGCGATGCCGCGGTCTTCAGCGCCCACAAGATGGGCGGGCCTCGCGGCGCGGCGTTGCTTTGGATGAGCCCTGGGTTGCCTTGGACGCCCATCATGGAAGGTCCGCAGGAGCGCCGGCGCCGGGGTGGCACCGAAGACACCGCGGCCATCCTGGGCCTTGGCGAAGCCGTGAATCACTTGGCTGATCGGCTGGCCCAGAACGCAGAATTGGAACCCCTTCGCGATGCCCTGGAAGCTGAAGTGCTGTCATGGTCGCCCGATTTTGAAATGATTGGAAAGGGCCAGCCACGATTGCCAAATACAAGCTCGCTGCTGCTGCGCGGCCACAACGGGGAAGCAGTCCACATGGCCATGGATCTCGCAGGCTTCGCGATCAGCACCGGCAGCGCCTGCCATAGCGGCGCCACGAAGCCCAGCCACGCCATCATGGCGTTGGGCTACAGCGAAACTGAAGCCCGGAGCGTCATCCGCATATCGATGCTGCCAGGGACAACAGAGGTTTCATTGCATCACCTGATGGATGCCTTGAAGAAAATCATCATCAGGTGATCAATCCAGGGGTGTCGCGCCAAGGGGTTTCCCATCCGGTGCTACCGCCCAATTGATGTGCAGCCATGAAGCGATTGTGGGCGCGAGATCCCACAGGGGCACGTCACCCAAGTCACCTCGGCCATCTCCCAGCACCACCAGCCAAGTATGCATTTCGGGGCGAGAACTGTCGTAGGCATGGGCGCCTTTTCGTCCGAATATTTCTGTGATCAGGGCTGTCCCCATTGCGTCCGAAAGCCAGGTTCCGGTTGGTGCCTGCACAACGAGGTCGCTCACCCGCGCATTGCCTGCGAGGTGGTAGTTCGTGGGCAGATCGGACCGTTCCCATGCTTGCAGTCCAGCAGCTATGAGACGTGTCTTGGCGACCCGTATATGCCCAGGTTTGGTGTAGACGTAGGCACTGCCGCCATGGGCGATGATGCGGGTGAAACAGCCTTTCAGCAAGGAGCGGAGGGGAATCCGTTTACGCATGGTGGCCATGCCATGATCGGCCATGAGCACCACCCGGAGGCCCGGTTGCAAGGCCATCAATCGTTCCAGCCAAGGCGCGACTTCATCATCCGTGCATTGGAGTTTATGAATCGTTTTCGCGGAATCAGGCCCCTGGGCGTGCCCTTCTCCGTCCATGCCCGAGAAGTAGGCCATCACAAGCCCAGCGCCGTCTTTGAGGGAAGCATCACAAAAGGCCATTGCATCGGCATCGGGGCGGCCTTCCTGATAATTCTCCATGCGCCATGGCATCACCTCCTGCCAGGGCCCAGTAGCGCAGGGCCAATGGTAGACCGCTGTCTTCACTCCACTCCTGGTAGCAGCCACCCACAGTGGCTCTCGCTGGAGAAGGGCCGCGACAGAGGTGTAGGGGACGAATCCTCTATCAGGGTCCATGAACATGTTGGAGACGATTCCGTGGTGTTCAGGCCAGCAACCCGTAGCCAGGGTGGCATGTCCATTGAAGGTGGTGGAAGGGAAGGGCGGCAGGCCCTCGCCACGCTTGCCGGTCTGGGCCAGGTTCCAGAGACGCGGCATGGTCTGGGCCGTGAAGGATTGAGCCCTCAGGGCATCAAAACTCAGAAAAAGCACCGGCGGCGCGGCCGCCAGCCAGACGCCCATCAAGAAGGAAAGCAGGAGCTTGAATTGCATGGGAACAGTCTGAACCATCGCGTGCGTTAAGGTAGAAGGATGAGTTCCCATAAACCCTACCCCATCATTCGTCTGAAGCCTGGCAAGGAGGCCCTTCTTGGCAAGCTTCATCCATGGATCTATTCAGGTGCCCTGGAGACCAAGCCGGAGTCGAGGTTGGTGCGCATTGCGGATCATTCGGGCAACGTTCTGGCAACGGGTACGGCGAGTGCTTCAAACACGCTTTCCGTGCGCATTTTCCGCCATGAGGACGCGCCACTGGATGAAGCCTTTTTCCAGTCTCGCTTTGAAGCTGCGCTGCTATTGCGCGTGGACCTGGGCCTGATGGATCCCGAAGGCGCTTGCCGGCTGATTTTCGGTGAAGGGGATCTGCTTCCCGGCTTCGTGGTGGACCGCTATGCCCATGCTTTGGTCCTCCAGGTGGGTACCGCTGGGCTGGAGGCGCTACGGGAGGTCTGGTGGCCGGTGCTCGTGAAGTTCGGCAAGCAGATCGGCTGCACGGTCTTCGTGGAACGCAGCCAGGCGGGCCGGAAAGAAGAAGGCCTGGATGTGGTGAACCGCCTGCTGAAGGGTTCATTGGCCGGGCCGATCACCATCAAGGAGGGCAGGGCCAAATTCACAGTGGATCTGCTCAAGGGTCAGAAAACGGGGCTGTTCCTGGATCAACGGGAGCATCGCCTGGCCCTGGGCGGCGTCTCGAAAGATTGCACCGTCTTGAACACCTTCGGTTACACCGGCGGGTTTTCCATCCACGCGGGCCTTGGCGGCGCGACTCAAGTCGCCACGTTGGACACGAGCGCCGCAGCCCTGGATCAATGCGAAAAAGACTGGGAAGCCAATGGATTGGATCCCGACCGGCACACCAGGTTGGAAGGCGATGCCTTCGACCTGATGCGCGAACTCAAAGCCGAATCGTTTGATCGGGTAATCGTCGATCCTCCGGCTTTCGCCAAGCAGCGCAAGGACGTGGAAAAAGCTTTCAAGGCCTACAAGGATGTTTTCCGTTTGGGAGCCCGTGCCACGGCGAGGGGCGGGATGCTCTGGTGTTTTTCCTGCAGCCAGCATCTCGATCGGATCCGCTTTCAGGAAGCCGTATGGACCGCAATGTTGGAAGCGGGGCGCAAAGCTCAAGTCCTGGGCCATCTCGGCCAGCCCTCGGATCATCCCTACGCCCTGAACCACCCCGAAGGGTTCTATCTCAAAGGGCTTTGGCTGAGATTGCTCTGACGTTTTCGAGGGCTGGAGAGAGCATCCAGAATGATGCGGCCTTGCGGTCTTCTGGTCGTTCTGCGTCGAAGAACCCTCAGTGCTATGTCACACTTTGGGACTGAATTCCATGCGTGGTCCACACATCATCCACCAGGAGGGAGGAAACATGCCACTCTGTAAAAAATGTGGTGCTGAAGTCGCTCCAACCGCAGCTTATTGCAGTGCTTGCGGAAAAAGCGTCGCGGTTGAGGAACCCGAACATGGCCGTAATAGAGGTCGCCGGATCTACACACATGTTCCACATCCGCACATCGCGAAGCGCAAAGAAAAGGCACCTATCGTAGTGGCGGACATGCACCCGCGCGAAGGTGTGCTGCAGCGGTTCAACTCTTTTCTCGCCGTGAAGATCACAGGAGGTGTTGGCACCATGTGGTGTGCCTACATTTTCGCAATTATCGCCTTGATAAGCCTGCCCGAGGCCATCAAGGGCGGAACTGCCACCACCATCTCCTGGATTGCGCAGACGTTTCTGCAGCTAGTCCTATTGTCGATCATCATCGTCGGCCAAAAGGTGGCGGCAGAGGCTTCGGACAAGCGGGCACTGGACACCTACAATGATGCCGAAGCTGTATTACATGAAGCAATCCAGATCCAGGAGCATCTCGCAGCCCAGGACCTGCTGTTGACAAATCTGGTCGATCGCCTTGCACCCCACTCCACTGAATGAATGGCCAAGCGATTACTGAATGATGGGGTCTGTCCTCTGCTCAGCCTGTATTTGTGAACGGATTTCCGATCCGTTGGGCAGATTTACCCCTGGCGGTTTCGGAACGTGTCAACGACTTTGAGACAGAAAGCGGCCTGAGTTAAGACTCCGACCCATCCTCCTGCGGACCGAGCTCGGGCGCGGATTTCCTATGGAAAGCTGGGGCCCTCCCGTGGCAAACAGCCAACTGCTCTGTTTCCCACGGGTCCCTCCCTCCTTCCCACAGGAAATCCGCCTCCCTCGGCCTTCGGCTGGAAAACCCTTTGGGTTGCCCACACGGTCCGCAGGCAATGGTTTTCATCATGGGGTCGCCTCAGAAAACGGAAAATAAAGCACGCTAGCCGGTTGCAGTGGTCGATTGATGCGGCTTGAACTTGCCCGCGCCGATCTTGGCTGTTGCGCCACTGGTAATCACTGGTTAGGTTGATGTGCTCCCAGCCCAGCGGCGACACGCATCGACTATTCGACCAGTGGTCGACTGAGTTCAGTACGCCATTCGGCCGGACTGGAACTTGATTCTGGCCCGACCAGATAGCATTCGTAGAGGTCACCCGACGTCTTGTACCCGTTGACTTCCATCCACCTGCCAAACTCGTGCCATGCGCCGCCTAGGCCTTCGTAGGGGCCGTGATAGACGGTGCGCACCACTCTGAGCGCAGGCCGCTGCCAAGGTTTCACGCGGCCGACGGCTGTGGCAGGTGCCGACACCGGCACGCAGATGTCGAAATCGAATGATTCTGGCGTACCTGTCTTGCTCGGGGCGACGATGGACAACGTGTAGTTGCCATTCTTCCTCTCAAACTCAGTCCCCTGGACCTTCTTGTGGGGCAGAGTGGCCATCACGAAGGCTCTCCCCAGGAAACCCAGTGCCTTCTCATCCACGGCGCTCTTGAATTGGATCTCAAGGGCCGTCTCCAACATCGACTGCTCCTTCGTGGAGAGCAGGCCAGGGAGATCTTTGTTTGGTTTGGTGGGCTTCTTCTCTGATTCTCCCAGCGCCGCGTATTTGTAGGGAGAATAAACGTCGGCGCTCTGATCTTCATTCCACTGTTTGACCCAGGCCATCTCCTCCGGAGCGCCCCTTCCTTCCTGAACCCGATGAAGGAACTCCAAGAAGGTTTCCGTGTGCGGTGGATCGGCGTGCGTTGTCGGCTTCGCAGCCATGGGGCCTCCCTCTTCAGCGGCCTTCGATTTCCTCAGCGTCCAAGAGACGTTCCGCCCGTGTGATGTACACGATGCGGGCTTCCTCCTGGCTTCGGCGATAGATTAGGCGGAATGGCCCCACAATCAGCTCTCGAATGTCAGGGTTCTGAAGCTCGGGAACCATGCGTCCCTAGTCCGGGAACTCCCTGAGCTTCCGTGTGGATTCACGCGCCTTACGGCCAAGGTTCTTGGCGGCGTCTGGGTTATCGGCGGCAATGAATGCCAAGGATTGCTCCAGGTCCTCCAAGGCTCCCTCGGACCATTGGACCCTTAGCCCCATTTGCTAAGCCTCTGCTCGGCCTCTTCCTGGCTCACCACGCGCCCTTCACTGAAGTCTCGGTCGCCTCTGGCAATGCCACCGAGGAGCTGCGCCTTGCGGGTCCATTCGTCCACGAGCTGAGAGGGGCTGAGGCCATGCTCCACGGCAAGATGCCGAATGACTTTGGCTGTGTCCTCGGGGATGAAAAGATTGAGCCGGACGGTCGGACCCTCAAATAGCTTTGGGCGGCCACCACGTCGATCCCTGTCGACCCTCTCCAGGGCCTCGGCTTTGGCGGCTCCCTCAAGATGAGCCTGGACTCTTGGGAGGTGTTGTTCCTGGCGATGGGCTGCACCCTGGCGAACGAACGCCTTGGGGTCCATGGCGGGTTTTTGCGATGTGGCCATTGGCTACCTCTGTTTTTGCGTTTACTTGGTTTTTGTGTTCAAAACGTTTTTTGTAAATTTGCCAAGAATGTTTGAGAACTCTTCACCTGCCAACCCTGCCGCCAGGAAGGGATGCCCACCGCGGGCATAGGCTTCTGCAACGGCCTGACGCAACCCTGCGGCTCCAAGGAACCACGTCCTTTTGGTCGGATGGTTGGCGTCCTGTAGCATCCGGACGACCTCCTCGTGAAACCCCACGCGAGCGCGAACACCATTGAGGACCAAGGCCACCTTGAGGCCCGGGTTCGGCCCTTTGCGGGCTTCATCAAGAAGGGTCTGCATCCGGCCTAGCCCCCTGGCGTCCTGAGGACCTGGCCCAACTGGGACAAGAACCGCCTGGGCGTAAGCCAAGGCCGCTCGCAGGGCATCCCCCTCGTGAGGTGGACAATCGGCAACGTGCCACGACTTGTCCTGGGATGCAGCCTCTAGGACATCCAAGACCTCCTCCGGCCAAACGGCCCGGACGGGATGTCCGGCTGCTTCGCCCCAGCCAATGGAGTCTCCCTGCTGGGGATCCAGGTCCATAAGCTCAGCCTCCAGCCATCCTGCCAAGGCGCAGGCCCACGTCGTCTTTCCTTGACCACCCTTGGTGTTCGCTACGGCCACGAGCATGAGTCCTCCATCGCGTTGGAAACAATATTGGGTTATTAACCCAATAAGTCAAGCAACAATAAAGCGTATTAAACAATTAAACACAAAATCTATTCAGTGGAAATACCATGCTCGTGTTTAGAAGTAAGGAGGCCGCCCGTGATGTCCATCCCGTTCGATAATCTGTACAAGACGCTCTTCACTCTCGGCCTATTGTTCCTGGCTACCTTCGGATATGTGAAGTTCGTTGAACTGCCGAAGTACGACACTGAAGTAGTTGCGGTCTTGGAGACCCAAGCGTGGTTCCAGGGCCAGACGGCCAGCATGGCCAATGCAGCGCCTCGTTTCATGCGTGCCCCCGATCCAAACCCCGACGGCTCGGACCCCCTTCAGGGCGTTGATCCCTCCAAGGGCGATCTGGACGACCCCACGCCCCCCGTGCTCATCGTCACCCAAAGCCCTATCATTCCAGGTGTGACGGTTCCCCAATGAAGCGAACGATTCAAACCATGCTGCCCGTGATCGCGATCCTTTTCCCGTTCCTGCTTGCCTGCCCGGGCGGCGGAGACCGCGGGTTGATTACGGCACCACCACCGCCGGATGGGAACACTCTAGCATTCCAATGGAATGGGCCAGCCCAGATTGCGGCTGGGTCTTACGGTTCTCCATGGGATGTGTTGACTAGCCCACAGGTCTTTTCAGGGAGCCGCGTGTATCTGAACGGTCCTGGAGTCCTATTGGATCCTCTTCGGACAGCCCCCTTGGACCTTAGCCGTTCCGATCTCTCACCACAGGGTTGGTACGTGCCTCCCGCAACCGTTCCCGCAGGAGGCACCACCGTCAACCTATCCATGGATGCTCTCAGCCCCTTCACCCATAAATGGGAGCACAGCCAGAACTTCCCCATCCAGGTCGTCCAGCAGACCACGCCCATGGTGTTTC
Organism: Holophagaceae bacterium; assembly: GCA_025353305.1. The sequence continues at coordinate 11,323 of JANXQX010000057.1, forward strand.
GCCTGGGAATTAATTATGACGGCACGAGTTCGCCGTCGGCCATCACCTTGCATCCAGGCGAAACCTCGGATGCTGTTTCTGGGAAATTAGCCGCCTGGTGGATTGACGTTCAGCCCTGGCCTACCGGAGGCCCCAACAAGGGTTCCTCATGGCACGGCCGCGGTGATGGTGCTCCCCGGATCGCCGAAGAGCAGCAGATAAACGGTGCCGGTGCCGGCGGGAAGCTGGGGCTTGGTGGCGGTGCCGCCGGCGTCGAGGGTCGCGAATCCGGCATCGTAGAGCCGCCAGGCGCGGGCCCCGGAGAGCGTGAGGCTCTTTGGCGAGCCGGCCAGTTGCAGGGTCCTCCACTCGGCGTAGCCCTCGGGGCCGATCGCCACCGCGGTGGCGCGGGCCGAAGGCAGCGCCGGCACCGTTTCCAGGGGCCGGTGGACGTAGGCGCCCCAGCGCAGCCACTCCTCCCCGCCGCGGACCAGGATGTCCAGCTGGTTCATGTCGGTGCCCTGCATGCCGGGGATCCGCAGCAGCATGGCGCCGGCCAAGTCGCTCCCGGAGACGTCCACTACCTGGGCCTGCCAGCCCATGTTGATGGGCGGGAGGGCCGGAAGCGAAAAGAGCAGGCCCGGCAACTCCGGGAGGGCCAGAAGGGCGAAGCGCGGATCCTCTCCCATCAGGAATGGCAGGCCGTCGGGGCTCTCGTTCACCACCAGCCAGCGCCGACCCAGCCGGGCGCTCCAGGCCGGCGACAGGGCCGCGGCCCGGGGGGCCAGCTTCTGGGTGTAGACCTGGCTGTCCAGGTAGGCCTTGTCCGCCCCCACCGTGCGGATTGCCAAGTAGCGGTTGCCGCCGGCATCCACCGCCTTCAGGGAGATCAGGGGCGCCAGGTCCGAGGTGAACCAGCCGTCGGCCCGGTACAGGAGGATACTGGCGGACTCGACCGGGAAGCCCCCGGCGCCCAGGGGGTGCATGCTGATTCCCCCGCCGGGCTGGGCTTTGATCAAGACCGCGTTGGAGTAGTTCCCGTAGATCCCGGCCACGGACTCGGCAAGCCCAGCCGGTGGGGTGGCCACAGGCTCGGCCCGCTGGGGGAGCGGCACCGGGAAGCCGGACAACCGCCCCTTCTCCACCAGGCCCCGGAGCAGAACCCGCTCGGCGATGGCCAAGGGCGAGTAGCCGCCCCCGGCGGGACCCAGGACCACCACCGCAAGGTCCTCCGTCGGCGCCACCAGGATCTGGGCCCCGTAGAAGAAGGTTCCGCCGTTCTTGGTCCAGCCGGAGACCCCCACCTGCCCTAGCCCAGGGGGGGCGACCGAGTCCCAGCCCAGGCCATAGGTGAAGCCCTTGTAGGACACCGGGTTGAAGGTGCTCGAGGTCTGGTCCACGCCCATCTTGGCGATGGATTCCTTCGAGAGGACCTGCCTCCCGCCGGGGCCCCGGCCCTCGTCCAGGAACATGCGGACGAAAGCGGCCATCTCCGCGGTGGTGGAGTAAATGCCGCCCGCCGCATCGACGTTCACGTACTCCTGGGGCATGGCCGCGCTGGACTGGTAGGCCTTGGCGTAGCTGCCCGCGGGCAGGGGGGCCACGGAGAAGGTGGAGCGGGTCATGCCCAAGGGGGCGAAGATGTTCTGCTTCACCCAGTCCCGGTAGCTCATCCCGCCCACCGCCGCGACGAGGGGGTCGCAGAGGGTCCAACCGTCATTGCAGTAGACCGCGAAGGCCCCCGGGTCAGCCTTCAGGCCCTGGTTCGCGAGGCCCGCCATGACCGCCGCCGCGTAGCCCGGAACCGCAACGGTGGTCTCGGCGCTGGTGTAACGGGTCCCGGCTATCCCCGAGCTGTGGTTGAGGAGCATCCGAACGGTGATCCCGGTGTAGCGCGGGTCCGCCATGCGGAAGGCCGGGAGATACTGGACCAAGGGCCGGTCCAGGTCCACCAGGCCTTTGTCCACCAGCTGCATGACCGCCACTGCTGCGAACATCTTGGACACCGAGCCGATGGGGAACAGGGTGTCGGCGGTGGCTGGTGTGGCGGCGGCCAGGTCCGCCTTACCGTAGCCCCGGGCGAAGACGATCCGGTCCCGGGTGGCCAGGGCGACCCCAACCGAACTTCCGCCGGCCCGCAGCACCTCGAAGGACGCCTCCTCCGCCTCCTGGTACGCGGAATCGTAGGCCGGTGCCATCCCCTCGAAGCGGGCGTGGTCCACCGGACCGCAGGCGAGTCCGGCCAGGAGCACCGCGGCGAGGAATCGGATGCATTTCATGATCAACCTCCAGGAACGGGAAGATCCCTCACCTTCGGATGAAGGCCCGGTAGTCCACCACCACCAGGTGATGGGCCGCCATGTAGGCCGGATCGGGCAGGAAGCCGGCGAAGCCGGTTGCCCCCGAGGGGTCCACCTGGAAGACCACGAGGCCGAGCATGTCGTCGGGGTCGGGCCACTGCAGCAGGAACTGCAGCCCGTCCCAGTGGCGGATTCGCCCGCGGTAGGCCCGGGGCGCCAAGGAGGTGCAGGACAGCTCCTCGCCGTCCACGGCCAGCGCGAAGTCCCCGTAGATCTCACTGTGGTAGGTCCCGGCCAGCTGGGCCAGAGGGACCGGCAGCGGCGCGGGAGTGGCGGGGAAGATGGGCGGCGACTCCATGAGGGTCCACCTGGGCTGGTCGATTTCCAGGTAGCGCCGCTGCAGGTCCTCGCCGGAGAGGCCGATGTGGTCCTCCAGGAAGCGCGCAGCAACGGCCTCGGGGAACACCGTCAGGTTCATGTTGCAGAGGACGAAGAGCCCGACCCGCAGGCTGGGGACCAGGATCACGATGGTGCGGACCCCGTTCATAGCGCCGTTCTTGGTGACCACGGGGGTCCCCAGGAAGGTGTAGTTCTCCGTCCCCAGGCCATTGCCGGCGCCTTTCTCGCCGAGGGGCCCGCCCGGGCCGGTGACGAGGGCGGTCTTGAAGATCTCGGCGACGGTGCCGGGCTGCAGGACGGAGCGTCCTTCGTGCCGGCCTTCGGACAGGAGCATGCGGATCCAGCGGGCCATGTCCGCGCCGGTGGAGACCACCGAGCCCGCCGCCGCGAACTCGATTAGCTCCAGGTCCATGGGGATGGCGGCGCCATCCTTGAGCCGGTGCCCGCCGGCGTAATTGGCGTCCAGTTGCAGATCCTTCTTATCCCCGGAGGAGCGGCTCATGCCGAGCGGCTCGAAGAGGGCCTTGCCGACGAAGGCGGGCCACTCGGGGGTGCCAAGGCCCGAGGCCCGGGCGGCGACTTCGCCGGCCAGGAAGAAGCCCAGGTTTGAATAGCGGGCCTTGTCTTGGAAGGAACCCAGGGGAACATAGCGGGCTCGGCCGAACTTCTCGGCGGTGTCGTAGCCCAGCCGGCCCAGCAGGTCCCCTTCGTAGGCCGGCAGGCCCGAGCGATGGGCCAACAGGTCCCGGAAGCTCACCTGGGCGGTTGCCCCGGGGGTGGCCAAGCGGAAGCCCGGATCCAGTTCCACCAGGGGCTGGTCCCAGCCCGCCCGGCCCGCGTCCACCAGGACGCCCGCGGAGGCGGCGGCCATGAACTTGGTGTTGGAGGCGATCTGGAAGCGGGTGTCGGGATCGACCCGGTCGGGGCGGCCGAGGCTGCGCACGCCGTAGCCCTTCAGCAACACGATGTCGCCGTCCCGCACCACCCCTACCACTGCGCCGGGCACGTGGTAGACCTCCCGGGTCTGCTCCACGAAGGCGTCGAAGGCCTGGTAGTTGGCGCTGCCCGGTCCCCGGCAGGCGCAGCCCAGGAGCAGCAGGCCGACGAGCCAGCGATGGAGCCCTGTGACGTTCATGGTGGCCTCCTTTCGATTCAGGTCGCGATGGGGGAACCGGTCCCACGGCGGAGCCTAGGGGCCCATGCTGACCACGGTGCCCTGGTCAAAGATGCGGGCGCTGAGGCTCCTGGGGGTGTCGAAGGCTTCGTAGGCGCCCTTGTAAGCCATCACCGAGGTATAGTCGGCCCGGCCCAGGTACACATACTTGTCCACCACGTAGGGCACGGAGTCGGCGTTGAAAACGTCCTTGGCGTTGCTAATCTGGAAGTGCAGGTGCGGGCAGTCGGACATCCCCGTGTTGCCCATCTTCGCCAGGACCTGGCCCACGGTGACCCGGTCGCCAGCCTTCACCCCCACGCTCTTGCTCTGGCAGTGTCCGTAGACGGCGAAATGCCCTTGGCCGATGTCTACCACCACGTGGTTGCCGGCGGGGTTGGCCAGGATCAGGGGGTCGGTGATCTTCCCGGGCCAGCAGGCCTGGTCCGGTAGGATGTCCACGGCCTCCACCACCGTTCCGTCGGCCACCGCGTAGTAGTTCGTGCCCCAACCTGGGTAGTCCGCGTTCTCCTTGCCGGTGCCGGTGTAGAGGCGGCCGTCCGTGGTCAGGAGGCTCCAGTCTGAGGCCCAGCGCTGGGGATTCCTGCTGGCCCTGCCGAACAGGACCAGGGACAGGAAGTGATGGGTGGTGGCCTCGCCGATCTCGAAGGCCCCGAGACCCACGCCCTTAAGGGGCGGGGCGATGACCCGCACCGGAGCCAGGTCGACGGGGGTCCTGGCGCCGGTGAGGGTCATGACCTCCTCGCTGCCATTGCGCAGAAAGCGGAAGTGGTGGACCAGGGAGGCCGGCACACCGTTGCCCTGTTCCAGGTGGATCCAGACCCCTACCGCGGTGATGGCGGAGCCGCCGTCGCTGGGGTTGAGGTAGACCAGCTGCCTCTCGAGGGTCTCGCAGCGGAAGCTTGCCACCACCTTCGACGGGTCGGCCCCGTCCAGGACATCCAGTCGGTCCAGGGTGTATCCCTGGGCCCGCAGGTCGACGGAGAGGTTTATCTCGTAGGCCAGGTTCTGCCACTCGGCGCTCTGGACCAGTTGCGGCGCGAAGGGCACCGAGGCTTCGATCATCGGCCGGGTTGGCGCGTCGCTATGCGCGCAGGCCTGGAACAGGATCGCTACGCCCATCAGGAATAAAGCGACGGTGAACCGAAGCCGTAAACGCATTCTTCTGCCCCTGCCGACGGACTGCCGGGACGATCGTACCAAGATGAGCTGATGGGAATCAAGAGTTCTCAGCCGGGGGAGGATTGTCTCTGTTTGTTGTCCGGCTTGCGGCAGGGCCGGTTAACTCAGGTCGTTAGGCTTTTTTCCATCCATCAACCCGTACAATCTAACGCAAACCATCGGAGGCAACACATGCTTACAGCAAGCGGTTTGGATGCACTTAAGGCCCAACTGGACTCAGAAATCTCAATTTCTGTTGACATCAACACAGCAATTCAAATTATTTCCTTTAGGAAAACCCCCGGCTTTGCCGGGGAGGCAGTCATGGTTTGACCTTTCAGGAAGTGGGCTTTGCAGGAATTCACCTATCTGCTGAGAGGAGCAAGGATTTTGAGAAACGTTGGAGATTGGTCGACTCGATGCGAACGAACGCCCTAAGAACGATGCCATAAACGCTCCAAACTCCATTCGATACTGGCTATTCACGGTCGGAACCCAGAGTCTTTTTGAGTTGTTAAATCAACGGTATTGGACCTAGATCGAGAAATACCTTGCCTGGGGATGCCACGCGATAAGGGCCGAGGTAGTGTATTCCGGGTCCATCTGGAAACTGTCGGTCATCTGGACACCAATACTGGATCCTTTCAGAAGCTCCAGAATGGGCCCATTGCCCTCCAGATCCGGGCAGGCAGGGTAGCCGTAGGAATAGCGCGAACCCTGGTAACCCTGGCTGAAGAGCTGGCGCAGATTTGCCGAATCTCTGTGATGGATGCCAAGCTCTCTGCGGATCTGTGCGTGCAGCCGCTCTGCATAGGCTTCGGTGAGTTCCGTGGCGAGCCCGTGGAAGTAGAAATAATCACGGTACGAATCGGCCTTGTAGAGTTGCGAGGCAAAATCAGCGGCATTCTGGCTCAAAGTGACCATCTGCAAGGCCAGCACATCCAGGTTGCCGCTGGATTCAGGCAAAAAGAAATCCGCGATGCAAAGCCTTCGACCCGTCGCTTGGCGAGGGAAGGAAAGCGTGGCGATGAGCTTGCGCTGGCCTGGTGCCACTGAAGGATCCGAGTCGGGAGCGTAAACGAGTAGCGCGTCGCCTTGGGAACAAACAGGGAAATAGCCGTAGCAAGCCTTGGGTTTCAGGATGTCCCCGGCCAACAACCGCGCTTTCCATTCCGCAAGCACCGGAACCGCCTTTTCACGAAGCGTCGCTTCGAAGGCCTCGTTGCTGAGCATGCCTTGGGTGAAACCCCAACGGTTGCGCATCACCACGAACTCATCCAGGAATTCGAAGAGTTCCACCAAGGGATGGCCGACTTCTTTCACGCCCCAGAAGGGAGGCACCGGTGTCGGCTCTGCGCCCTGGCGAACCCAGGAACTTTGGCCTTCGGAGGTTAGCGCCACGGAACTGCCGCCTTTCCGCAGCACCTTGATGGCGGCGG
>JANXQX010000061.1 GCA_025353305.1 Holophagaceae bacterium
TTTTTGGCGGAGAGAGAGGGATTCGAACCCCCGGTAAGTTGCCCTACGTCTGATTTCGAGTCAGGTGCCTTCAACCGCTCGGCCATCTCTCCAGGACCATCCAGATTATCAGGATTGGCTGCGCTTGGCTTTGAAGAAGGCTTGGAGCTGGGCTCGGCATTCGGGTTCCAGCAGGCCGCTTTGGAACTCGATGGTGTGATTGAGCCGGGCGCTTTCCAGAGCCGGGAGGAGGTTGCTCACACCTACTTTGGGATCGCTGGCGCCGTAGATCACGCGGGCCACGCGGGCGTGGATCAGGGCGCCGAAACACATCAGGCAGGGTTCCAGGGTGACGTAGAGCGTGGCGCCACCCAGACGGTAATTGCGCAGGTAGCCCGCGGCGTCGCGCAGGGCCTGGATTTCCGCATGGGCAGAGGGATCATTCAGGGACAGCGGGCTATTGTGGCCCCGGCCCGCGGCCTGGCCTTCCACCACAAGAATGGCGCCAATGGGGACTTCATCCATGCGGGCCGCCAGTTCCGCTTCGTCCAGCGCGAGCCGCATGAAATAGAGATCATCGCTGGACCACATGGATCCATTGTGGCGAGCTAAGCCGTTGCGACAATACAACTTTGTCATCGAGATGGTGGACCGGCATAAGGCGCTGTAACGAACCAGCCAGAAAAATGCTGGCCTTTTCGTAACAGCGCCAAACGTTGTTCAAGGGGAAACGACTATTCTCTCGCATCTGTGATGAATAAAACAGTATATTTTTGCATAATTTTCATCGCTATACTCTATCAGGTTCCCCAAGAACCAATTCCATCACAGCCCTGCGGTGCTCAAGCATTGGCGGGGTTTTTTCAGGGGGAAAGCCATGCGGGCCCATCTGATCCTTAAGGACGGCGCGGTATTCAGGGGCCGCGCGCCATTGGGCTTCGGTGGAGGCGGCGAGGTGGTCTTCACTACGGCCATGGCGGGCTATCAGGAGATCCTTACGGATCCCAGCTTCGCCGGCCAGCTTGTGACCATGACCTTTCCGGAGCAGGGCATCTACGGCATCCATCCAGGCCTGCAGGAGTCATCAAAACCATGGGCTACGGGGATGCTCTGCCGCAGGGTGTCGGGCACGCCGGATCACGCGCTTTCAGAGAGCGACCTCGGGGGTTGGCTCAAGCGGCACCGCATTCCTTTGATGACCGAATTGGATACCCGCGCGCTAACACAGCACATCAGGGACACGGGCTCGCAACCGGCGATTATTTGGACCGAAGCCGATGGCAGCCTGGAAGTAGGGCAGGCCAGGGCTGTGGTGCTTCCCGGCATGATCGGCCAGGCTCTCTGTTCCGCGGTGAGTTGCAGGGACCGCTATGAAATCGCCAACGAGGATGCGAAATTCCGAGTGTCCGTGCTGGATGGGGGCATCAAGGATTCCATTCTGAAGCTGCTACGACTGGCTGGTCTCCATCTGGAAGTATTCCCGTGGGATACGCCAGCCTCGGAACTGCTGGCGCCGCGTTTTCACGGAGTGTTCCTGAGCAACGGACCTGGTGATCCTGCCGCCCTGCCGGGCATGCAGGCCGAAGTCGCCAAGCTCATCGGCCAACGGCCCATTTTCGGGATCTGCCTCGGACATCAACTGCTCGGGCATGCCTTCGGCGGGTCCACCTTCAAGCTGAAATTCGGGCATCGTGGCGCCAACCAGCCCGTGCGCGATTTGACTACGGGCCGCGTGGAGATCACCGCCCAGAACCACGGCTTCGCGGTGGACGACGAGAGCCTGCCCTCGGAAATCGAAGTGACGCACCGGCACCTGAGCGATGACACGATTGAGGGTTTAAGGCACAAGACGCTACCGATCTTCTCGCTGCAACATCATCCCGAGGCGAGCCCGGGGCCTCACGATGCGCGAGGAGCCTTCGGGCGTTTCATCCAGTTGATGGAGGCCCACCATGCCTAGGCGCACGGACATCCAATCGGTGCTGGTCCTCGGCAGCGGCCCCATCCAGATCGGGCAGGCATGCGAGTTCGACTATTCGGGAACCCAGGCGCTAAAGGCCCTTCGGGAGGAAGGCATCCGCACGATCCTGCTGAATTCCAATCCCGCGAGCATCATGACCGACCCGTCGCGGGCGGACGCGACCTACATCGAGCCGCTCACCCTGAAGGTGCTCGAAAAAATCATCCAGACGGAAAAACCGGATGCGATCCTTCCAACGGTGGGCGGCCAGACGGCGTTGAACCTGGCCATGGAAGCTCACCAAAGTGGCGTTCTTGAGAAGTACGGAGTGAAGCTGATCGGGGCCCAGCCCGCGGCCATCGAGCGTGGCGAGGACCGGAAAGTCTTCAAGGCTCTGATGGATGAATTGGGCCTGGAGACTTGCCGCGGGGGTTTCGCCAACACCATGGAGGAGGCCCGGGAGCTGCTGCAAGGGACCGGGTTCCCGGCGATCATCCGGCCTTCCTTCACACTGGGTGGCAGCGGTGGAGGCATCGCCTACAACATCGAGGAGTTCGAGACCATCTGCCAGCGCGGGTTGGATTTGTCACCGACGAGGCAATTGCTGATCGAGGAAAGCATCCTGGGATGGAAGGAATTTGAACTGGAAGTGGTGCGTGACCTGGACGATAACGTCGAGGTCATCTGTTCCATTGAAAACCTCGATCCCATGGGCATCCACACCGGGGACAGCATCACGGTGGCACCGGCACTCACGCTCACCGATCCCGAGTACCAGCGCATGCGCAACGCGGCCATCGCAGTCATCCGGGGCGTCGGTGTGGAAACTGGGGGATCCAACATCCAGTTCGCGCTGAATCCTGAAGATGCCCGCATCATCGTCATCGAAATGAATCCACGGGTCTCGCGCAGTTCAGCGCTGGCCTCGAAAGCCACCGGGTTTCCCATTGCCTGGGTGGCGACGAAACTCGCGCTGGGCTACCGGCTCTGGGAGCTGCCTAATGTCATCACGGGCCGCACCAAGGCGGCCTTTGAGCCTGTGCTGGATTACATCGTCATCAAGATTCCGCGCTTCACATTCGAGAAATTCCCACAGGCCCAAAAGGTGCTGGGCACGCAGATGAAAAGCGTGGGCGAAGTCATGGCCATCGGCCGCACGTTTCAGGAGGCGCTGCAAAAAGGCTTGCGCTCCCTTGAAGAAGGCCACCAGGGACTCAGCGGCGCCTTGGAAGGGAAGCTTGATCTGGCGAGGCTTCGCGAGCACCTGCTCATTCCAGGGCCTGAGCGGATCTTCTGGCTCTATCACGCATTGAAGGCTGGACATGGCGTAGAAGAATTGCATCGCCTGACGAAGATCACCGAGTGGTTCCTGCGGGAGATGGAAGAGATCGTGATTCTTGAAGGCCGTCTTCGGGGTTTCGGCCTGGATCGCCTGCCGGGAGAACTGCTGGAGAAGGCCAAGCGTTCGGGATTCAGCGATGGCCAGATCGCGGCCTGTTGCGGCGGCGTGGATACCCAGGTGAAGGCCCGGCGCCACGACCTTGGCATCCATCCGGTCTTCAAGCGTGTGGACACCTGCGCCGGGGAATTCGAAGCGGAAACTCCCTACCTGTATTCCACCTGGGAGTATGGCCAGGAGGCTGGAGACGGGGGCGATGAGGCACCGCCATCGGCGCGCAAAAAGGCCATCGTGCTGGGCAGCGGACCCAACCGTATCGGCCAGGGCGTGGAATTCGATTGCTGCTGCGTGCAGGCCGTAGAGGCGATTCGTGCTGCCGGGGTGGAAGCCATCCTCATCAATTGCAATCCCGAAACCGTCAGCACGGATTTCGATACATCGGACCGTCTCTACTTCGAACCGCTCACCCATGAACACGTCAAGGCCATCGTGCGCCGGGAAGCGCAAAATGGTGATCTGCTGGGCGTCTTCACCCAATTCGGCGGCCAAACACCATTGAAGCTGTCGGGTCGCCTGCACGCGGAAGGCGTGCGGCTGCTCGGGACCTCGCACCAGACGATCATGGACGCCGAGGACCGCGAACGCTTCGGCCATGTGCTTTCGCGTCTAGATATTCCGGTGGCGAAATGGGGGATGGCTTCCAGTTTCGATCAGGCCCGCACCGTGGCGCATCAAATCGGATATCCGGTCATGGTACGGCCCAGCTTCGTGCTTGGTGGCCGTGCGATGGCCGTGGTTTTCGATGACGAAGGACTTTCCAAGTACATGCGCGAAGCCACGGCTGTGAACGAGGACCAGCCGGTGCTGCTGGATCGCTACCTGGATGGCGCACAGGAATTGGACGTGGATCTGGTCTGCGATGGCAAGGATGTTTTCATTGCCGGGGTCATGGCCCACATCGAAGAAGCGGGCATCCACAGTGGCGACAGTTTCGCGGTGTTCCCACCGATGGGCATCGACGAATCTGTGCTCGAAACTGTGCGGTCGCAAAGCCGGAAACTGGCCCTGGAACTGGGTGTGCAAGGCCTCATGAATCTGCAATGGGCCATCAAGGAGGGCATAGCCTACTGCCTGGAAGCCAATCCAAGGGCCAGCCGCACGGTGCCCTTCATCAGCAAGGCCACGGGTGTGAATTGGGCGGGTGTGGCCGCGCGCATCGGCCTGGGGCAGTCCCTGTCCGAGCAGAAGATCGGTGATGGCAAAGCTCTGGCGGTGGCCGTGAAGGGCGTTGTGTTTCCCTTTGCAAAATTCCCCGGAGTGGATCCGGTGCTTGGCCCCGAAATGAAATCTACGGGCGAGGTCATGGGCATCGGCGATACCTTCGGCGAAGCCTACGCGAAAGCGCTGATCTCCGCGGGCGTGCCTCTGCCGCTTTCGGGCACTGTGTTCCTCAGTGTCAACGACCACGACAAGCCCAAACTTTCAGGACTGGCGAAGAAGCTCACCGCCCTTGGCTTTTCGCTCTGTGCCACCGAGGGCACCGCACGCCACCTTGAGAGCAGGGACGGCCTCAAAGTGCGCCACATATTCAAGGTGAACGAGGGCCGTCCCCACGCCGTGGACCTCCTTAAAAACGGCGAGATCGATTGGGTCATCAACACGCCCTTGGGCCGGGAGGCCTACTTTGACGAAGGCGCCATCCGCAAAGAATCCTTGAGGCTGAAAATCCCCTGCCTGACCAATCTCAATGCCGCATTGGCCGCCTGCGAAGCCGTGGAGACCTTGCGCGGGGATACACGGGTACGAACGCTTCAGTGGTTGGGGAATTGATCCGCCTGAAAGCTGGTTTGATTTTCAACCCCCGCCATGGCCGTGACCACAGTCACCCCTCCCATCTCATAGAGTTTCTTCATGGCGGCCATTACTTCAGGCCGCATGGAGATGACCATGGAAAGCCTGCTCGTTGGCCTTGATCCCCAGAGTCTCTGGGACTACTTTTCCGAGCTTTCGAGGATTCCCCGCGGATCCAAGAATGAAGCGGCGGCTGCCGAATGGGTGGCCGAGCAGGGGCGAAAGCTTGGCTGCGAGGTAGAACGCGATGCGGTGGGCAACGTGCTCATCCGCAAGAATGCAACGCCTGGCCGGGAAGGCCGCCCCGTGACCTGCCTTCAGGCCCATGTGGACATGGTTTGCGAGAAGAATGAAGGCACTTCCCACGACTTCACCCGTGATCCCATCCAACTGCTGCGGGACGGGGATCTGCTGCGGGCCAACGGCACCACCCTGGGCGCGGACAATGGCATCGGTGTATGCGCGGCCCTGGCGGTGTTGGCGGGCCAGGACATCCAGCATGGACCCCTCGAAGTGATCGTGACCATCGATGAGGAAACGGGCCTCACCGGCGCCAACGGCATCCAGCCGGGTTGGCTGAAAGCCAAGTACCTGCTCAACCTCGACAGCGAGGAAGAAGGCTTCCTGACCATCGGCTGCGCCGGCGGGGTGGACACCATTGCTACACGCAAGCTGGACATGGGCCTTCCGAAAACGGGTACCCATCCCTATCGCTTGAAGGTGTTCGGGCTCAAAGGCGGGCACTCCGGCATCGACATCCATGCCGGCCGGGGCAATGCCATCCGGCTTCTGGCGCAAGTGCTCAAGTCCATGCAACCAGGAATCGACTTCCAGCTGGCCTCCATCAAGGGCGGCAACAAGCGCAACGCGATTCCCCGGGAGGCGTCTGCCTTCCTGTTCATGGACCCGGCAGAGGAGGCGTCTTTCAAGGTCGAATTGGCCCGACATGAGGCTCACTGGAAAACCGCCTATGGAGCTTTTGATCCTGGTCTCGCCTTCGCTCTGGAGCCCAGCCTGGCCGAACAGGTCATGTCCACTCCGGATGCCACTGCGATCATCAATCTTCTGCTGGCCTTGCCGCATGGCGTCGAGGCCATGAGCCCCAGCATCGTGGGGCTGGTGCAGACCTCCACCAACCTGGGCGTGATCGACCTTTCCGATGGGTCCGTGGAAGTGAACCTCCTCACGCGCAGTTCGATAGATGCTTCCAAGCTCGCCCTCACCGAACGGATCGCCGCGATCTGCGCTTTGGCGGGCTTCGAGTCCCACCTCTCCGGTGGCTACCCTGGCTGGAAGCCCGAGCCAAAGGCTTCTCTTGTGCAGCTCGTCAATGATGCGAATCAACAGGTCTTCGGCAAGGCGCTCGACATCGTGGCCATCCACGCCGGGCTGGAGTGCGGCCTTATCGGCGAGAAATATCCCGAAATGGAAATGGTCTCCTTCGGCCCCAACATGTGGGACGTCCACACTCCCGATGAACACGTGAGCATTCCTTCCGTAGGTGCCTTTTGGAAACTGCTGGTCGCAGTGCTCGAAAAGGTCTGACCCAGGAATTTCCTGACATTGTTGAATCAGTTGCATGCCTTCGCCTAGCTGAGTGATCCTGTCACCAGGGAGCACTAATGAACCGCAGCCTTGACGAGCGCATCAAGTCATTCCTGGCCACTGGCCCCTATGCGGTGGTCGGCGCCAGCGCGAACCGCGACAAGTACGGCAACAAGGTGTTGCGGGCCTATCAGCAGCACCGGATGGAGGTCTATCCCATCAACCCCCGGGCCACGGAAATCGAGGGGCTGAAGGCCTATGCGAACCTTGCTGAAGTGCCAGTCAAACTGCGGGCGATTTCCGTCATCACGCCACCAGCCATCACGGAGCACATGGTGGAAGCCGCAGCCGCCGCTGGCGTCCAGATGGTGTGGATGCAGCCGGGCGCGGAAAGCCATGAAGCCATCCGGAAGGCCGAGGCTCTGGGGATGGAAGTCATCGCCGGTGGCCCCTGTTTCCTGGTGCTGGCGCACTACAGGGAGTGAGGCAATAGGACCGAGGCATGAGGAGTGCGCCTGCGGCGCACTAGCTGATGCGGCCTATGGCTGCCACCTTATTGAACCTCACTACCTCGCACCTCACACCTATCCGGCGCCACCCATCCAGACGAATGTCTTGAAGGCTGCCCAGCCTACCACCGCACCGAAGGGGAGATCCACGATGTAGTGCTGCTTGGTGAACAGGCAGGAGATGGCGATGAGCACTGGGAACGCAAAGGCCACGGGGCCCAGGCTCGCCTTGGCATGAAACGCGGTGAGCACGGCCACGGACACGTGCATGCTGGGAAAACAGTTAGAGGGCGCGTCGAATTTCTGCACAAAGCGCAGGAATTTCTTCGAAAGACCATCGCCTTGGGATAGGTCCCGCCAGCGCTCTGGCGTTTCGACCGGAAAGAGCAGGAAGAAAGCCATCTGCATTCCCAACAGTATGAAAAAGCTCATGGCCAGATGATTGAAGTGCCTAGGCGAGCCCACCACCCAATTCAGATAGACGATGGCCGGGTAGTAGAGAAAGCTGTAGACCCAGGCCCAGACTGGCCAGAAGGGGATCAGGTCGTCCACCTTGGTGCTGAACTGGAGTACGGGGCGCAGGCGCTGGCGCTGACACCAGAAGTAGAACTGGTAGACCCCGAAGATGAGAAAAAGGGTCATGAACAGGTGGATCAGGTAGTCGCTGGTATGCATTCTGATGGCTCTCCATGCGCCACTAGAGACTCTCGGGCCCCCGGGTCTTTGAGTCTATTTCAAAAGGCGCTATGGCTGAGTCGTTTTGGTAAACGCAGCCACTGCGACAAAATGACTTCAGTCCAGGAGATTTTCATGAACGTGCTTTCTTGACGGCGCCGATTCTCGTCTTTCCGGGGCAGGCCACCGAGTCCATCGGCATGTCTGAGGGTTGGACCTCCAACCAAGAGTGGAATGAATCCATGGCGAAGGCCGAGGCTTTCACAGGTTATGCACTGCGCACCTGGATGTCCCATGGCCCTTTGGAGGCGCTGCGGACCCAGCGCCATGCGCCCTGCGTGGTTCTGGCTCATTCAGCGGCCGTCTACCGTGCGCAGCGAGCTGCCGGAATGCCCTTGCCGGCGGGAGCTTCAGGCCATTCCATGGGCTTCTTCTCCGCGATTGTGGCCGCTGAAGTGGTGCCATTGGAAGCAACCCTGGAACTCATCAGCGCCACCGAGGACAACGCCGAGGCCCGCTTCCTGCCAGGGCAGATGGGCATGGCTTTTGTCATCGGGATAGGTGCGCTGGAAATTCATCATGTCCTTGATCGGCATCCGGAATTGTTGCTCTCGAATATCAATGGGAAGGCCCAGTTCACCGTATCGGGACCGCAGATCGCGCTGCATGAATTCATTTCTGAGGTGACGCCCGATTCACTGAAATGTGGGCTGCTGCCGGTGCGGCACCCGCTTCATTGCGATCACATGGCGCCCCTGATTCCATACATCAAAGCGCGGTTGGAGGGCTGGGTCCCCAGAACTCCGGCCTTTCCCTTGATCTCCCCGTTGGATGGCCGCCGGATTGACGATGGCTTCGAGGCCTGGGAAGAGACCATCGTCAGCATCGCATCCGCTGTGAATTGGCCCTTGGCGGTGATGGGCTTGAAGGGGCTTGGAGCCAACTTCTTCGAATGCGGATTCGGATCGCAATTGAAAAATTTAACGGGCTGGATTGACCGTGGCTTGAAGGTCGAGAGTCTCCAGACGCCTCGAGTCTGGAAGGAATAATCCTTGATCCGGAGTCAGCGTCCGCCGTGCTTGAACCTTGACGGTTGCATGGGACATGGGACCTGAATTCGTCTGCTGCTGGCAGACAAACCGAATTTGGCCTAGGATCGAGTTCTTCCAATCCCCTTCCTTGAAACCCCCTGCCTCGGCTTCGGCCTCACCTGACCATGAACCCCACACATCCGGCCTTCAGTGAAGAACTCACGTATCAGTGCACGCAGGAGCTCTACCGATGCCTGGAGGAGGTGGGAAGCACAAAAGGAGCACTTTATCTCCGGATCCCCAAAGGCTACGACGATGAGGGTTCATTCCAGAACGTGACCGAATACGGATGGCCCCGGGGCAGTCATGCTCCTTCAAGCCTCATGCCCCATGATCCGCTGGTCATCTGGGTTCAGCGGGAGAAGCGCGCCTTCGCCGTCAATGAGCCCAAGAAATTCCATGAGCTGGATTCTTTTTCAGTGGGTTCCGTTGATCCCCGGTTCCTACTGGCCCCCATCTATCTGAAAGGTGATTGGGTAGGGCTTTTGTTGCAGAGGGATCGCAACAAAGGTGCGCATTTCGACATGGATCGCGACGAAAAGCCCACCTTGCGAATCTGCAACGACATAGTGGACGTCTTGACTTATTTCAGAATTTATGGCGAGACAGCAGGCCTTTCCCCCCTACCCGCATCCCGGGAAGGGGCCAGTGGCTCGACCATGCCGATGCCGATGATGCAGGCTTTGGAGCCACCCCTTCCTGGCGCGGGTCTTATTCCGGAAATGTTGGATTCCAGGACACCCCAGGCACCTCAATCAGCGCCTTCCTCAGAACCCCCTCGCAGTGCAACCAGGCGCCCCAAAAGGGAGGGCTACAGTCAATTGCCCTGGGGGCACGAAACAAATTCCGGAATCCAACCAGCCCCCTCCCCCGAGCCGCCAATGGGTAGCGCCGCAGCCGTTGATGTCTTACACGGCGCTGATTCCCTGGTGGAGGAATTCTCGGATGCCAAGCGCCGTAGCATGCCCTCACCGGAACAGAAGGAATTCTTTTGGCAGTCAGCGCGGTTGCTGTTCCAGGTGGTGCCCCTTGACGCGGTGGCACTCTGGATGCAGGAGGCTGAAAAACTGCGCCCGCTTTTGGCCTATAGCGACCGTCCCCTATCCGCAGAACTTCAACAGCAGATGCTGATCCATACTTCCAATAACCTGCCATCAGTGAAAATAGAGGATCTGCGCATCCTGACGCGACATGAGAAACGTGAGGTAACGCCCATTGATGGGACTTTCACTACCTGCGTTCCTTTGCCGCTCGGCGATGCCGAGAAATCAGAGGAGGGGGGCAGAGATCTGCTCCTGCTCTTCAGGCTTTCAGATCAGCCCTTTTCAAAGCCTGAGCTGACCCTGCTTCGCCGGGTAGGGGGCCTGCTGAATATGCACCTGGCAGAAGGGCGACTTCATGAACGCTATCACCGTGCCTTCCTGTCCGTCAGCCATCGCATCCTGAAATCAGGCGAAGGCCGTTCACCAAAAATCAAGGAACACAGTCTTACCTGCGCGAAGCTCTCTCGTGGCGTGGCCTTGCGCATGGAACTGCCCACCGCAGAAGTCGAGGCCACCAGCATCGCGGCGATCCTCCACGATGTCGGTTCGCTTCTTCTGGATCCGGCGATGATGACCAAGCCTGAGCTGAGTGCCGCTGAACTGGCCAAGGCCCGCACGCATCCGGTACTTGCTGCGGCGTTCCTGAAGGGTCTCCGCTTCCCCTTTGATGTGCTGAAGATCATTCGCCACCACCATGAGCGATGGGACGGCAAAGGCTATCCTGATGGTCTCGCGGGAGAAGAAATACCCATCGGAAGCCGCATCATCGGGCTGGTGGAGGCCTTCGATGTCATGACTACGGGCAAGGGCTACAAAGCACCGAAAGCCTTGGCCAAAGTATTGGAAGAGATACGGCGCGAGTCGGGTCAGCAATTCGACCCCAAGACGGTGGAGGCACTCGTTTCGGTGGTCGGAAAGGTGAAATAGGAACTCACGCACCCTTGCCGGCACAATACACTTGAACCATGGCCTTCCCCGCGCACAGGAACCTTCCCGCCCGCCTCCGCTTCCAGTGGAGTTTCCGGTTGGCTCCGCAAGTGGATATCCGCAACGGGGAACGCGGTTTCGTCATGGCCATGCTCATGGCACTCATCACGATCATGGGGATCCTGCTCATGAAAGGGATTCCTGCCATCACCACCGAGGTCCAGCGCGAGCAGGAAGCGGAGCTGATTTTCCGGGGTGAAAGCATCGCCAAGGCGATTCGCATTTTTGCCGCGAAATCAGGGCGGTACCCCACGACGCTGGCAGAACTCGAAACCGTGAAGCCCCGCATCATCCGCAAAGTCTACAAAGACCCCATGACCGAATCCGGTGAGTGGGACTTGATTTACGCGGTTCAGCCAGGCGTCTCGGGCGATACCCACAGCCTGCCCATCGTCGGCGTGAGAAGCAAGAGCCAGAAGGACAGCTTCAAGATCTACAACAACAAAACCATTTACAGCGATTGGGCGTTCTCGGCCACCAGCAACCTGCTTGGACTGCCGGCTGGAGTTCCTGGGCCATCGGCACCGGGTGATGCACGTTCCGGGATAGACTCCGGTTCCCAAGATGGCGGCGGGGGCACACCCACCAAGCCGGGGGGCAAAGGTTGAACATCGCGAGCCGCAGATCCCTGCTGCCATTGGCGATCGTGGTGGCTGCGGTCATCGCGGTGGGTGTGCAGGCCCGGGGCCGTGCGGCCTTGGCACCGGTTCCTGGCCCCGCGGAGACTTTCGAATCCTGGACCCGCCGGCTGGAATCCAGGGGTGTTGAGGTTTCAGCTGGAATCTGGGATCTGCAGAGTGGAAAGCTGCTGGAGTCCCACAACCCTGACTCAGCTCTGCTGCCGGCCAGCACCACGAAAATCATTTCCACCTACGCCATGCTCCGGATCTGGAAGCCGGACTATGAGCTGAAGACTGAGATCTATGGCGACTTGAGCGGAAACGTCGTCCACGGCGATCTGGTCATCAAAGGGGGGGGCGACCCGCTCCTTACCTCGGAACGCATCTGGGTGCTCGCCCAGGACCTCAAGCGCATGGGCGTGTTCCGCGTGACAGGCCGCCTGCGGTTGGACCAGAGCGCCTTTGACAATCAGCGCTATGGCCTGGGCTGGGAGAACACCAGCTCGAACACAACACCTCCCATTACAGCCTTGGCGGTGAATTTCAACCGCGACGAGAGGGGCAATCTGGTCGGGGATCCCGATGCCCAGGCCCACGCCGCTTTTCAACGCATATTCCTTGAAACGGGAATCGCTTTCGAGGGCATTCAATCCAAAGACCCGTCCAGCACGCCCAGCCGCAAACTCCTGGATTTCCCATCGCCTCCCTTGCGGATGCTGATCCAGGACATCAACAAGTTTTCGAACAATTTCATGGTGGAGACGCTGCTGAAGGCCCTGGGCGACGGTTCCTGGCCCAAGGGCGTGGCCAAGGTCCAGGCCTTTTACCAGACCAACTACGGCTTGGGCCCTGACAAGATCCGCATCACCGATGCCTCCGGGCTGAGCAAGGACAACCGGCTCTCGGCGCGCACGCTCGCGGTGGTGCTGCGTGGCGCCTGGAACGATTTCGAAGTGGGTCCGGAATTCCAGTCCTCGCTGAAGATCATCGGCGGCGAACCATGGAAATTGAAGATCAAGGATCCGAACCTTGCCCGTCGCGTGCGCTGCAAAACCGGCCACCTGAGCGGCGTGGACACGGTTTGCGGCGTGATCCAGATGCCCGACGGAAAGCTGCGGGTCTTCGCCATTCTGCTGAACGGCCAGGCCAATGACCAGGATGTATGGGAGCAGGTCAGCCGCTGGGCGAACTGAGAACTGGTGCCATGCTGAAGGGATGAAGCAGAGCGATCACAGCACCGGGCTCCTTGTGACCGTTCTCGGCGCGGCGTTGCTGGGCTTTGCTGGAATCTTCGTGAAGTGGTCAGCCCCCGCGAGCCCGGTGATGGTGGGCTTCTACCGAATGGTTTTCGCGCTGCCAGGGCTTTTGATTATCGCCTGGCGGAGTCCCAAGCGCCCGGGCATCACGCCCGAAGCCACCCACCGGGGAACGCTTTGGGCCATCACGGCGGGGGTCTGCTTCACGGGAGACCTATGGACCTGGCACGCGGCCATGCATCACACCACCGTCGCCAATGCCACGCTTCTGGTGGGTCTTGCACCGTTGTGGGTTGCGCTCATTTCCGTCGCGTTCATGTCCGTGCGGCTTCGAAAACGCTTCTGGGGCGGATTGGTGTTGGCCTTGGCAGGCGCCACGGTGCTGGGGTTTGTCAAAGGGGCACGATGGGGCACGGGGTGGGGTGAGTTGCTGGGCGCGATCGCCTCCGTCTGGTACGCGGTCTTCACCCTTGCCATCACCAAGGCCCGGTCCCATCTCAGCGCACCCATGGCCCTGCTTTGGGTGGTGCTCACCTGCCTGCTTGGATTCGGCCTGATCGGCGCAATCCAGGGGGATGCTTTCAGCGGGTTTCCGCCGCAGGCCTGGCTTGCCTTGGCGGGCCTGGGGTTGGTGGTGCAGGTCATGGCTTGGTGGCTCATCACCTGGGGACTGGGCCACATCAGCCCTAGCCTGGGCAGTGTCGGACTTCTCACGCAGGCCGTCACGACCGTCTTCCTCGGTTGGCTTTTGCTGAGTGAACCGGTGAAGCCCCTGCAGGGAGTTGGCGCTGGTTTGATCCTGGCGGGCATTGCCATGGCCGCGTTGGCCCCGCCCATGCCGAAGATCAAAGCCCTTTGAGGTTCAGAGGAACGGGACTCTTCGCGCCGGTCTGCCGATCCGCCCCGATCAATGGAAGGTCTTTATGAATCGGAATGCCAACAACACCATGAGGAACACAAGGTAGAACCGCAGGAAGTAGAGTGCGAGACGCGTGGTGCGAGTGAGCTTGACTCTCGGCATGGCTAGCTCCTAGGTCTTCGGACGGGGGCCAAGGCCCCGCATGATGTCGTTGTAGCGGATGACCCCAAGGATCCGGTCTTCGGTGTCTACCACAGGGATCATCCTGAAATGGTACTTCCCGAAGATGGCCTCAAGATCCTCGCGCGTGTCGTCCGCTTCTGCGGCAACGGCTGGGGAGGCCATCAGATCCTCCATCTGGACGGCATCCTCAGAGACCAGCAGGAGCCTGGCGTCCACCGCACCCAGCAGCCGCCCGTCCTGGCCTTCCACGTATAGGTACGAGATTCCGCTGTAGCCTAGTCCTGATTGGCGGACCATGCCCCGTGCCTGGGCCACGGTGAGTTCAAGGGGGATCGTCAGGTACTCCGGGGACATGAAATCGCGAGCAGTGGCTTCCCGCTCCGACAGCAGCGCGCGCACTCGCTTCTGCCTTTCGTTCGGGAGGAGTGTGAGCATTTCCTCCGCATCCTCGTGGGGCAGGACGCCAAGGAGGTCCACTAGCTGTGGAGTGGACAGCCGGGCCAGGATGTTCTGCGCCCGCTCCTGGCGAAGGCTGGCGATGATCTGACGCTGGGCCCGCGGTTCTGTTTCAGATAAGGTTTCCGCGGCCTTTTTAGGTTCCAGGGCCGAGAAGAGCGCTTCTTGATCCTGCCCTGTCAGTTCCTCGAGTGCGTCGGCCAGGTCCTCCTTCGGAATATCATGCAGCTGTTCCTTGGTGACGGAAAGCTGCAGTCGGTCGGAGGCTATGGCATCCTCCAGCGAGAGAGGCTGGACGTATTTCCAAGGGATCAGGTCTTCCCGGATCAAGGTGGTCAGCCAAAGGAAGCCCCACTTGCGGAGGAATCCGTTGAAGGATGCATCCACCGCGGAGAGGTAGTATCCGCCCTCGTCCACACGGAGCAGGACATCATTCACCACTTCGGTCTTGCGGTCGTCGATATCCAGGATGGTGCGGCCCATCAGGTGCTTATCGGCGAGGATCCAACCGGGCTGGTCCAGGAAGGGAGGATACTGGTCTCCCGATTCCGGGGACTTCACGATCAGGCCCTGGGCAGAAACGTCGACAACCTTGTCCCAGGGCACGAACTCGCTGGGGACGCCCCACCCGTGGTCGATATAGACCCCCACAGCTCGCGGGAAGGGCTCCTCAAGCGTGAACACGATATCCGAGGCGGGCCCCAGGTTGCGCCCATCCCCAGCGAGGCGGACCGGCTTCCGGAAGACTCGCGAGAAGTAGATGCCGCGCAGGCCCTGGGCTGAATCCTGCGGAGCGTGGACCTGGTTCATGTAGCCCTCCGGAACAGATTCTCCATCAGTCCCGGAAAGAGTGTCGAGATGGCGAAGAGGGTGGACATGATGGAGACGAAGATCACGATGGACCAATTCGCGGTGTTCTCCCACCGCGTGTTCACGTGCTCGCCCATGAACTGCTCGTCATTGAGGATGAGGAGGAGGAAGATCAGCGCCGAAGGCAGCAAAGTCACTGCCACCACCTGAACGAACATCGTGATGGTCACCAGTGGCGCTCTGGGTATGAGCACGATGGCCCCGGCCGAAAGCAGCATGACCAGGTAGATCACATAGAACCAGGGCGCGTCCTTCACGCTCTTGTTCAGGCTGTGGGCCCATCCGAAGACCTCACCCACCGCCCAGCTTGAGGAAAGGGAAATGCAGAGGGCGCCGAGGAATCCCGCGTCGAAAAGCCCGATGGCGAAAAGCTTGCGGGCCAGTTCGCCCTGCCCGTGCGGGAGCAGCGGCATCAGGGCATCCGCGGTCTTCGCCGCATCATCTACCAGAATCGGAGGGATGTGGTGGTGGAGCGCCGCGGCGGTTGTGATGATGATGAAGCCCGCGACGACGCAGGTCAGCACCGCCCCGACCAAGGTCTCGATCTTCCCGAACTTGATGTCATGGATGTCGAGTCCCTTGTCAACCACCGCGCTTTGCTGGAAGAAGATCATCCACGGAGCAATGGTCGTGCCGATGTTGGCGAGAAGAATGAATAGGAGGTCCCCGCTCAGCCCACCTGGCAGGTTCGGGACCAGAAGGCCCTGGGCCACGGCGCCCCAGCCTGGTGCGGCAGGTGTCTTCATGGCCCAAAAGGCCGCCGGGATGTAGACGAGGTTGAAGGCACAGAAAAAGAGGGTCAGCTTCTCGAAGGTCCAATATTTCCCTGTGACCACTACGGCAAAAAGGATCAGGGTGACGCCTATGAAAGTGATGGTCGGTGGGATGCCGAACATTTGGCCCGCGGTGATCATCCCGATATATTCCGTGATGAGCGTGAGCCAATTGACGACTGCCAGGTCGGCCAGGGAGAACCAACCCCAGAAGCTTCCAAAGCCCTCGAAGATGGCCTCGGCATGGCCGCGCTTGGTGACTGCGCCCAAACGCACAGTCATCTCCTGCACGTAGTAGGCCATCGGGATGAGGATCAAGAAGATCCAAAGCAGCTTGAAGCCATACTTCGAGCCGGTGACGGCGTAAGTGGAGATGCCGCCAGCGTCATTGTCGGCGACCATTACAATGATGCCGGGCCCCAGCACCGCGAAGAAGATCATCAGCTGGCGGCGGAAGCGCTCGATCTGGTGAATGGTTTTGCTTACCATGTACACAGGAACCTCGACCGGAAGTATCTGGAGGGTGCGGACACTCGGAGCCTGGCCCCGGGAGTTGGTATCAGCGGCCGATTCCGGGTCGCGATGGAGGTTCATCGAGCGCGGGTCGTTTGCACATCGGTACCTCCTTCCTCATGGTCTATACCCAGAATGACCTGGGAATAGGGCGTGAATCAAGGCTGCGCAGGAAATTCACATTGAGTCTCAGAACTGGGCGTGCAGCCGCAGGGCGAAGAGAGATACGGGACCGCGGTCCGCGTTGTAGGCCGGGTTCCAGACATGCTGGTAATCAAGGCTGGCGGTGAAGAACTTCCCAGCGGCGAAGGCCCAATAGACTTCCAAAATGCGCTCCTGGGCATAGTTCAAGCGGCCATCGCCGATGAGGAAACCCCTCCCACCCGCGGCCAGGTAATCCTTGTGATCGGGGCTGAGGCCGTTCTGGATGACCGCCAAGCCAAGATGGTCTTGGGGGCGGCCCCAGCGCGTTCCCTTGAGGGAAAGACCGCCGCTGACGCTTCGGTCCACTTCCGTGAAGGCCCAGGTCTCGGTGTGGCCGTCGTCCCAACTCCAACGTGCGAAGGCGCCGAGGTCTTGAGTCAAGGCCTGCTCGGCGTTGATGCCCCACCCGCGCTTCACCCGGCCATAGGCTTCGGTGGCTGTGATGTCCGGTGCGGTGGGCGTCAGAGCCAGGCTTTCCCGGTAGTCACCCATATGGGCGGTATTGCGGTAGGCCATGATCCGGATGGTTCCCGGAAGGCCACCCAAGGAATGGCTGTGTTCCACTTCCAGCGCGTCCCCATGGGCACGGGCGAACCCGTGGTCCATCTCCAGCATGTTCGCCACCAAGGGCTCGGCGAACCGGCCGTAACGGACAGCCCAGGCATCCCAGTAGAATTCCACCGCGCAACCCCAGGTGTAGCCCCGTGTATCAGCCGGATAATCCCAAGCCCCGTGCCCCATCAGCGTCCAGTTGAGGAATTGGGCGCGCGGGTCGTGCGAGTAGGTGTTGTCGTCGAAGATATCCATCACGCTGAGTTTGCCGGCGTGGATCACCAGTCGGCGTGAGGAATGGTTGCCCGCCAGCTGGTGGGCATCGTCTTCTACTTTAGGTTGTTCACCGCCCAGAGCCCAGGTTTGGCGCAGGAAGGCGCGGACGATGGAAGCCCTGAATTCAGGGCTTCCCACCCGGTAAGTCTCCCCGTTGGGAGCCCCCGCCAACCCGACTACGTCGCTGACACCCCTGCCTGCGGCACCTTCCCCATCCAGGTAGAACTCGGCGCCTTTCCACAGCCGGAAACCAGTCATGAAGGTCATGGTGAATGAGGTGGCCCGTTCCGTTTCGGGGCGCAGGGAATTGGCCCCCTGGTAGGGCGACGGGAAGCCGCCGTGGGACTGGGTGACCATTGTGGCTTGGCCATGGAGCTGCCAATCGGGTGCGTCCTGGGCCCACAGGCCGGTAATTGCGCAACAGATTGCGAGCAAGAGCTTCATGAGGCTCATCCATGGTCAGGGACCGGCCCACGTGGGGGGGACTGGTTGGAGTTCAGCCGCAGAAATCGGCCAGTGTGATCATCGCGGGTGCAATCCTACTCGGGGGTCAGGACACCGCGGTCCTCGCGGTAGGCGAAAAGCTCGCCGAAACGCCCCCATGTGACCAGCGTGTCGAAGGTGAATTCGGGGTTTTCCATGGGGAGGCGCTGTTGGATTTCCGAGATGACCTCCGTTTTTTTCAGCTCGCCCTGATGCATCTCCAGCATCTCCAGGATGAGGCGGAAGAGACGGAGCTTCACAAGCTGGGCTTTCCAGATTTCTTTCCGGTCGTCCATGTTGGCGCGCACGAACCGCTCGCCCAGGGGCGTCAGCACCACTTGTCGTTTGGGCGTATCCACGAACTCGAGCATTTCAGCGCCCTTGACGGAGGCAAGCACCTGCTCGAATGCCACGTGGGTGTGGGAGACGACCTGGAACAAGTCGCAGGTGCCGCCTTGGGTTTCCAGGTATTCCAGCAGGCCCAGGATGTCGGTGCTGGGGGCCGGGGGCAGGGGCTCCACCATGTCCGCCAACAGGCTTGGCTCGGGGGCGGAGACCTCCACATCCGGCAGCTCGGTGCTGGTGATGATGTCGTGAAGCTGATCCACCAAACGCAAAAATTCCGGCGAGCGCGTGTTGCGGGGCCGCGCCAGCGGGTTTTCCACGATGGTCCGCACTCGGCCAGGATTGGCAGAGAGCACTACGATGCGGTCGGCCATGTAGGCGACTTCCTTGATGTCATGGCTCACCATCAGGATGCTTGATGGATTGCTGGCCGTATCGCTCCAGATGTCCAGGATCTCAGCGCGCAGGCCTTCAGCTGTGAGGGCGTCCACGGCGCTGAAGGGTTCGTCCATGAACAGGATCTCGGGATCCACCGAGAGTGCTCGGGCCATTCCCACCCGCTGCTTCATGCCCCCGGACAGCTCCCGGGGATAGGCTTCCTCGAAACCCTCGAGGCCCACCAGCTGGATGGCGCGGTTGGCACGGGTCTTGAGGTCATCTTCGGCCATGCCCTTGGCCCGGAGCACCGTGCGAACGTTCTCCTCCACGGTCATCCAGGGGTAGAGTGCAAAGCCCTGGAATACAATGGCCACGCCGGGAGTCAGGCCTTTCGCTTGTTTCTCGTGGTAGAAGACCTTTCCTTTGGTGGCGGAAATCAACCCCGCGAAGATCCTCAGGATCGTGGATTTGCCGCAGCCGGAAGGTCCGATGAGGGCCACCACCTCATTGGCGCGGATGTCCAGATTGATGTCCTCCAGCACCCGCAGCGGCTTGCCGGTGCCACGGTCGAAGGATTTCTGGATGCCCTTGAGCTCGCAGATAACGTTATGGGTCATGGCGGTCATGATCGCCTCACTTGGTCAAGGAATAGCGGGTCTCGGCGAGTTTATAAAGCGGCTTCCACACGAGGCGGTTGAAGATCACCACGGTGGTGGCGAGCACCAGGGTGGAGGCCGCGAGCAGGGCGAAATCCTTCTGCTCGCCGGCCTTGCTGATGATGGCACCAAGGCCGAAGGTCTCCAGCGTGGGCCCGCTCAGGTTGTAGTACTCGGACACGATGCTGGCGTTCCAAGCGCCGCCGGCAGCCGTGAGGCAGCCAGTGACCAGATACGGAAAGGTCGAAGGCAAGTAGAGGCTCCTGAACCGCTGCCAGCGGCTGAGGCTGAAGGAGGTGGCCACTTCCCGCAGATCGCTGGGAATCGCAGAAGCGCCTGCGATGACGTTGAACAGAATGTACCACTGGGTGCCGAGCAGCATGAGCACGATGCTGCCCCACCCGAGCCCGATCTTGAAGGTCGCCAGGATGGCGATGACCGCCGGGAAGAGCATGGGCGCTGGAAAACTTGCGGCGACCTGGACGATGGGCTGGAATATTTTAGAAAGCCGCGGTGACAGCCCGATGGCGAGGCCCGCGGGCAGGGCCCACGCAGTACCGATGACGATGGACGCCATCACCCTTGAAAGAGTCAGGCCATCGGCCTTCGCCAGATACCACCATGCGCCAGGATGCAACTTGGAGAGCAGGCGCACCACGCCAAATCCCCCCAGCACGAGGAGCGCTGAAATGAGCAGCAGCGCGATGCCCGTCACCCAGGGCGCCACCACCTCGGCGCGCAGGAGGGGACTATTGGATTCACTCGAGCCCTTCGCTTTGTTGGCCCTCCGGCGGTGGGCCCGCCAGCGGTCCCACCGCCGGATGAGGCGTGAGCGGCGGATGAGGTTCAAGAACCAACTCTGCGGAGCAGCGGTCTGCACCGTGTCTTCGACTTTGAACCTCTGGGCCCACACGACAATGGGCCGCCAGATCACCTGGTCCAACAGCACGATCATGATGATCATGGCGACCACCGCGAACAGCTGGGCTTTCACATCATGGTGTTCGGCGGCGACGCTCATGTAGGAACCCAGGCCCGGCACGCGGAAATCGCGCTCGCCCAGCTTGAAAGCCTCGATCAGCATCAGGAAGAACCAGCCTCCGGCCATGCTCATCATCGAGTTCCAGGCCAGGCCAGTGGTGGCGAAGGGCAATTCGATCCACTTGAAACGCTGCCACCAGTTGAAGCGATAAACGGTGCCCACCTCCTGCAGGTCAGCCGGCACGGACTTCAGAGAGTGATAGAGGCTGAAGGTCATATTCCAGGCCTGGCCCGTGAAGATGGCGATGATGGCCGTGAGTTCGATTCCTACGTTGCTATGTGGAAAGAGCGCCACGAGCGCGAGCATGAGCGGCACGATGAAAGTCATCACTGGAATGCTTTGCAGAATGTCGAGCAGTGGCACTAGAAGCTTTTCCGCCCGCGCGTCTTTGGCCGCCCAGTAGGCATAGACCAGCGTAAAGGCGAAGGAAATCAGGTAGGCCGCGATGCCCCGCATCATGGAGAAAAAGGTGTATTTCACCAGCGAGATTGGCGAGAGGTCGATGTCGATCTGTGGCCGGATGACTTCAGTCCATTCCTGGCCCAGCAGGATCAGCCCATAAATCAGGCCGAAGGCCGCGGCCACCAACGCGAAATCCACCCAACGCCGCCGGCGCAACGGCGCGAAAAGCGCGTTGGCCTGGCCCCACATGCTGTTAAGGAAGTTGTTGAACATGGCAGAAGCCTAATGGAGGGTGAGATCAGTCTGATCCAGCTGGATGGGAGTCAAACCATTCCACGGCCGCACAACCAGGATGTCACAGCCTCCACGAGCCGACCTTGGGAGTGGGGCCTCAGTTCCTGGCGCGCGGCCTGGACGACGGAGGTTCAGCGATCGTGGAGCCACTACTCATCGCAACCTCCTTTCCATCAAAGCCATTGCCAGGATGGCCTGTTCCGCATCATCCGGTCAACAGTCCCTATGGTCGCGCAACATTTTGCAGGAGCTGGGTGATCACCTGGTCCGTCGTCAAGCCATCCGCTTCACTTTCATAGGTCAGCAGCAGGCGGTGGCGCATCACGTCCGGGGCCAGGCTGATCACGTCGTCCGGCAATACGTGGTCCCGGCCAGCGAGGAAGGCTAGGGCCTTGGAGGAACTCTGCAAGGCCAGGGAAGCCCGTGGGCTGGCGCCGCACCGGATGTTCTCCCGGCCCTTCCAATCCTTCCCATGCCCCGGCCGGGTCGCCTGCACCAGCTTCACGATGTAATTTCGAATGGCGTCGTCCATGTGGACCCGGGCCGCATGCTGCCCCAAGGCCAGGATCGTGGGGCCGTCCGCGATGGCCCTGACAAGCTCTTCGTTGCCATCGGCCCGGCGCAGGACTTCCACTTCCTCCGCGGGCCCAGGGTAATCGACCCGCAGTTTGAAGAGGAATCGGTCCATCTGGGCCTCGGGCAAGGGGAAAGTGCCTTCCTGCTCCAATGGATTCTGCGTGGCCAGCACCAGGAAGGGGTCAGGCAGCAGGAAACTTTCATCGCCGAGGGTCACCTGGCGCTCCTCCATGGCTTCCAGGAGGGCACTCTGGACCTTGGACGGGGCCCGGTTGATTTCATCCGCGAGCAGCAGATTGGCGAAAACAGGCCCCCTTTTGGGTGTGAAGGTCAGGTTTTTCGGATCGAAAATCAGGGTTCCGACCACATCGCTGGGCAGAAGGTCCGGGGTGAACTGGATCCGACGGAAGATCATCCGGCTTGCCCCGGCCAAAGTCTTGATAGTGCGGGTTTTTGCAAGGCCGGGCAGGCCCTCGAGTAAGACGTGCCCCCGGCAGAGCAGGGCAACCAGCAGCCGGTTGAGGAGATGGTTCTGCCCGACGATGACCTTCCGGCATTCAGCCAGCAGGGGTTCCATCGGAGACACGGCGGCAGGAGGAGGCATGGACATGAGGGTATCGGAATCTGGATGAGAGTTTGGGTTCAATCGAGCCTCGCGTAAATAGTTTCAGTTCGACCGAGGGTAGGCAATGTAACCGGATGGGTCCCGGTGCTAGGCTCACTGCATCAAGGAGTCCACCATGCGATCCGCCGTCATCGTTGAAGCCAAGCGCACGCCCATCGGCCGCGCCATCAAAGGCAGCACCGCCGCTACGCGACCCGAGACCTTGGGTGCCCTGGTGGTCGAGGCCATCAAGCCGCTGCTGAAGGACTGGAGCAATCTCGAAGATGTCCTTGTCGGCTGCGCCATGCCCGAAGGCGAGCAGGGCATGAACCTGGCGCGCATGGTGGCCTTCCGCGCGGGTCTGCCCTTCACTTCTGGCGCCACCACGGTGAATCGATTCTGTGGGTCCAGCCAGGAAACGGTGCTCATGGCGGCTCGAGCGATCCTTGCGGGAGCAGGTGATGTATTCCTGGCCGGTGGCATTGAATCCATGTCCAAGGTGGCCATGGGTGGATTCAATCCGAGCCTCGATCCATGGCTCGCCGAACATTATCCCCAGGCCTACTGCTCCATGGGCATCACGGCGGAAAATCTGGCAAAGGAATATGGCATCACGCGCCGCGAGCAGGACGAGTTCGCCTACAACAGCCACCAGAAGGGAGCGGCCGCCTGGTCTGGGGGCAAGTACGCGAAAGAAACCGTGCCCTTCACAACAAAGAACCTCGAAGGCAAGGATGTCGTTGTGGACCGCGACGAATGCGTGCGGGCCGACACCTCCCTTGACAAGCTCGGTGAACTGAAAGCCGCCTTCCTGAAGGACGGCAACGTGACCGCCGGCAACAGCTCGCCGCTGACGGATGGTGCGGCCTTCCTGCTGGTCATGGAGGAGGAGGCAGCCAAGGCCGCCGGGCTGAAACCCCGTGCCCGCATCCTGGGAGGTGCCGTTGCCGGCGTAGAGCCGGATCGCATGGGCATCGGCCCGGTGCCTGCGACCCGGAAGGTTCTGAACCGCCTGGGTCTCACCCTGGACCAGATCGATGTCATCGAATTGAACGAGGCCTTCTCCGCGCAAAGCATCGCGGTGATCCGCGAAGGC
>JANXQX010000107.1 GCA_025353305.1 Holophagaceae bacterium
CGGCGGCCACCCCTTGGCCGGGTTGCTTGAGGCCCGGGCATTGTGATTGACACCCATTGTCAACATGGCTACCCCACCTTCGACACATGACCGAAGAAAACCACACAATTCATATCCCGCAGAAGCACCTCGAACAGGCGATGGACGCGGTCCGAATCATCCGTATGATGGATCCCGGGAATCTGTTCCGACAAACCGTGGCCAGCGGCATTTCCCCGCTGGAAGCAGCCGCTGCAGTCATCCTTTGCATCGATGAACCTTTTCGTCGGCTGGATGCCATGAAAGTCCTCCTCCCGAATTTCGGCGCCCCGGAACGGATCCGTGGGTTGGCGGAGGCAGTGGGGATTCATCCGGCTTCTCTAGCAAGGGTTTGGGGTACCGAGGCCGCGGGACAGCTCGAGGAAATGGGTCTTGGGGCATGCAAGATATGGATCGAGCGAGGGGGCAACACCTTGCATATCCGGAACGAGGCGTTCGAAGAGCTCCCCAGGGGCCTTATCGCCAAACGGATCGTGATCGAGCATTGCCCGAATCTGGCAAGTTTTGGCGCAGGACTCGCGGCATTCCACCTGATCCTAAAAGGCCCTTCGGCCATTTCTGAACTGCCTGAGGACCTCGCCGTGCGAGAACTGGAGTTGTCCAGGCTTCCCGGATTGAAGGAACTCCGCATCCCAGCGGGGGTGGAGAGCCTCGAACTGATCGAGTGCCCGAATTTCACAGGGGAGACCACCTGCCCGGATTCGTCGATGGGTAGTATGGATTTGATCTTGGATAGGTGCGAATCCATCCGTCATTTCAAGATTCCCGCCGGTATCCGGAGTTTGGCGATCCGGTCCTGCTGGAACTTGGAATCCATTCGAGGTGAGACCAACCTTCAACATTTGGAGCTGGTGGACCTTCCCAAACTCCAGGCGCTCGAGGGTGCCTTCCTCGCCACAAAAACGACACGCCTGGAAGGTTGCCCCTGCTTGGCCTGGGAGGCCTGGAAGAAGGTGGCGCCTTCGACTGTTTTGGGTCCCCGGAGTCTCAAACACCCCGTCAGGAGCGACTCTGGGGGCGAGAGCGAAGCCAGGATCGGGAATCCGGAATCCGTCGTTCCAAAAAGGGGAAAGTAGGATGCCCACGCCACGAAGGCCCAACCTCGATCACTCTGCCAAAGGAGGGGAACCATGTGTGATGGAGACCCTTCCAGCCTTTGGTGTGGGGGAAATCGAGCGCATCCTCAACAGGCTGAGGTTGATGTATCTGCAGGCCATTGCCTTGTCTCCGTCGCTTCGAGGCAAACCCGCCCAGGCGGTTTCCTCGAATTTCAATCGAGCCTTCCATAGCCTGGCTGGACTGGAGGTTCACCAGAAAGATTCTCTCCGAGGGGACAACAACTGGTTCTGGGAGAACCAGGGGTTTGATCCACGGGCCAAGCATGACTTGGACTGGGGACAGGAACGCAAGGAGCTGGCCTCCGTGCTTCAATGGTTGACCCGGCATCATCGCGATGCGGCAACCGCCACGTATGCGGAGTTGATCGCGTTGAAGCCCGGTTTTCATGAGGCCTGGCTTCACAACGATTTTCCGAACGATGCCTTCGAAAGTCCGGAGTCCCCGCGGGGAAGGGTCTTTGCCATCCTTCGGGGGAACGACCTGGACTTGGTTGATCTGAAGAACCGCTACCCGGGCGACCTTAGAGTCTCTGATAAATTCCTTGGATACGCCTCCTGCGCCGTGACCGAAGGACCTTTCGTGCGCCGCAGGAATCCCGATGTGTCCTATTTTTCAGAACTGAAGGAGGTCAGTGGGATTCCCGACCAGGCGGCCCGTCGTTCCATCCTTCGCGACTCCTTCATGATCCTGGATAGCTGGCAGCGCCTGCATGACGAGGACACCGCCAAGGCCTTGGTACGACTAATCGACGAGGCGGAGGGTTATGTTGGAGATGCCTGCCCGGGTCAAATCCAGCCCTTGATTCCCGCTATAAGTGACCCAGGGTTGGAGAGGACGTCTCACCGTCTCCTAAGCCCCCCTCCATTTCCCTACCTCTTCCCGCCCAATCGTGCGGCTGGCTATTGAGCCGACACCCATTTTTCCTCAGACATATTTTCCGAGGTCCCCATGCTCCAAACAGAAACTCTTATCACAGGACTCATCGAATCCTTCAATGGCAGGGCGACCAGTTTGCCTATTGGCTTTTATTCCACTTGGGAATTCACCGAAACTGGAAACAACTTTTCTCACCCAGTCACACTTGGCATTCTTATAACAGAGCTCGGCAAGCTGCTTCCCGATTGTATGGCTTCTGTCGATACGCGGTTCAACATGGATGCAAAATTTCAACCCGACATAACAATGCTGGATACCGAGTTGAATCCAGTCCTATTCCTGGACTACGAGAGCCCGAATTCATCCGATGCACGCATACCGATCAAAGATATCGATGCTTACAATGCATTCAGCCAATCAACTCAAACGAGAATCCCGTATTTGGTTGTCACTACACTCCCTGATTTAGCCACTCCCAAATGGCAACTTCGCTATTACTCACCTGGATACTACAACGCTGGGTTTAAACAACACATCAGCGCCATCAGAGAAAATCCATTTCGGTTTTGGTATAGCCACTATCGATCAGAAATGACCCACCGAAATTCTATCGGCATCCACTTTCTTAATATCCAAGGCAAGGAAATGCACTTGGTTCAGCTATCCCAATACGCCTAACCTCTCGTTCAACTCGGGCCCAAGCGTGGGTTGCAGCCCTCATGCTTTAAACATTCGACCCTCGGTTGGGCCGATTAACATTGTTCGTTAGGAGCTTACCATGACCCCAGATCATTCATCCATTGACCTCAAGCTCATTTTGAATGCTAGAGGGCGAACGAAAGAATCACGCCAATATTATCTAATCGATTGCGAGCCTTTCCCCGATACACCAGGCGCGTATGTGATTCGATATTCCACCTATTCAGTAGCAAGAATGGTTGGAACAAGCTCGATTCTAAAAATAGGGAAAGCGGATGTCAGCATTCAGGAAAGGTTTGCGAACTACAACCACATGCGCCATGTGACAAAAGAAACAAAAAATTTGATCGATCTGTTGGACGAGCTGCCTCAGCCAACGAATGTCCGACTCATGCATTTCATTTCAAACGAAACACATCCAAGTCGCATCGTGGTGGATTGCTATTTCCCCAAAAAGGGTCAAAGTCCACGGGACCTTGAGAAACACTTATTACGTGAATACTTCACAACACACCACGAACTTCCCCCACTTAACTTTGGCCTTCGTTAATGCCATAACGCACCTAACCCTCCGCTCAACTCGGACCCCACCAGCATTGCCTTCCGTTTTCTCTCATCTTCTTGCTTTCTCGGCTCTGTTCATCGTTTCGGTGCAGGCGCGGCTGGTTAGCTTCATTCGTTAGGGCGCTAAAACATGAAACCAGACGTTCAACCCAACAAGATTGCCGTTTTGACGGGCTCTGGGGTTAGCGCCGAAAGCGGGTTGCCAACTTTTCGCGATTCAAATGGCCTGTGGAATTCATATTCATGGGAACACCTGGCAAGCCCGGAAGGGTGGCGAGTTCGTCCACAGGCAGTCTTGGAGTTCTACAACGAGCGGAGACATAAGGCATGGCTCGCTTCTCCAAACGCCGGGCATAAGGCAATTGCGTCTTTAGAGGCGGCTTTTGATGTGGTGGTCATCACGCAGAACGTCGACGAACTTCACGAACGCGCAGGCTCGCAGCATGTGATCCATCTGCATGGAGAGCTTGCGTATGCCAGAGGCACATCGAAGGCTCGAAAGCGGTATCGAATTGACGGCAACCCCATTTCTATGGGAAGCCTATGCGAGGACGGAACACAACTCCGACCCGATATTGTTTGGTTTGGAGAAGAAGTTCAATTCTTTGAGGAGGCGCGCTCCCACGTGGCTAGCGCCGCGAGAGTTCTGGTCGTTGGCACGTCGCTATCCGTTTTTCCAGCCGCCTTGCTGGTGAAGGCGGCTAGAGCTACAGCGCAGAAGGTGCTCGTGTCGCTAGAAGTGGGAAAACCACCGTACGGCTTCAATTTCTTGAGAGGAAAGGCCGCAGAGATCCTTCCGGCGTTGGCGGCCAAGTGGTTAGAGGAAGGGCCGGTTCGAAATGCACAGCCTTAGCCGTAGCGCCCTAACATTTCCTTCCAGCGGCCTGCCTACGGCAGCCGCTGAAGTCAGGCGTTAGGCCCAACATGACCCTCGAAGCGAAAATCTGTTTACCATCATTCACTGATTGGCGGCCATTCAAAGAATGTTCCAACATTCCTCATATTGACCGGCCGGGTGTTTATGCCATCGCGATCTCTGACATAGACATAAGCGGTTCTGCATTTTCACTTCGCCCCGAGATACGGTATTTCGGCATGACCATCTCAAAGGGTGGCTTGGCAAACAGACTTTCTCAGTTTCATGGCGCGCTTTTTGGCAAAGATGGTCCACATGGCGGCGCATGGAGGTTCAAGTTTGATTACCCAAATGCCGCACATTTACTCGACTACTTCTTTGTCAGTGTTGTTCGCTTTGATTGCAGTCCGACCAGAAATACTTCTAATGACCTTCGGGAAATGGGAAAAGTCTTGTCGTTAGAATATGTTTGTTTTGCTGATTTTATGGATATATTTGGACATCTTCCAAAGTATAACGACAAATCCTTACGCCCCAAAAAATACTACGGCATCGGGCCTAATCAGGCGCTTAACCCGGACCCAACCGCAACAAGCCACTTCCCCCTGTGATCCACTCCCCTTTCACGTCTCCAACAAGCCTCCGTCCTGCGGTTGGGCCGGTTAGCTTGGGTCGTTAGACATCAGGCCATAGGTTCCCCATGTCGATTCAGATGAAACACCTCGAGCGCATTCTAGATCGCAGCATTGAGGCTGTTGTCGACGAGGTTCGAAATGGCCTTACCTTGGCGGCAATCTACCCAACCCTTGGAAAGATCCATCCAGCCGAGGGGCGAGAACGACAAATTCAGCATGTAGTTTTTTCAGCCAT
>JANXQX010000203.1 GCA_025353305.1 Holophagaceae bacterium
GCCAGAACCCGATCGGGCTTGCGCTGCGTGATTTCCTTCTCGATTTGCGCCAACATCCGCCCTGTCATCTCACCATGCATTCCTGCACCGGCTTGCAGATTCACCACTGGTCCCGGCATATGCATCTGTTTGAAGAAAATATCACTCATATTTTCGTCGTAATGCTGGCCCGTATGAATGATGTCCTCCAGAATGGCTGGAGACTTGCCCAATCGGTTGTATTCGACAATGGCAGGGCTCACCATGGCCGCTTTGATGTACTGCGGCCTTGCCCCTACGATGGTCAGTATATGTATGGGTTTCAAATTTATCTCCAATGTGAATTACTAATTTATTGATGATTTATTTAATGATTTTTGAAATGCTTGTGATTACCTCATTTCTGTCCATTTCAGGCCAAATAGGCAAACTAAGCACTTCCTTCGCCGCCTGCTCTGCCACATGACAGTGTGATTCGACGTGACTCTCCCGGTAGAGCTTCAAGTGATGGATGGGCAAGGGGTAATACACCATGGTTCCAATGCCGGCCCGGGCCAGAGCCTCTTGCACTTCATCCCTTCGGCCCGCTTTAATCCGCATGGTGAACTGATGGAACACATGGCCGTCCACGATCTTAGGCAATACCAGAGACGGGTTGCTTGAGAGTTGATCGTGGTAGCTCTGGGCCACGTTGCGGCGCTGGGCGTTCCATTCGTCAATGTGGGGCAGCTTCACCCGCAACATTGCGGCTTGCAATTCATCCAGACGGGAGTTGTAGCCCACGGCTTCATTGTGGTACTTCTTCCTGCTGCCGTGGGCCCGCAACATACGGGCCTCGGCGGCCAGGGCTTCATTATCGGTGGTGAGCATGCCACCATCTCCGAAAGCGCTCAGATTCTTGGTGGGGAAGAAACTGAAACACCCGAAGGCGCCCATGGAGCCGGTCTGCTTGCCTTTCCAGCTGGCCCCAAAGCTTTGGGCGCAGTCCTCAACAATCTTCAATCCGTGCTTTTCGGCGATAGCCAGGATGCGGTCCATGTAGCAGGGCCGACCGAAGAGATGGACGGGAATGATGGCTTTGGTGCGCGGCGTGATGGCTGCTGCGATAAGATCGGGATTGAGGTTGAAGGAATCTTCCTCGATGTCCACGAAGACCGGTGTAGCTCCTACGTGGCTGATAGCCTCGGCGGTGGCGAAAAAGGTGAAGGGGGTGGTGATGACTTCGTCCCCAGGGCCAATGCCCAGGGCGCGCAGGGCGATATAGAGGGCGTCGGTACCGCTGTTCAAGCCGATGGCGTGCTTTACACCCAGGTAGGTGGCGCATTCCTGCTCGAAGGCCTTTTCCTCGGGGCCGAGGATGAACTGGCCCGAGCGCATGACCCGCTGGAAGGCGGCATTGAATTCATCCCAGTGGGCCTGGATCTGGGGCTGAAGGTCAAGGATCGGTATTTGTGTCTGAAGGCTCATCATCCCACCTTGCCCACAAGGCCCTTGGCGTCCTTGAGGTACTTCTGGCCGTAGCTTGTGGTGGCCTCGCCCTGGGCATCAAAGGCCAGGCGTTCGCCCCGCTCGCACATGTAGCCGATGACCTTGGCAGGCACGCCCGCCACCATGGCGTAGGGGGGCACATCCTTGGTGACCACGGCCCCAGCGGCCACGAAAGCGCACTCATTAAGGGTGACCCCGCACACGATGGTGGCATTCGCTCCTACGGAGGCACCCCGTTTCACCAGGGTGGTCATATAATCCGCACTGGTGTTGCGCGGGAAGAGGCAGCGCGGGGTGGTCACGTTGGTGAACACCATGCTGGGGCCACAGAAGACGTAGTCTTCGAGGATGACCCCTTCGTAAAGGCTCACGTTGTTCTGGATCTTGCAGTAATCCCCAATCCGCACACCATTCATGACCATGGTGTTCTGGCCGAAAACGCAATTCTTTCCGATCACGGCCTTGGGATACACATGGGAGAAGTGCCAGATCTTGGTCCCTTCCCCTACTTGGGCACCCTCGTCCACGATGGCGGTGGGATGGAAATATGGAGGCTTTTCCATGGTCACTCCTTAGAGCAGGACAACATTCGCTTTGGGGCCATCCACCCGCTTAAGGGCGTTGCGGGTGTCCAGGATCTGGGCGGCTTCCTTCACGATCAGCTCATAGTCCACGGCGGTATGATCGGTGAGGATCAATACCAGGTCAGCCTGCCGCAGGGTTTCGGCGCAGAGGGGGATGCTGCTCAGATCATGGCCTTGCTCGGTGAAGTGAGCGATATGGGGGTCATGGTAGGTCAGGGCGGCGCCCCGCAGGGCCAGCAGGTGCAATACCGCGGCGCTGGGGCTTTCCCGGGGATCATCCACATCCTTTTTATAGGCCACGCCCAGCACCAGGATTTTCGCGTCGCGCAGGCCCTTGCCCCGGTCGCTCAGCAGGCGCATGGCTTTCTCCACCACGAACTCGGGCATGCGGCGGTTGATCTCCCCGGCCAGGGCGATGAAGCGGGTATTGAAGTTGAACTCCCTGGCCTTCCATTCCAGATAATGGGGATCCAGCGGGATGCAGTGGCCGCCTACGCCCGGGCCGGGGTAAAAAGGCATGATGCCAAAGGGCTTGGTGAAGGCGGCGTCCAGCACTTCCCACACGTTGATGCCCATGCGGTCGCATAGCAGCGTCATTTCATTCACTAAGGCAATGTTCACTGCCCGAAAGGTATTCTCGAAGACTTTGCTCATCTCAGCCGCTGCCGCGCTGCTGACAGGCACAATATTCAGGATAGTCCTACGATAAAAGGCCACCGCAACCTGGCGGCTGGCGCCATCGGAGGCGCCTACAACTTTGTTGGTGTTCTTGGTGGTGTAGCGGGCGTTGCCCGGGTCCACCCGCTCGGGACTATGGGCCAGGAAAAAATCCACCCCGGCCTTCAGGCCCGAGGCTTCCAGGATGGGTTTCATGATCTCGTCTGTAGTACCAGGGTAAGTAGTGCTTTCCAGGCTGATGAGTTGTCCAGGGCGCAGGATTTTAGCGATATCCCGGGTGACGGCTTCGATGTACTGAAGATCTGGGTTCAGGTTCTTGTTCAGGGGGGTAGGTACGGCGATGACTAGCACATCCATAGTTCCCATGTGGGCCACGTCAGTGGTGGCGCTGATGAATCCGCCCGCCACAAGGTCCCGGAGTTCCTCGTCCTTCACATCCCCGATGAAATTCTTTCCCTGGTTGACCAGATCCACTCGAACCGGGTTGCGGTCGAAGCCCAGGACCTTGAAGCCTACCTTGCCCTTTTCCACAGCAAAGGGCAGACCCACGTAGCCGAGTCCGACGACGCCCACCTTGGCGGTGGTGGCTTCGATTTTCGCCAGGAGATCCTGAACGAGTTGAGTGGGCTGCAAATCGAGGGTATCCATCGCTTCACCCATGCCCAAGGGGAACACTATGCGGCACGTAGTGGAGGTGGACCTCTTTGCCTGTAAAAGCGGATTCATAAAGCGCGTTGATGATTTCCAGGGACTTGCGGCCTTCCAGTCCGTCCAGCATGGAGCGCTTCCTGGATTCGAGGCAGGCCAGTATGTCCTCGTAGAAGGGCTTGTGGCCTAAGCCATAGACGTTTGGGGGATCGGCGATGGCTAGCTGGGTCTCCAGGTCTTCGGGTGCCGGTTCGGTAAAGTTCCAGGTGACCATGCGGTTGACGCTGAACCCGCCGACCACCACGGAGCCCGTCTCACCCAATACCGAGATGCTGCCTTCTAAGTCCTTGGGACGGGTGGCGGTCGTGGCCTCGATTACCCCCAGGGCGCCACTCTTGAACTTGAGGACCGCAACCCCTGTGTCTTCCACCTCGATTTTCACGAGACGGGTGGAGATATAGGACTTCACGGATTCGACGGGCCCCATGAGCCACTGGAGCAGATCAATGTGATGGCTCGCTTGATTGGTGAATACACCACCATCCAACTTCCAGGTGCCCCGCCAGGCATCATGGTCATAGTAAGCCTGGGGGCGGGCCCAGCGGATGCGCACGGTGCCGAGCACCATTTTCCCGAAACGGCCCTGGTCTACGGCCCGGCGCAATTGTTGGATGGCGGGATTAAAACGGTTCTGTTTGACCACGAAGAGTCGCGTGCCGTTGGTTTCGCATGTCTCAATGAGATGGTCGGCATCCTCCAAGGTGAGCGACATGGGCTTCTCCACCACCAGCACTGGGACATGGGGCGCCAGCAGGCTGCCGATGCCGGGGTGGGACCCGGAGTCCGTAAGGATGGCCGCGATATCGGGCTTAATGGATTTCACCATTGCCAAGGCATCGGTGAAGGCAGGCACCTTCCATTCCGCTGCGGCCTGCTCGGCGCGCTCAGCTTGCACGTCACAGACGCCCAGCAACTTCAGTTCTGGGATTTGCTCGATGACCTTGAGGTGCCGCTCAGATATCCGTCCACATCCCACCAGGGCAATGGTTTTCATGAATTAGCTCCTTCATTATCGGTGGCCTGGCACTCATCACAAAAAATCAATCATTATAAAAACATTTTACTTTTTATAACCGTAATGATAGGCATACCGGTAATACCGATACCCCACGTTCATCAGCATCACATCGTTGAAGATGCAGCCTTTGGGCTTGATGCCGGCGGTCTCGAAGCGCTTGATGGTGGCCTGGATCTCATCCAGGGTGTGGGCTTTGGCTTTGGTGATGAGCAGGGTGGTGCCGGCTTGGCGGCCAATGATCACAGCATCGGTAACCGCCAGCACGGGCGGCGCGTCGATGATCACCATGTCGTAGGCCTGGGAGATTTCCAGGATGAATTCGCTGAAGCGGCTGGACATCAATAACTCAGCGGGGTTGGGTGGGAGCATGCCGCTGGTGATGATCTCCAGGCCAGGTATGCCGGTGGCCCGGACCGCTTGCAGCCAGGGTTTCTGCCCCGAAAGGATTTCCGATAGGCCGCCAGAGCGGTGAGTGAGTCCAAAATACTGGTGCAGGTTGCCCCGACGCATGTCGCCATCCACCAGCAGCACCCGGCTGGCGGACCCGGTCTGGGCCAGCAAGGTAGCGAAATT
>JANXQX010000137.1 GCA_025353305.1 Holophagaceae bacterium
GCGCGAGCCGAGGAGCCAATGGGTTAGCCTGCATCTCCGGAGAAAGGAAGAAAGCACTCCGCTTCCCCTGATCCTCATGAATGAGGAGGAGCTTGCCTTCCTGGCTCAGATGCGCCTGCTGCTGCTGGGTGAGATGCTCGCAGTCATCGTGCTCCGCCAGGATTTGGAGGGTCTTTCCGGCGATCTCACGAAGCGAACCATCCTGGTGGATCAGCAGGCGCCTATGCACGACCTGATAGCCGAGAATGGTGAATGCCAGCAGACACGAGCCCAGCGCAGCGGCGTACCAGGCCGTGAGTCGGAAGCGCAGCGTCTTCGTGAAGGTGGGTGCGAGCATCAACTCGGCTCCTTGAGGAGATAGCCTGCCCCGCGCAGGGTGTGGAGCAGCTTCTTCTCGCGCCCTTGGTCGATTTTCTT
Organism: Holophagaceae bacterium; assembly: GCA_025353305.1. Next base: position 418 of record JANXQX010000137.1, read on the forward strand.
CCGGAGTTGCCCGATGTAGACATCCACCAGATTCGCTCCGTCTCCATAGTCTGCATCGGAAGCCCAGGCATGGTCGAGGATCATGCTCCTTGACACGACTAAGTCCTTCCGTCGCATGAGGAATTCAAGGAGGGTGAATTCCCTGTTCCGTAGTGGCACGAACTTCCCGGCCCTTTGCAGCTCGTGGGTGCTCAAGTCAAGCTCCAAGTCGGCGATTCTGAGCACCATTTCAGGCGCCGCCGTGGGGCGCCGCGTGAGGGCACGGATACGCGCCAGGAGTTCGCGATACTCGAAAGGTTTGGCAAGGTAATCGTCTGCCCCGAGATCCAGTCCCCGAACCCGGTCATCCAGCCCAGTGCGAGCCGTGAGCAGGATGATAGGGACGGGGCACCGCTCCTTCCGAATCCGGGCCAGGACTTCGAACCCATCCAGTCCGGGAAGCATCACGTCGAGGACTATCACGTCGTGGTGGCATCCCAGAGCCAAATCCAGCCCACGGATTCCGTCTTCGGCGCGATCCACCACAAAACCTTCAGATCGGAACCCCTTCTCAAGGGTCTGCCCGAGCCTGACCTCGTCCTCTACGATCAGCACTTTCATAATACCTTCCAGATCAGGCCGGAGGCTCGACGATTGAATCATAGGAGCAGGGGGGCTTCTGGCGCCAGTGCCTCCCCCTCTCCCGTATAACCATGCAGCTAACCGGGCCCGCCTGTGCCAAGGCGACGAGTGAAACTGAGGAGGCGAGAAGTCGGGAGAGAACGGAAAGTAAAGCAGGCGGAGTCCGAGTTGGGCGAAGGGTCAGGCGCCAACCAAGGACTTAGAACCAGGTTGTCTTTCGATAGGTTAGATAAGACTCACCAAATGCCTGGATCAAAACCTTTTCTTCTTCGCGGGCCCGGAGGAACTGCATGGGAAGAATAATGATTAGAATGGCCGCCAGCCAAGGTGTTTTAAAGTAGAGGGCTAAGCCTGGAATCAGCAAGGAAGAAAAAACATACACGGGGTGGCGGAGCTTCGAATAAATACCCGTCGTTACGAGTTGGCGGGCCTCGGCTGTAATAGAGAAGGAATTCCCCAACCGCAGGCGGGCGGCTGTGAGAAGCGCTAAGGAAATAAGGACGATGAGGGTACCAAGGATTCGCCAAAAATCCCATGGATACCTAGCGGAGGCCGTCATAAGCCATAGCATCGCTAACGGAGGGATGTAGGTTACGAAAGCAGCTTTAGCATCCATGGGATTCCCGGGGGGGACTTGGTGCCTAACAAAGAAGCTAGGCGGCCCAATCTGCGACCGAAAGCTGAACGACGTTATGAAAGACGAATGTAAAGAGAGGAAAGCAGGCCGTGCAGGTTGGGTCCGACTTGAGCGGAGGGTTAGGCCGCGAGATGAAGTCAAAAATACTATTTCTTTAGCTCAGCTGCTTCGATTACCTTAAAAAATCCGCGGTTCATCCCCATGCCGCATACAACCTCGATATTGCCCGTTTTCGTCGGCGTAAATTCAATGGTGTTGTCACCCTTCATGACTGTCTTCTTCACGCCGAATCTGTCGATCACGATGGCTCTCATACAGCCCCTCACGCTTTTGAGTTCAACTTTCATCCTAACTGGAATGCCTTTTATCAAAGTGGAGGGAGTCAGGACGTATTCCTGGTTTTCGGATGTGAGCGTGGCGTTCTGGATTTTCTTTTCCTTGGCGGACGCTACAAAGGTGCAAGAGCAAATGAGTAGGAGGCTGAGGAGCTTATTCATTGAATATCACCAATGCTAAGGATGAGCGAGCTACCCTCTCTTTAGAAGGCCACGATCATATCAATGGTTACCTGGTCATTGACTGGCGTGATTCCGTCTTTGTAGTTGGTGCGGGAAGCCTGAATGGTCCAGCGACCGCCTGCCTTGGCGTTAGAGAAGGCAATGCCATTGAGGCCGAAGGTCTTCATGGCTTGATCCTTGGTGGTGTCGCTCTTGTCCGGTCGAATGGAATCGTACCGACCGAACAGTCCAAAGGCTGGTGCGAAATTGAGATCGCAGAGCGCAAAGTAGCCGCTGTTCTTGCTGAGGGTGCCACTGACATCCACTTGGTGCTGCCCCTCGAAGAAGGCCCCCATGACCCGCCACTTATCACGGATGAAGCGAACCAAGGCGCCATTCCGGAAGAAGTTGTCCGTGAAGAGCGGTGTGCCGGGATTGGCGGGATCGAGGACCGGGTTCTGGCCATCCAGACGGAAAAGGCCGATTCCGGAGGCATTGTTGTCAAAGCGATAAAGGACTGAGGCGTAGGTGTCCTTATGATTGGTGGGGCTCGGTCCAGACACCGTTGCCCCGTTCGCATCCGTGGTCGGGGTAAGGGTATCCATGACACCGGCGGCCAGTTCAAGCCGACTCCAGTTCAACTTGACGTCCATACCACGACCCGCGGAACCCAGGGTGAAGGGGGAAGTTCCAGCCACGGGAGTGGACAGGACCAGCGGTGCCCCGAGCACGCTACCCGCGCCCAGCCCGAAATCCCGCAGGATCTCCGGATTGAACTGACCACCCCGGATCTGGAGGAAAGCGGTCTTGCTGATCGGGAGATTGTACTGGATGAAGGCCTCCTCCATCCCGTCAGAAGGCGTGGCACCCGTGTTGAAGTGGTACATCAGCGTGTAGCTGAACCGGTCCGATAGGGCTCCACCCGATACCACCTGGAAATCGGGCTGGGCGGTCTGGGTGGACGGCTTCACACCCTTCACGGCCTGAGCACTGGCATCAAGAGTGATTGATGCGTAATTTTCCAGTTTCTGCGAGGCTTCATCGAGGCTGGTGGGATCAAAACGAGCGCCGTTCCGCTGAAATTCCAACCCCATGGCCGTGAGTTGAAGAGTCGGGACGGCGTGGCAATCGGCGCAGGACACCCCGGTAAGGCGCGCCCAGGCTGGAACAGCCAGCATCGGGATGCTTGTCCCAAGTAGTAAAAGGAGAGATCGGACAATTTTCATTCGAAGCTCCACATGAGGTTGGGGGTCAAAAGGAAGAGCAGGGGGTGCTCTCCTTGCATAGAGGCCTTATCGATCCTCTAAGCTGCATCCATCTTCGGAACCCAACCTGATGCGGACCTGAAACGGCGGAGAGAATTCGGATGACATTGATCACAACAACATTCAAGGCACCACGGGTCACCTTGACCCGTCTCGGAGGACCTTGTGGGTTGGATTTCCTCTAAGTGAAGCGGAAGTCCAGTAAATGCGGGTGGCACGGTTATTGAGTTGAGGCTCGGACACACCGACGCATTTCGTGCGACGAAGGCATCGGTACCTAGCTTGTTCAGGTTCACCCGAAGTTCCACCTCACCCACACGCGAAAGGAAAACTTGATGAACATCCTGTTCATGGGAATCGTGATGGCCGCAATGATGCTTCTCGCGCATGGCCGATCCCACCATGCGGTGACGCCGCCCCCACAACAGCCAGAAGTTCAGGACCTCAGGCACGAAGCCTCTTCTGGTGGCTGCGGCCACCAACATCTGTCGCAAGCGTCGGGCACAGGCCCCCTGCACCACGCTGAAAGTCTGGAAACCGAGAAGCCCTCAACCTCCCCAGAGGAATGACTCCCGGTTCTTTCGGCAGGTCGGGTTGACTCGTCCCCTAACGATCAGTATGGACAAAACGCCCGCTAAATCTCCCGAGAACCCTAGAGAATCCAGAGCATGGACCTTAGATCTGGCCTCCAGGTGGCGACAGACCCCTCTACTTCAATGGCGAGGCATTATGTCAACTACCCCCAATATAATCACCTATTTAAATGATACGAACAGTGGAAACCCGATCTTCCTCTGGAAAGCATCTCGTCCCTTCGACACTCTCATCGTCAGTCGGAACATGATCCACTGATTCCGACCCATCCCTCGGAGAACCCCATCCCGATCACAGGTGTTCTCCGCGCGTCCCATCCTCCCTTCAAAGCACTATCTTTGGATCACCCTAAGGAGCAGATATGTCCCTGGCGACTCGTTTCTTCATCACCACGGTTTTTCTTGTCGGAACAACTGGGGCCGCCCTGGCTCAGATGCCTGGGGGCGGTATGGGCCCTGGTTCAAATCCCAGCATGATGTCCGGTTCCATGGCTTCCCAGATGATGGGCGGGCAGATGATGAAGGCCGAAATGATGCGGGGCATGGTCGGGACCATGAACCAGATGCACCAGATGATGGAGAAGATGGCTGGCGCCATGGAGCGTAGCCAGGGCAAGGACGCAAAGACCGTAGCCGAGATGTCCAAGATGATGGACGACATGGCCGGAATGATGAAGACCATGGCGACCCGGATGCGGGATGGTCGGATGGATGCAGCCTTGCTGAAGACCACCAACGAGCGCCTGGAGGGTATGGGTAAGTCCCTGGCCGCCATGGAACCCAAGGCCCCTGCGAAATCCTGAGCGTTTGACCGCTCTCGAACGATTGGCCAACGCATCCGTCCTAGGAGTACCCCGTGAACGACTGTTGTGAACCCAGCGCCAAAGATCGGAAGCGGGCCTTGTGGCGGACGATCTGGATTGTGGGCGGAGTGATCGCCCTGGTGCTGGCCTCCACCTGCCTGAAGGCCCAGGAACCCGCGCTCTACCTGGAAGGTGGCGTTGGCCACAAGCAGGGTGATTTCGGAACGGCCACCCTGAGCAAACTGAATCTGGCCTACGGCATGGTCGGTTACGCCTCTTCCACCTTCGACCTGAATGTCACGGTTCCCGTGCTCAACCTCACCGCCCAGGGTGGCGGAGTGGATGCCTCCTCCTCAGGTTTGGGGGACGTCCTGATCCGTGGCGTGCATCGGTTCGTTCCGGAGACTGCCTCGGGTTTTTCGCTGGATGGCGGACTGGCCCTGAAGCTGCCCACCGCGAACAGCGACAAGGGGCTGGGTACCGGCAAGGTGGATGCAGGGGGCTTCATGGCGATCCACCAGCGCTGGGACCGGATCCAGGCGAACCTGATCGGTGGGTGGATCCAGAGTGGGTCATCGAACGATGCGAACCTCCCGGCCACTCAGAGCGGCATCTACACCGCAGGCATCGGATTCTCCTACTACGCCGATACGGCCAAATTCTCGATGGCTTATGAGGCCCGGGGCGCCTTGTACCAGGGCACCCAGGCCCCTCGCGAGGTTTCCATGGATGTGTTCAAGATGCTCAGTCCCAACCTCGCCATGAAGGCGTCCTTCATCGCGGGGCTCACGGATGGGTCTCCCAAGAGCAGCCTGGGGCTTGGCCTGGTGTACTGGCCTTAGGGTTCGTTCCGATCAAACCGACGAATGATGAAGAGGAGGTTGTGTCCTGAGGTATCTCTGGCCCGCATTGGCTGCTGCCTTGGCGCTCCTCCTGACTTTGTCGGGGGCGCTGTCGTCGGTCGAATTGCTTGTGCGGGATGCCCTGTTGAGAAGCCTTCCAACGAGATCCGCGTCCCATGTCGCAGTGGTGCTCATTGATGAAGAGGCCATTCGAGCGGTGGGTCGCTGGCCCTGGGATCGGGCCCAGCTTGCGCGATTGGTCGACCAGATCTTCGCCGCAGGCTCGAAGGGCGTCGCCATGGACCTCCTGTTTCCAGAGGAGAGCAAGGGGGACGACCTCCTGGTGCAGGCGTTGAGGAAGGGCCCTTCCGTGATCGCCACCGGTTTGGACGAGGCGGGGAACTGGCTGACGCCGAACCAGGTGCTGAGACCGGTTGCGACGGGACACGTGAGCTTCGATCTGGATCGGGATGGTGTGGTGCGGAGGTTCGCCTCCATGAAACAACTGGGCGACCGGGTGCTGCCCGCCCTT
>JANXQX010000182.1 GCA_025353305.1 Holophagaceae bacterium
TAGCCCGGCGCGGATCACACCTAAGCGTGAGTCCGCCGCCGGGCCACCTGAATTTCAGCTGCGAAGCTCGCACATGACGAGTCTCTTTGTGCCCTTTGTGTCTTGGTGGTTCTATTTCTTTGAATGCAACTTGGTATGAGACCTGACTCGGGGCGCTGCCCCTCGCCCCTTCGGGGCCGCAACGCTTCGCGTTCGGTCCTATCCTCGCCTTCGCTTCGCTTCGGTCGGATGGTGAGGCTTGAGACTTCTCAGGCCTTCGGCCTGAAGGCCTTCATCACGTCCTCATTGGTTTCCATGAAAGGCCCGCCAATGAGATCCACACAGTACGGCACGGCCGGAAAGACCGCATCCAGGCATTCGCGGATGGACTTGGGCTTCCCGGGCAGATTGATGATGAGGCTTTGTCCACGGATGCCCGCAATCTGGCGGGAGAGAATGGCGGTGGGCACGAAGTTCAGCGACACCGCGCGCATCTGCTCACCGAAGCCATCCATCACTTTGTCGCAGACCGCGGCGGTGGCCTCTGGGGTGACGTCCCGTTTCGCCGGACCCGTGCCCCCGGTGGTGAGGACCAGGCAGCAGCCTTCCTCATCGCAAAGTGTTTTCAAGGTGGCCTCGATGATGGGCTGCTCATCGGGGATCACCCGGTAGACCTCCTCCCAGGGCGACCTCAGATAGGCCTTCATCGTGTCCCCAATGGCGGGCCCCGACAGGTCTTCATACACACCTGTGCTGGCGCGGTCCGAGATGGTGAGAATGCCGATGCGGATGATCATGGGAAGAGGTTAACCCAGGTGATCCGGATGTCGCTGCCAAGGGCCCAGATTGTGCGCATCGATACCTTTGTTCCGCAGATAGGCCGTGGCCTGACCGCTGCGGGCTCCGCTGCGGCAGACCAGCAGCAAGGGCACGTCCTGGGGCAGTTCCGCAAGATGGTTCGCCAATTCATGAAGCGGGACCAGAATCGAATTGGCGGCATGGCCCTGGTCCCATTCCTCCTGGGTCCGCACATCCACCACCATCGCACCCGCAGCCATCATGCGGCGAGCCTCTTCCGCATCCAGGAAACTGAACATCGCGTCCTCCAGTATTCAGGATAAGCCGTAGGAAGAACCTTGGTCATGCCGATGACTGCCGCCATTAATCCCAGAATTGAAAGAATAGCGTCGGATCAAACGCCGGTCGCCGGGGCATTCGCCGCTTAAAAAGGCCTTCAGGTGCCTGAGGTTGCACTTCCAGGATTGCATGGCTCCCGGCGTAAAGCGAACACCAGAGCGCCGCGCGCGCCTCAACGCTGCCGATCAGGGAGAGGGGTATGCCTACTTCGGTTTCATGATCCCAACCCAGAATACGGTTCATACGTTGAAGCCGCTGGACCATCGCGGCATGATCGAGCATCCCTGTGAATTTTGTGGTTCCGTCCACCTCCTGTTCCCGCTCATGGTAGGGGCCGCGGCCATGTTCATCATTGAAGCGGGAACCCCCGAGAATTTCGGAGTCCACCAATGCGCCTGTCCTTTCCCACCGCAAGCCACAGCAAGCCACGGCGACTTCTGAGGCCCAATCCCAGGGAGTGCCGGTCGCACAGTGAAGAACTGTCCCTACAGGGCATTTCGACGAAAGCAAACCCAAGGCTACGCCTTCAGCGCGGTTGCGGAATTGACTGTAGTCCAGCCGGCCCCATGATGGCGCGGTCAAGGCCGGACGTTCCTGAAGCCGTGCCGCACGCTGGATCAGCAGTTTCCGCAGATTGTCGGCCATCCAGGAACTCCCAACTTGGCCCCACCCCATTTTTATACACGGACCTAGGCCTCGGCGATCAAAGCGCCTACATAAAACATCGGATAGAGATCCATCACCGCGCGGATATTCGGCACCTGGCGAACCCGGCTGAAGCCCGCTGCCAGCAGGGCCTTCTCCCATATTTCTGGCGTGAGGAAACCGCCGCACGGACGCAGTTCCGGATCCAGTGTCACTTCCGTGAAACCCTTCATGAACTTGAAGAAAAATTCGTTGTAAATTGGACGGGCGAAATCGGGTTTCATGCATTCACCCACAATCAAACGACCGCCGGGTTTCAGCTGGCTCCGCAGTCGCCGCAGCGCATCCTGCAGATCCACCGCCACATGCAGCACATTTACACCGACGATCACATCGAATAACCCATCACCAAGGTTCTGGGTTTCGAAAGGCTTGTTGATGTCCAGGGCGCCGAAGGTGAAGGGAAGGACTGGGGCCCTCTCGCGTAGGTCCCGCTGGGCCTTGCGCAGAAAAGCCGGGGCGATGTCCGTGAAACGGTACTCGGCGATGCGATCAAGATAGCCGGCCTCGGCGCCGTCACGCGCCAGCAGCTGTGCGAAGGATCCAGCGCCGCCTCCTAGTTCCAGGACGCGGGCGGCTTCCGGCAAACACTCCCGAAGGGCGATCAGGGTGAAGAGATTGTTTGGATAGTAGCTGAGATTCTCGTTGCGGAAAAAGGCGATCCAAAGAGGAAAGACGGTCAGATCGAAAAGCAGCTGCTCCCCTGACCTTCCCTCCGTGAAGAATGGCTTGACCTGCCGGAGCACGGCGTCCAGCAGCTCGAAATTCGCGCTGTGGCCTGGAGCCTCAGCATCAGCAAAGGCGCGGATTTCCGTGAGATCCAATACGGGTTCACCCCCCAGGAAATAGCGCTCGCCTTCCCGATGAAGCAGGCCTTCCTCCGATAAAAAAAGCAGCATCCATTCCGCAACAATCCTTGATTGGGACGCAAAACCTTCTATGAGTTCATCCAGCGTGGCGCCATTGCGCAGCTTGGATTCCCAGCCCAACGCCAGGGCAAGGGCCAGCACCACCCGAGACGTATAGATTTCTGTCGCGCTATGCAGGGCGAGGAAGGGCCTCGTGAAAAGGACCGATACCTGGGATTGGGCGCGTTCCCCGAGCCCTAAATCCGGCGGGCCGTCAAGGTGGCGAAGTCGCTCCTCGATCAGCTGCATCAGTCCATCATCTCACTGATGCTGCGACCACCGTGGATGCGGAGGATCGCATCGCCGAACATGGCCGCGGTGGAAAGCACCTTCAGGTTCTTCAGGACCGCCGCTTTGGCCTCGGGGATGGGGATGGTATCCGTCACCACGAGCGCATCGAGATCCGCGTCGTTCAGCCGTTCAATGGCGGCACCGCTGAAGACCGCATGGGTCACGCCCACGCTGACTTTCCGCACGCCGAACTGACGCAGCATTTTGGCGGCCTCGAAAATGGAGCCGCCGGTGGCGATCTCATCGTCGTAGATGATCGCATCCATGCCCTGCACATCGCCGATGAGAGCCACGCTTTGCGCCTTCTCGCTATCGTCCGAACGGCGCTTGTCGATCAGGGCCAGGGGAAGGCCGAGCCGCTTGGCGAAGTGGCCCGCGAATTTGGCCGCGCCAGCGTCGGTAGCGACCACCACGCTGTTCGAAATATCCGTGCGACGGAAATGCTGGGCCTGGATCGGTGTGGCAAAAATCTGGTCCGCGGGGATATGGAAGAAACCGAGTATCTGCGGCGCATGGAGCGTCATGGTGAGCACGCGATCGGCACCGGCCATCTTGAGCAGATCCGCCATCAGCCGGGCTGTGATGGAAATGCGGGCTTCGTCCTTTTTGTCTGAGCGGGCGTAGGGATAATACGGCAGCACCGCCGTGATGCGCGCCGCCGAGGCATACTTCAGCGCGTCAATGAGGATGAGCATCTCCATGATGTTGTCGCTCACCGGCGGGCAGCTGGTCTGGATCACGAAAACATCCGCTTCCCGGACGTTTTCATCAATTTTCACCTTGATGTTCTCATTGGAAAATCGAGTGAACTTCACCTTGCCCAGAGGCATTCCAATGTGCGCGGCGATACCGCCGGCGAGGGCCTGATGGCTCGTCCCCGAAAAGACCTTCATCTCCCCGATCATGAATCCCCCGCCGCCTAGATTGATTCGGTCAGTGTAGCCTAGCCGCCACGGGTTCAGCCTTACCGGACGCCAATTCGAGATGGACCGGTTTGCCTTCTTTGTGGGTGGGCCTGATCAAGCCCGCCAAGGGCGGGCCTTTTCAGCGAAGAAGGATGATCAATTCGCGGTGAGGGTACCGGGGGTGATGGTGATAGGGGTCGGGGCTGCATTTCCGTTGCTCAGCACAGCCTTGCCAGACACCGCGCTCAAAGCGACTGCACTGCCGACAGGGATGCTCGACTTCAGGTCCAGTGCCACGGAAGCCAGGATGCTGGTGGCATTGAAGTTGATCGGGGGCTTGGTGGTGCCTTTCTGGTAGAAGCCCACCTGGAGCTGATCGCCACTGGTTTTGGCAATCGCCAGCTGAGGCGAGGTACCCAGATCAAAGACGCCGTTCCGCGCCAGAATCGGTTCGGAACCAGCGGGCTTGGACCAGGTCACCTTGGTGGTGTCAGCGCTGAGGTAGAACCCTACGCCAGTGCCTTGGGTACCCACAGGGCCCATCAAGTCGAGCACCAGGTGGGTGGAGGTGGACAGCGTACTGTTCTTGATCAGCGTGTAGGTGCCGCCGGTGGGATTGGTGTAGTCCAGGCGGTCCGCGATGGTCTTGACCACAGGCGGCGGTGATGTAGTTCCACCCCCGCTGCAGGCCACCAGGCTGACCAGAGCGAGGCCCGAGAGTGCCCATTTTGTGCGCGTCATAATTGTCATGGAATTCCTCGTTGTCATGGCATCCACCTTAAAAACCGGTCAAGAAGATGGTGATGTCAAGGTCATCCACGATGCCATCGCCGTTCAGATCGGCCGCGAAGTTGCTCGTGCCGAAGTAGCGGGCGAAATAGGCCAGGTCGAGGACATCAACGATGCCGTTGGCATCCTGATCCTTGGATTTCACATTGATCGTGGCTGTGGCCGTCTTGGAGGTATCCGCAACTGCGGTCGCCGTGACCGTGAAGATACCCGTAGTGGCTGGGGTAAAGGTCACCGATGGGCCCGTGGCGATATTCAAAGCACCACCTGAGGTTGCCCAGGTGATGCTGCCGCTGCTGACGGTGCCATTGAGGACCACGGTGCCGCTGGTAAGGATCGTGGCGGCGGTGGGCGAGACGCTGATCGTGATTACCGGTGCAGGATTATTTGTGAGGCTGAAATTCGCGGGTGTGACCACGCCCGCCGCCGTGGCGGTGACGAGGTAGGAACCCGCCGTCGCATTGGCCGTGAACGTGGGCGCCGTGGCGACACCCGACGCATTGGTGGTCACCGTGGCGCTGCCGCCAAAGACGCCTGAAGCGCCCGAGCCAGGCGCGGCGAAGGTGACGGA
>JANXQX010000271.1 GCA_025353305.1 Holophagaceae bacterium
GGATGGGTCCCACCTTTCCGGCGAGCGGGGAAGCCTTCGGCGTAGCGGCCCAGGCCCAGGAGCGAGGGCGCGTAGGTGGGGCACAGCTTCAGGAATTCCTTCAGGATCGCGGTCTGGCGCTGGCCATCGGGGGAGGCCAGGGCAGATGAAAGGGCTATCAGGCTGGCCTCCATGAGGTCGCGGGAGCAGGGTTGGGGCTCGGCCTCGAACACCTTGGGATGCACCGTCGTGCGGGTGGGGTTGCTGTCCGCGAAAACTTCTTCGAACATCTTTTCCCCGGGGCGGATGCCCGTAAACTCGATTTCCAGATCCTGGCCAAGCACCAGACCCGAGAGCTTGACCATGTCCGAGGCCAGATCCACGATCTTCACCGGGCTGCCCATGTCCAGGGCATAGACCTTGGCGGTCTCCCCCAGGATCCCCGCCTGCAGCACCAGCTGGCTGGCTTCGGGGATGGTCATGAAGTAGCGGGTCATGTTCTGGTGGGTGATGGTCAGGGGGCCGCCCTTGGAAATCTGCTCCTTGAAGATCGGAATCACGCTGCCCCGGCTGCCCAGGACGTTCCCGAAGCGGACGCTCATGTACCGGGAGCCCCCGGGCGCATTGGCCGCGGCGAAGAGCACCAGATGTTCGGCGATCCACTTGGTGGCGCCCAGCACGTTGGTGGGGTTCACGGCCTTGTCGGTGGAAATGTTCACGAAGGTATGGGTTCCCGCCGCCAGGGCCGCATCCAGAACGTTCCGCGTGCCAAAGATATTGTTTTCCACGCCTTCCTCGGGATGCGCTTCCAGAAGAGGCACATGCTTGTGCGCGGCTGCGTGGAAAACGACATCGGGTTGCCAGCGCGTGAAGGCCTGCATCAATCGGGGCAGATTGCGGATGTCACACAGTTCCATGGAAATGGTCTGGTTGGGGAATTGATTCCGCAGGGACCGTTCGATCTCCCAAAGACTGTTTTCACCCCGGCCCAGGAGAATGATCCTGGAAGGCCTGAAGGTGGTCACTTGGCGGGCTAGTTCGCTGCCGATGGAGCCGCCTCCGCCGGTGATCAGCACCACGGAATCCGCCAGCACTTCGTTGATGGAAGGTTGATCCAGGGAAATGGGATCGCGGCGCAGCAGATCCTCAATGGATAGGTTGCGCACTTCCGGCTTCCAGTTCCTGGGACCCAATAGTTCCGTGATGCCCGGCACGGTCTTGACTTCCACCGAGCAGGCGCGGGCCGCATCGCTGAGGCGGCGGATGACGGTGCCGGAGGCGGTGGGCATGGCCAGGATGACCTGGGTGATTTCATGCTCACGGATGACCCTTTCCAGCTGCTGGGAGGTCCCCAGAATGGGGATGCCGTGAATCCGGAGCCCCTGTTTATCCAAGGCATCGTCCAGGAACCCCATCACGCGGCAGCAAAGGGCGGGATGCCGGATCACCTCCTGAGATACCAGCAGGCCGGCTTTCCCGGCGCCAACGATCAAGATCCGGTGGCCTGGGGCTTTTTCATCGACTCCGCTGGGTGCCTGCGCATCGTTGATTCCAAAATGCCAATCGTTCCGGGCCCGGGAGAACCCTCGGATGCACAGCCACCCGCCGCCGGTGCTCAAGGCTGCGGCGATGGCGGTCTTGGGATCCAGCAAGATGTGGTGCCAGCCTGACGAGACCGCAATCATGGCGCCGAGGCTGAGCATGAGCAGGGTCGCGATGAAAACCCGCACCGCATCCCGGAAACCGATCAGCCGGTAATGCTGGCGGGTGAGCTGTATGCCCAAATTCACGATCAGCGCCAAGGCCACCCATTTGGCAAGACCATTGGAGGTTGGATGGCTGGCCGAAAAAATGCGTTCACTCAGTTCCCAGGCCAGCACTGAAATCAAGATGTCGAGGACGAGCTTCACAACCCTGCGCAGTTGCGGGTGTTTAAGAATTGGCTGGATATCGAGTTTCGAGGTCAGCTGCATAAGGCCTTGGGTGGAAACGATTACGGTGTTGCAGGCCGGATTTCAGACAAACAACGGCCTACGGACTGTCACCACCATAACAGGCACATTCCCTGCCAGTGCCTTCCGGTGCCATGAGCCATATCGGCACGTTCAAGACCGGGTCGATTGTTGGCGGCAACTCAACCACCCAAGATGCCCTGTACGTGGACATGAAGTGAATGACCCAGTCCTTCCAAGCTCTTGTGAAGATTTACCGTGGATGGCGCGTAGGTGCGGGAACGTTGTGGCGCTGCTGGGCGGAGGGTTTAGGGGCCGTGCTTCTGGGAAAGCTGTCATAAGACAATCAATTCTTGAAAAGGGCGAGCCACTGTCCAAGGACTGAATCAAATCGCTTCTTTTCTAGGAGCCCAATAAACCTTCTTACACGCATTGCATCGAGGAATCGGGTTTGGTCGAGCAGAAGAATTGAATCGGTGGAGAGACCGCCAATTCCCTTCGTAAGCTGGATGTAGAGATGGGGTGCAGATTTGGCCCAGGACTGATCTCGATCCGTTGTCATCGGCGCGACCAGGATCACCGGGAAACGCGATTTGAATGAAACGGCCAGCACCAAGGCCGGACGAACACCCTGCTGCTCACGTCCCTGTGCGTCGTGCTCGGGGAACTCCGCCAGATAGATGTCCCCTGGCCTTGGGCCACGGAGATTCATCGCCCTGCCTCCACTACAAACGCCCTGTTAGGCAAGTGACGGACAGGTGTACCCAGTTCGTTGGGATTGATGCCGCCAAAGTCATACGGCTCGAACTCACCTAGGCGGGAGAGGTCTGCCCCCATCCAGGCCTGGTCTTCGGCTGTCATGCCTTCGGTGTCGGACTCAAGCGTTTCCAGACCTTTTTGGATGACCATGCGAACGGCATCGGTTCGAGTGGCCCCCGGAACTTGCATGGAAAGCCGTTGGCGGATGCGCTCAACCCGTAGCAGCATGTCTTCTGGGAGCCGGACATTTAGAGCTTGTGACGCTGTACCCATTTAGCACCTCTTGTATTACAACGTAACGCACTCATGCGCCCTGTCAAGACCCATACTCAGCCTGGCGCTGCGGGGGCAAAAG
>JANXQX010000309.1 GCA_025353305.1 Holophagaceae bacterium
CGTGGACCCATGCCAAGCAGTAGACAGGGCGAAGGCGACATGGAGTGACGGGAATAGGTTGTAGCGCATCCCCATGGTCGCCGAAGCCGCAACCCAAAAGGACCACGGTGGTGGTGCGGATCGAGCAAATCCAGGTGCCAACTCCGCGGGAAGGATCAAAAAGAAGGCTCCAGCGATCAGGGTTTCTGCCACCAGCACTTTCCGGAAATACGCCAGAGCGGTGGGATTTTTTCTCAGAGAAAAGGCAACTCCGCACATGGTTGGCCCAATGGTTAGGTACAGGAGGGAAGCCTGGGGAAGAAACGGGATCACACCTTCCCACGAGAAGTGAATGGGAACACGCCACCCATGGAGGCCGGTGATGTAGTTTGCCCCCGCGAAAACCAGCAGGAAGCACAAGGTCACCCACACTGATTCCTGGAGCCAAAGAGGAAGTCGATTCAAGTTAATTCCACCGAATAAACGGTACTGATGGCCCCGCCGTGGGCCTTGTCCCTCATCGCGCCCTGGATGATCGGCTCGAGCTCCACAATGGCCGTCTTAAGCAAACCTTGGCCGATGGCTGCATGAACCTTTTTCCATTGCTCATCGCGTGCTCCCGCGAATGCGAACGCTGCTGTTATCAAAGACAGAACCAGGTTCCTGATCATGGGTGTAATCCTTTCATCCCGATGGGGTCTTCAGCGCATGTCAGTCATGAGGCAAACATCAGTCACAAGGATCAATGGGGCTTGTTTGGCTTCTTGATGGACACTCCGTCCCGGGGGCTAGCCGCCACGACTTCACAAATCATCGTTTCCAACGGGCGAAGCGTGACATCCATTCGGCCTACGAGTGACTCGGAGATGAATTCATCCTGATGGAAAGCAATGAGGAGCGTACATCCGGCCAAGTTTGGGCGGGCTGCGAGTTCCAGATGGGGGACGCGCCTGGTTTGAGCTGCGTCTATTTCCGCGGGCAGAATCATTTGGGGTTTGGCCAGGACCTGTGCGCTTTGTATCAACCCCTTCTTGTTTAGATCGACCTTGAGAACGAAGGCAGGCTGCGCACTGGACATAAAGGTCCTTACTACATCGGAGCCTGCTAACTTCTGCCCAATCTCGCGCCGGAAGGTTTCAAGTTCTGAACCTTCTTGAACGGGTTCTGGCGTCTTCGGGGGCGCTGTTGCATTCGATTGTCCAAATAGCGTGGTGCCTGCGATGAGGATGGCAGCCGCCCAAGGCAAGCGCATCCTGAAGGACACGCTTCGCACTTCTGGATTGGCGAAGGCGCGGATCTGTCGTGTCAATTCTGCGGCTTCAGCGGTGAACTGGGCATCCACATCCATGGCCTCCAGCACCAGCCATTCGCAGCGTTCCATCCATACGTCTTCCGTGACGTTGCCACTTTCTGCCAACTCAGCGATTCGCAGGAGCCGTTGGGCCGTGTCCCCATTGAGTCGGCGGATGAAATCCTGCGCGACTGTACGAAGGGATTCTTGAGCACCGTGGAAACGCTCCAGAAGTTGAATTTCGAAGTCGACCAGCATGGCTTGATGGTTGAGGCACTGGATGCCACGGCTACGCCCTCTGAGGATGTGGCGCAAAGCCTCATAGACCCGCTCCACTTTCGGATCTGCCATGACATAGTCCATGCCCCACATGTCGCCCAACAGACGCCCTTGGCGCTCAAGGCGGGCTTCCAACGGGGTGCCAGCGTAGATCTCCGTGCGGCAGAAATTCATGGGGTGTTCCGGGTGGCTGGCGAGGAAAGCCACATTGGCTCGGAAGTCCTCCAGCGTGGAATCTGGATTGAGCAAGAGGAGGTTGAAGCAGGTTTGGAGGTGCCGCTTCCCCAGGATTTCCAAGGCCCTTTCATTGTCCGCGAGGCGTTGGCCTCGTCCCAGCTGAGTCAGGGTTATTTCCGTACCTCCTTCGATGCCTAGAAAGACCCTGAAAAGCCCCATGTCCAGGAGGCAGTCCACTAGTTCCTCGTCTATCTCATCGGGACGTGCCTTGACGGCAAACGCGATGTTCCGGATACCTCTGGCTTTCCACTCCTGGTCCAGGCCTCGAAAGCGCTTCAGGGATTCGGCTCGGGAAGGCAGGAAAAAGTTGTCGTCGTGGAAATTGAAGATGCGCACACCCTCGCGGTACAGCAACGCCATTTCGTCTGCGATCGCGGCGGGAGCGCGGAGCCGAAGCCGAGGCCCCCCGCAGTGACGATGCCAGGTTGAAATCGAACAGAAGGAACAGGAATGGAGGCAGCCTCGGGAGCCGATCACATTAGCGGCGGGGATCCCGAGGAAGGCATCGAAGGGCCGGCGATGGACGGGAGGGAAAATGCTTTCGAGATCGTCTTGGGGAAGCGGCTCGCCATTTCTGTGGATAACGCCCTGGGCATCCCTCCATACGAGTCCCTGCACTTTTGAAGGATCCTCCAGGTACTCCGCTAGTTGCACCAGCAGGCCTTCCCCTTCGCCACACCCCACCGCATTCAGGGCTTTGGTCTGGCCAAGGAGTTCTTCGGCATATAAGGTGGCGAAGTGGCCGCCCGCCACCGAGTACCCGCGGAAACCCAAGCTCCATGCCCGTTCTGCAAGGCGAACGAATTCCAGTGCTCTTGAAGTGAAGACCATGCTGTAGGCAGCGAGGGAGGCTCCTGAACTGGCGATGGTTGTCGCCGCTTCTTCCATTTCCTCAAGGCCATTGAATCGGATGAAGAGCACCTCGTGCCCACGCTCCTCTACCGCGCGCCAGAGGTAACGCATGGCGAGGTTCTCCTCGAATTCAGCGGCGATCAGGGCGATTTTCATTTTAATTTCCCCTCGGATGGCGAGAGAACGACGACTCGTGTGGCGATCGGTCGGGGACTCGGCTCGAACCGATACGGCCCGCCGCCAATCTTTCTCATTAGCGAAACGGTTAAATATTCCTGGTGTGAGATCTGGACTTTCCATTCGCCCAATGGAAGCAGTGGTGCTCGCCACTGGCCCTGCTCATCGGTGAGCACCGTGCGTTCCTGTGGCGGTTCCCCTAGGTGACGAAGCACCACCTTCGCGCCTATTACAGGGCTGCCTTTGGGGGTCACCACTCGCCCGGATAGCCCCCCAGTCTTACCTGTTTGTGCCCATGATGATGCAGGAACGATAAGCAAGGTCAGAACCAGGGAAAGCCGCAGTCCTTGTTTCATGGTTCAGCTCCTTACCGAATCGTCACGAAATACCGGGGGTCCTCCCAGGAGGGCTGCAATGGGTGCAACTCACCGGGAGTGGTTTGTTCGAACAGAGGTTTGATCACATACAGTTTCCTGAGCGATCCACTTACCAATATGGATGGGCGCTCCATGCCATCCGGTGCCCGAATCGGGTTCGAGATTATTTTCCATTGGTCGGGCTCCCAGGGGATGCCATTGGCTACTGTATATCTCCGAAAGTCCAGATCGTTCCTTAACCATCGATCGCGCTGGTCCGACGATTCCACCTTGGGCATGTCTCTCGACCAAGTGAATATGGCTCGCCATTGGAAGGAGCCCTCTGCTTGATGGCAATAGGAATCACCCACGAACCTCGGCCGGGTCCTACTTAGGATGTCGGTCCACTCCAGGTGGGCCTTATGAAAGTTGGATCGGAATCGTTCCGCGATTCTCCCATCTATCGCAATTTCGGAAGCCTTCAATGCCAAGCTCCATCCTTCTGCCAAGCATCGGACAACCTTTCCCGAAATGGATTCAAAAGATGTAAAGCAAATACTGGAACGGACAAGAGGCCTGTGTCCCCTTGTGTGGCCAAGGCCCTTCGAGAGTAGCTCCAACAGTTGGACGTCCTTTCCAAGACAGCATCCGATCAATCGGATTTCACTGTGCTCATCGAGGATTCCTGGAGGAACTGGTTTCAGGACTCCATCCTGGATCGCATCCGACAGGGTCGAGGCCGTCGTCTTATCCCCACCAGCCTGGAGGGGAATTTCCATGACGCCCATGTCGTTGCCATGTCCTACAAGGTTGATCACTCCCCAGGGTTTGCCATTAGCCGGAGGGTTTCTCGTCAAGTAATCCAACGCTTCTAAAAGCGAGTTCCTGTCGGTGATGACCCGATCCGTCCTCTCACTCGTATCTTGTCGATAATACGTTTCCGCCAATGAACAAAGAGGATGAGCCGGGTCCGTATCAGATCCGAAAATGAATGTGATCGTCCCCCTCGGTGAGTTCTCCAGTGCCGATTGTTGAGCCCACGAAACCGGACTGATCAGAAAGATCAGCAGTGGAAGGAGCAGCCGATGGCGCTTTCCCGTGGGTGGCATGGTGCCTCAACATTCGTTATGGCTTTAAGGTCAGGCAAAAAAGGCTGGCTAACTGTAAAAGGACGGTAACAGCATCATTCTTTATGACTCGACCTTGGGTTGAAATGTTAATTGACCAAAGACTCAAGTCGGTTACAAGACTCCGAATTAGGTCAGAGTCACTCGGCTATCGCGTGGGCAACCCGCATGAGGAGGATTCTGAGATGCCCATCCTTCAAGTGCTCTCGGTGGCGAATGAGATCGTCTATAGAAACCCAGTGGATCCTTCCTGGAAGATTGCTGACTTGCCTGACCTCGGCGACCAGCGGATACACCGACTCAGGGGTGAGTCCTGGCGTGGGGTGGTAGGCACCGCCAAGTTCCCAGAGCTCACCGATTTCAATCCCGAGTTCTAAGCTTGCCTGGTCTCGTACCCATGACTTGGCCATGGGCATTGAATCTATCGTGGGCGGAAGGCGCCAGGCAGGCACAGCAAGGAGATTGCTATTTCCCGTAAAGCCCTGGACTGCGGGAAGGTCACGGTCCTCGACGCCGAAGTATGTCCTTCCTTCCTGCCGATAGAGAAAAGCAATCGCGAGGGTGTTGGTAGATGCAAGGCGCGGAACGACGTATTCGAGCGCACGGGTGGCAACGACCTGGCCTTTGGCATCAAGTTCCTCGAAGCGCCCGCAATGAAGATCCAGAAAGGGCACGGAATCTGATGCCTCCACTGGGACGAACGCGCGTCGCCTGGGAGCTTTCAATAGGTCTTCCATCAATTCTACTGTTGGCGGTTGTTCGATCGTCTCGAGGATGATGGATTCCCCGATCCAGTCTCCGAAACGCTCGCCCCGTTGAAGCAACAATTCGTATACGTTCAGTTCCAGGCGGGCGTCCGACAGTCCTCCGACCTGGGCCGCACGGAGGAGCTGCCGTGCCTCGATAGCCCGCACCCGGCCTGAGGTACTGAAGCCAGATGCGTGGGCGAGATGATCCAGCACGAATACTGGATCGGTCTGGACCAGCACGGACCGGACTTCCTCGAGGATTCCTCCTGGCGAGGGATAGTAGATTGTTCCATCCATGATGGCGCGCAGCTGGGAGGGTTCCAGGCCAGCCCGCTCCTTCAACAAGGCTTCGACGGTGAACCCCATGGGCTGGTCTGTCTGGATCACCGTCAGGGGCTCGGTCACGTAGCCCGAGGGACGCCGTTCATCCAGCGTGGGTTCTGAATTGGGGAGGGTGCCGAGCAATGGCCTTGGGTAGCTCATGCGAGCCAGGACGAACAATCCCTGTTCAGCTTCGAAGAATGGCAGGACATCTAACGTCGGAAAGGGCCTACGCACTAGATCAAACACCTCCCCGGTTTCCCTGTGCCTGTAGTGGGCCATGTGGAGGAAGCCCAGGGGCTCAGCTTCAGCCACATGCCGGAAGGAGACACCTTCACCATGCGGAACACGCTCCCCGACGATCAGGTAATTGGTGGCCGGGAAAGTCAGCGCCTTGCCTTCCAAGTCGTGAAGGGCACATCGTCCTTCCCATCGGTTGCGCAGGATCCAAGGATTCCGGATAGGCGTCGAAGCGAGGACCCGGAGCCCGAGACGCGCAAAATGGGATTCGAATTCATCCTGGGTGAAGTAGCCGTATTCCTCTCGAACTTCAGAAACCCAATCCGACCGGTAATCCTTGCGCAGGATGAACTCAGTAGCGTGCCGCAGGGAGAGTTGGTAACGACGCCAGGCTGCACGTCCTGGAGTCTTGCCCAGAGCAGTAAAAGAGAATCCGCGCGTCTCCGCCAGGCTTTTGAATTCGCCGGTGAATCGTTCGAAGAGACTTGCTGTTGAGCATGTCGCAGGGTCGTCCGTCTCGTCCCCATCGTCAGTAGGAAGACCCAGCCAGACGGCCTGATCGGGGGGAGCCAGGAAGTCACGCACGATCAGGACACCGCCCGTCCCAAGCTGACCCACTTGGGCCTCCAGAGCTTCCGAGGCGTTCGCGTATCGGTATCCCCCGTAGCTGGTCACGTGGTGCAGTACGGATGAGTTGAAGATCCCGTCCAAGCTCTCCGGATCAAAGACCGATTTGGCGATGTTACCGACAACGAACTCCAGATTAGGCATTCGGTAGGTGTCCTTGGCGAGGGTCACCATCGTTGGGTCCAAGTCCACGCCCACCACATGGAGACTCGGATAGAGGGAAGCAAGGGCATGGCTTCCCAAGCCCGAACCCATCCCCATGTCCGCCACCTTGCCCTGACCCAGAAGGTGGGCCGCTGTCAGGGCCACCTTCTGCCGCATGGAGGTGTTCATGCCTCTCAAGTACCGGTCGTAGGCGCTCAAGTCGCCCCTGTTCTGGGTCTTGTCGGTGTGGGCCATGAGTGGGTTCTTAGAGTGGGAGGTTCTGGGGCCAGGGAAAGATGGGACTCGTGATTAGTGGAGAGAGGCTAGTGTCGAGCGGGCTCCATTGTTGTTATTTCATACGGAAAATCGGGCCTCGCGCAGCGAAGGGAAGGCTGGCTCCCGCAGGTATTAGATAAGCGTGGTCTCGACGAATGTGAATGGAATCACATTGGCCGTCGGTGATCACCAGGATCGGTCCCTTCTCAGGGAAGTCAGAGGCATTCTCTATGAGATTGATACCCGGCTGGAGGATGGTGCCGCCCCGGCCGCGGACACGGACCCGCCCTGCGATGGATTCCGGTGTGACGTACCCTTCGTCGTAGGCCACCGCGTCACAGAAGACGAGCCTGACGAGGGGGACTTCCCGGCTCATGCAATAGCTGGCGATGGCACCCAGGCCTTTGGCCAGCAGTACCCGATCCATGCTGCCACTGGTATCGAGGACTACACCAAAGGTCCGGTCCCGCATGGCCTCCTCGATGGGCACCATGCGGGGCCTGGGAATGTCAGGGGTGGAACTCTGGCGTCGGCTGGGGCGGGCGAAGGTTCGCCTCAACTCGATGGGCTGGAAATGATGGTCGAACCATTGGGCCAATTCCACATCCCAGGGAATGGGTGGCTGAAACAGGGATCGGATTTCTTCGATGAGGTTTGCCGGGATGTAGCCCCTACCCTGGGATTGATGGAGGCTCAGGCCATCACTCAGGGCTCTTCGATAAAAGGCGTCCAGATCCATGCCACCGCCGCGTTCCCACCATGAGGGGGTCCGCTCGATTACATCGACGGCATCCCCTCTAAATGTCTGAAGCCTTCGGAACCGGCGGAGATCCCGGACGACGAGGTCATAGAGGCTCTCGGCGGACATCCCTTTCAAGTCTGGGTCGTAGAGAGCCCCCTCTGGCATGTGTCCCACACCCATTTCCAGAAGCCAACCATTGATGATGTAGTCACAGGCAACATTCCAGAGATAGGCGTCTCGCCCCTGACGTCTCTGGACGTGCCGAAGCCCTACATGGAGGAGTTCATGGGCGATGACAAAGCGGCATTCCATTTCACGAAGGGCCGCAGAAGGGTTGATGAAGATCTCACGGCTCTCAGGGCAGACAGCAGCCACTCGGATGTCCTCCTGATGACAGACCTGCTGGTCCTCCACCAGCTCGAATCCAGCCGCCATAGCCCCCATCAGGGGATAGGCACCGACGAACCAACGCTTGGCCCTTTCAGCGGAAGTCAAAACCCTTCGTTTGCCTCCGAGGACGCGTTTGGTCCCACCGACGGATTCGATGGCCTCCTCCACGCAGGCCTGCAATCCTAGGGCGAAAAGCTTGTGCCAATCAGGAGGCTTCCCATAGCGCCTGTAGGACCGCTCGCTACCTTCGAGAAGGATGAAATCAGGTCTCCCGGGACCAGCCATTCCGAGATGTTCAATGTCCTTTGGCACGCCCTGAGCCAACAGCCAATTGAGCAGTTTCTCCTCATCGGTGGTGGGAAGTTGCTCGGGCAGGGCATAACCGGGAGGCGGTTCCCCGATCTTCATTTCCCGGAGCCAGCGATCCACTGCAGCACAGCATGCGATATTCCACTCTCTAGGTTTGGCCTGGAGTTTGTGATGCCCGAGGGCCAAGTGCAAGGCGGCATGGGCAAGAACGTAGGTCCATTGCTTGGCCTCAAGACGTGCGGTTCGATGAACATGAAGGCACCCGTCATCATCAATGACAACCCAGCCGCGTTCAGGGGCGTGGGCGGCCCGTTCGGACCGGTCAACCCTGATTTCGCGATCAAATGGATTGAAAAGTGGGTGATCAATAAACGCACGGAACCCTTCCTGGAAAGCGACTTGACCAGGGTCGGGTGGGCGTCGGCTCAAGTTCGTTCCTTGGCCACCAGGCGTGGGAGATCCCTGGCGACCTCTACGAGAAACCAATCGGGGACGCTTTCGCCTTCATCTTGATTGACCACCATCTGCGCGATTTCCAAATTGAGGTGGGCGAGATCTTTCAAAAGGGTTTTGGCGCGAAGGCCGAGTTCCTTGGCAGTGCTTGAGATCCGCTCCTTTTCGGGAGGAAGCTCTTTAATTAGGCGGGCGCGGAAACTCTGAGCCACGAAGTAGAGAAGGTCCCTGTCCTCGGGCCGCTCCGGCCATCGGGATTCGCCCTTGAGGATGGACTCAAGTTCGAACCTGCGCTTGACCTGCTTCCAGAAGGCCTTGAACTGCCCGGCATGGTGAGGGCTCAGGCAGCCGTTGGAGAGAACTTCCAGCGATGCCTCAGAAATGGTGTCTCCGAATTCCCAGAGGGCATCACTCAGCATGTGCCAACTTCGGGGCGTCGAGAACGCTTCCTCGTGTTTCGGAGGTTGGGCCCAGAGGTGATCGGGACGCACCTGGATGTACTCAACGACCCAGGGATGGATGCCCGCCTCCGAGGCCCACACCAGCCAATCTCGGTGGCTTACTCGAAGGTGAACGTGAACCATGCGATTGAGGAGGGCACTGGACATGGGTTTGACGATGGCACTGTCCTGGGAGCGGTTACCTGCGCCTATGACGACGGATCCCTCCGGAAGGACATATTCCCCGATGCGGCGCTCGTGGATCAGGCTGTAGAAGGCCTTCTGCACCTCATGGCTGCAGGCATTCAACTCGTCCAGAAAAAGGCAGTAGGGCTCTTTACGGGCAATCTGGCTGGGCGGGCAGAATCTGCTGACGCCATCCTGAATCTGGGGAACGCCGATCAGATCTTCGGGCGCCAGCTGGCTCCCCAGCAGGGACATGCAGGAGAGTCCAAGGCCTTCAGCGAAGCGTTGGACCAGGGCGGATTTTCCGATGCCGGGCGCCCCCCAGATGAAGACGGGGCGCTTGGGGGCCACGTGGAGGAGGAAGTCGAGAAGTTCGGATTGGGTGAGAGTGAAAGATGAATGCACAAAGCGTCCTTGTTTCTTCCAGTGTGACGGATCGTGGCTTCCCAATACGGACCTCTTGACTTAGATGCACGATGCATTTATGCTTTGTGCATAGAAGGGGTCTCCGATGACCACCCGGAAGCAAACCACCACCCAACCGCCGCTTGTACCTGAGCGTTTCGTTGTGGCTGTGGATGTGGTGGCCCTGACCCTGGTGGAGGACCAGCTTCACACCCTCCTTATCCGGCGGCTCGAAGCCCCCTTCAAGGGCGCCTGGATGTTGCCGGGCGGAGTGGTGCAAGGGAAGGAATCCCTTCTGAAAGCTGCCGAGCGCGTGCTCCGTGACAAGGCTGGCCTCTCCGGCGTCTATCTGGAGCAGCTCTTCACCTACAGCGATCCTGCCCGAGATCCGCGCGACCGGGCCATCAGCATTGCCCACATGGCACTGGTGAATCAGGAGCGTTTCCAAGCTCTGAGACCCCTCGGGCAGGAGACGACCGTAGCCCGGATCCAGGTTCCCTGGGAGGGCGAGACCGGCGGCCCAGTCAGGGTGCAATCACGAACGGGCGACGAGCTTCCGCTAGCCTTCGATCACGCCCAGATGGTCGGCCTCGCCGTAAAACGAATCCGCGGGAAGCTCGATTACACCCCTGTCGGGTACCAGCTCCTGCCGGAGGCATTCACCCTCTCGCAACTCCAGAGGGTGCATGAGGCCATCCTGGCACGCCTGCTCAATAAGGATTCATTCCGACGCCGCATGCTCGCATCAGGCGAACTCGAACCTACCGGGGAGAGCCAGTCCGAAGTCGACCACCGTCCTGCGGCGCTCTACCGATTCACAGCGCGCTCCGCGGTGTAGCGCCTATCCATTTTTTCACCCGATCCCGGGCCTTGGCCTGTAGGCCCTAGGCCTAGAAATGAACGGCCAGAAGTCCTGCCATCACGGCAGGGTGGCCCGGGATCCATCTCAAGGAGACTCCCATGGCGGAGGTCCGTAGTTATCCCTTTTTCCGTCACCTGCGAAGTGACGCCAGCTCCCACGTGCTCCATACCCGGCGTGACGTGATGCTCCACAGCGGCAGGGGTCTGTCCTTCTTCTTCCAGCCCATGACTGACAGCCTTGCCGAGGTCCCCATGGAAGACCGGGAGATCACCGTGATGTTCCATGGCCGTTCGTCGGACTTCCAGGACCTGAGTGCGCAGGTCGTGCTCACCTACCGGACACTCGACCCACAGAAGCTCGCGAACCGCGTCGACTTCGGCGTGGACCTGCGCACCGGCCAGTGGCTGAAGCAGCCCCTGGAGAAACTCACCTCCCTTCTGACACAGCTGGCTCAGCAGCACGCCTGGATCTCCATCGCTAATGCTCCCTTAAAAGAACTCCTGGCCACGGGCCAGGAACGCATCCGGGAGCAGGTGGAGGCGGGGCTCGAGAGTGATCTCGGCCTCAAGGAGATGGGTCTCAAGGTGGTCTCGGCTCGCGTTTCATCGGTGAAACCGAATCCTGATCTGGAGAAAGCGATCGAGGCTCCGGTGAGGGAACACATCAAGCAGGAGGCCGATGAGGCTGCCTTCGAGCGGCGTGCCCTGGCGGTAGAGAAGGAGCTGGCCATCCAGGAAAATGAACTGCAGAACCGCATTGAACTGGCCAAGCGCGAGGAGCAGCTCATCCAGCAGCAAGGCCAGAACGCGCGGCGACAAGCCCACGAGGACGCCGAAGCGAAGCGCATTGCCGCTGAAGCCGAAGCTTCACGCCAGCGCTTGAATACGGATACCCAAGCCGCGGCTTTGAAGATCAACGCAGAGGCCGAGAGTACGAGCATTCGTCTCCGGGCCGAAGCTGAGGCCGAGAGCATCAAGCAGGTCGAAGGCGCGAAGGCTGAGCTCGAGCGGGCAATCCTGGAGACCTACAAAACCATGCCTCCGATGGTGCTCATGGGCCTCGCGGCCAAGGAACTCGGCAGCAAACTCCGGCGCATCGATCACCTGAACCTGAGCCCAGACATGCTGGGCCCCATGCTGACGAACTTGCTCCAAGCGAGTACGCAGCACCTGGAAGGAAGGCACTGAGATGAACACCGCCAAGATTCCTCGCGTGGTCATCGTGACCCGGCCCACGGACTACCAGAACCTGCTGGCCCATCACGGCACGCGAGGGGCGGCGCGGTTCTTTTTGGAAAGTCGCGGTCAGCGGATCGAGGAAGCGGAGTCCCGTGACAACCACTTCGACTCGGCCCTCAAGACTGTGCTCGCAGCAATCCCTGTCAAGTGGCGCCACAGCCGCATCGATCGTTCAGATCTCGCTCAGTTCGTCTTCGAACCCGAGGACTTGGTGGTGGCTCTGGGACAAGACGGCTTGGTGGCGAATGTCGCGAAATACTTGGAGGGTCAACTGGTCTTTGGCATCAATCCAGACCTGGAAGCCTTCGAGGGGGTCCTGGTGACCCATTGCCCAGCGGCGGCTGCTGATCTTTTGAATGACGCGGTCCAAGGCCGGGCGCGCATCGAGGTGCGCACCCTGGCTGAGGCCCGATTGGACGACGGCCAAAGGCTGCTCGCACTTAACGAAGTCTTCATCGGCCATCGCACCCATCAGAGCGCGAAATACCGCATTCGCGTCGGTGAAAAAGAGGAACGCCAGTCCTCGTCGGGTCTGATCGTTGCCACCGGCACGGGTGCCACTGGTTGGGCCCGCTCCATCGCCACACAACGGAAGGAGAGCACGCCTTTGCCCAAACCAATCGAGACTCGCCTCGCGTTTTTTGTCCGTGAAGCTTGGCCCAGCCGGGCGACTGGAACAAACCTATGCCAAGGCCTGGTGGATGAGGCCCATCCACTGGAGCTTGTGTCAGAGATGAACAACGACGGTGTCATCTTCGGGGATGGTATTGAAGACGACCGCCTGGAATTCGCCTGGGGCATGCGGGCGATGATCAAGCCAGCCGCTGAACACCTTCGATTGGTTCGATGAAGAATGGGCACGTGACCCAGAACACGGCAGGCGCTTCATGCGTCATGCTCTAGACTTCCAGCTCATGATTGGGCCGGTTAACCCTGAAGTTAGGACTCAATGAAGACAATCACTTTATTCCGGCCCGTAGGGCCTCAAGAGCTCGTACTGATAGAGGCTTCCGATTGGCGGGAATTCCCTCCACGTCTTCCTGATCAACCAATCTTTTACCCTGTGCTCAACGAGGAGTATGCAACCCAGATTTCGCGTGATTGGAATGTTCGAGACTATGGAGCTGGGTATGTGACCCGATTCCATGTGAACGCCGAATTTGCCAACAGGTACCCCGTTCAAATAGTCGGCGGGAGAATCCATGAAGAGCTTTGGGTTCCAGCGGAAGAGCTTGCTGAGTTCAACGCAAACATCGTGGGTCTCATTGAAGTCATTGCTGAGTTTAGAGCGGACGCGCTCCAGTCCTGACCACGCATCCAATCCGGACCCAACCACAATCGGATCTGTCGTTAACTCCATCCAACAGGCCCCCCGTTAAATGACAACAACTGTACGAACCGTCCTCGCCGACATCACCACTTTGCATGTGGATGCGATTGTCAACGCCGCGAACTCTTCACTCTTGGGCGGTGGTGGTGTGGATGGAGCTATTCATCGAGCAGCTGGGCCTGAATTGGTGCATGAATGCCGTCTGCTTGGAGGCTGCAAGATTGGCCAGGCCAAGTTGACCAAAGGTTATCGTCTCCCCGCAAAATTCATCATCCACACCGTGGGGCCGGTGTGGCGGGGGGGCCTGAATGGTGAACCCGAGTTGCTCGCTTCATGCTATCTGTGCTCGCTAGAGGTTGCCGAAAAGCACGATGCCCAGAGCATCGCCTTCCCGAGCATTAGTACGGGTATCTACGGTTATCCGATTGAGCTCGCCGCCAAGGTCGCCGTTGACTCGGTCTCTTCATTCCTCGCCAAGGGCAGCCTAATCCAGGAAGTAGTGTTTTGCTGTTTCTCGGCAGATGATCTTGCTGTCTACGAACGTCTTCTCCGGATTGAGTCGACCTGAAGCCTCATTGAATTTGGAATCACTTTGTACAGTTAGGGTTCAGTCTGTTTCGGCAGGCTTTTTCCGGAGGTGACTGCGGGTCCGGCTATCCTCAACTAATCCCCCGAGGCCGCCATGACTGAGATCCGCATATTGCTGTCCCGCTGGGTCGAGGCGGGTCTGCTGGATGAAGATTCTGCAGCGCGGATCCGATCCTTCGAGTCTGATAGATCCCCGGAGCATGCCCTTCGTTGGCCCGCCATCCTTGCCATCGCTTTTGGCGCGCTCATGGTCGGTGGCGGGGTGCTGCTCTTTGTGGCGGCGCACTGGGACCAATTGTCTCCGACGATGCGGTTCTTGGCGGTCTTATCCAAAGTTGCAGTGTTCCATCTCGCGGGAGTCTGGTTCACCGTACGCATGCCCAAGCTCTCCACCGCGCTGCACGGCCTGGGCACGCTGGCCTTTGGGGCGGGCATCTTCCTGGCCGGACAGATATTCCATCTCCAGGAGCACTGGCCCGGTGGAATCATGCTTTGGGCCCTGGGCGCTTGGTTCGGCTACTGGCTGCTGA
>JANXQX010000310.1 GCA_025353305.1 Holophagaceae bacterium
AGCACGATGAAATCATCTTTGAGTTCAGGAGAAATTCCGGGGATGACCGCCGCGAGGTTCGCCGTGGTGATTTCTTCCGTCGTGATTTTTGGGACATAGGTAAACGCGCCCAAGGCCCTTGCCGGCTCAGGATTTGCCAGAGGTTTCAATTCAAGCTGGAAGGCCTTGGCAGCTGCGGCGCTCATCCAGAAAATTTGGGATTCACGTGTGCTGCCACCTTTAAGCGATAACTGGCCACGTTTGGCGAAACGGTCCAGGAACATTCGCATCCGACCGAAACCAGCCTCCTTGTCGGGCCGCGTCTGGATGAACAGGCAACCTGCCGCACCCGCTTTCCGGGCCCAGTCCAGCTTGGTTTCGGTCTCCCCCGCGCGCCGCCAGCCTTCGTCGTTGGCACTCCCGGTGATTTCCGGCCTGCCTTCCCACATGGCCACCCACCGCCCTTTCAACTCCAGGCCGGCGTAGTCGTCCCACTTCAGTTCCGGAGCATGGATTCCGTATCCGATGAAAAGCAGATCGCCCGAAGCCGGCTGGGTGCGGGTGGTAAGAATGTCCTCACCGAGCTTCAGGGAAACCTTCCCGAAAAAAATGGTCGAGTTGCTGGTATCAAGCCTGGTGCGCACCAGGACATAGGGGAGGGCATAGGGATCTGTTCCGCCTGGATCCTTCAACGGAGCCAGGGGCTTCAGGCCCGCCTCTTGGAATTGCTGGGAGACGTATTTCAGCGCCTTCCGCTGGCCTTCCGTTCCGGTGGCGCGGCCTTCCATGGACTTGTCGGCCAAGGCAAAGACATCCTTGCGGAGCCTTGCGAGATCAGGGTCCTGGGCGGATAGGCAAGATACTATGCCTAACGCCGCAGCGAGTCGGCGGGTCAACGGCATGGGCTTGACTCAGTGCTTGCCTTTCAACGGCGGATTGGGAATCCGGTCCTTGGTGTAGACCATGTGGGTATCGCAATCCACGGTGCAGCGCCAGCCGCGGGTGTCCTTCGGCATATGGA
Organism: Holophagaceae bacterium; assembly: GCA_025353305.1. Next base: position 1,001 of record JANXQX010000310.1, read on the forward strand.
CATCCACTTCCCATCCACAGGACGCGCCGTTGAGCGGGATCCGGCGGGCGGTCATGGCAATGCCGCCGGTGTCCTGCTGGGCGATGGCTTTGGCCTCCCGCACGGTGTTTACAGGCCCGCCATGGCTGCGGGGGGCGCGGGGAGGGCGGTCCCCGGCCAAGAGCAGAGAGGGAACGAGCAGCAGGAGAGCCAGGCGCATGGTGACCTCGGATACAAATGGACCAGTACTAGCGAGTCTATAGGGAGACTTCCGGAATGCCTATTTCGCGGAGAAGGGTCCCGTGTTCCGTGGGCCGCTCGGTGCGGACTTGGCCTTTCCGCAAGGTGTGAACCATCAAGGCGCCGTCCCTGAAACCCAGCACCGTGCCTTCCCGGGTCAGCCTGAAACATCCGGAAGCGCAGGGCAGGGAGGTTGGCAGGGCCCACGGTATGTGCAGCATCCCGCCAGCCGTGCTGATGAAGGCATTGGGCCACGGGTCCGCCACGGCGCGGATCAGGTTGAACGCTTCGGCGGCGGACATCGAAAAGTCGAGTTGCCCGTCTTCCGGTTTTCTTCCCCCGAAATAGGTCGAGGGCGCCAGGCTCTTCTGACTGACGCGGACCGCGGTTCCATCAAGCAGTTCCGGCACCACATTCCGCACCAGGATGCGGCCCGCCCCGGCGCTCTTCAACGTGAGGCTCAACGCGGTATCGTCCCAATCAATGGGTAGTTTCATCTGTCCCACGATGTCGCCGTCATCGGGCTTGGGCGTCATCGCATGAAGGGTGATGCCGGTTTCAGGCTCACCTTTCACCAGAACCCAATTGATGGGAGCGCGCCCCCGGTATTTCGGCAGCAGCGAACCATGAAGATTGAAGGCGCCCAGGCGCGGCACGTCGAGAAAGCGGGCCTGGATCATTTCGCGGAAATAGAAACTGAACAGGAAATCGGGCTTCAGGGAGCGGATGGTCTCAAAAACCGAATCCTCATTGAACCGCTTTTCAAAACACACTGGAATACCATGGGCTTCGGCCAAGCGCGCCGGTGGCTCAAACCAGGTCTCTGCTTCACCCTGGGCGTAGGTATAGAGCGCCAGGACTTGGATTCCCGCGTCCAGTAGGCCCGCCAAGGCCTCCCGCCCCACGGGAGAATAAGCGCACACCACAGCAGTCGGCCCCATCAACTAAAGATTGGCATGATTTGAATATCAAGGCCCATATTCCACAGAATCGCCACAACCGTGTGAATTCACCCCGGAAATGGGGGGGTTCACCCCTGTTCCCAGTTGAACTGAGTCCAAGGGAGCTTATGCTGCTGATGCCCCCTGTCGGGGCGTGGTAGACCGGAGAAAGAGGCCAGAAAATGCACTCCCGCAAGCTGTTTGGAAAGGCAGCAAGAACTGCATCGATGGCGATGCTCTTCTCGGCCATGGGACTTCTGCCGCTTCGGGGCCAGGATGTTGACCTGCTCCTGCCCGCCAAGCCATTGCCCATTCCATTCACCCAACTACCTGATACGACTCCTTTTTCGGTTCCTCCTGAACTGTTGCCGCTCGTGCGGATGGCAACCGCCCGGGAAGCCAGCACGCGCGCCAAGCTCCAAAGAATCCTGGATCTCATCTTCCGGCCTGAAAGTGATGGCGGACTGGGCATCACCTATGACAATTCCCGCACGCGCACCATTTCCGAAGTGCTGAAGGAACGCAAAGCCAACTGCATTTCCCTGACGGCTTTGTGTGTGGCCTCGTGCAATCTGGCAGGTATCCAGGCCAATTTTGCTGAACCCTTGAACTTAAACCGGTGGACACGGGATGGAACCATCATCCGGATGGAGCGGCACGTGGTGGCACTCATACCCATGTTCCCCATGGGGGATCTCGTGGCGGATTTCCTGCCCGAGTTGCGGCAGCGCCGAGGGGTGGGCTTGTACGTCGTTCAGATCCTCTCACCCGACCGAAGCCGGGCTCTTTTCCACAGCAACCGCGCTGTGGAATTGCTGCTCGAGGGCCGCAAGGACGAGGCCATGGCCCAAGCGGATTTGGCCGTGAGGGCCGATCCCACCTCCAATGTGAGCTGGAACATTCGTGGGGTGGTTTTGAAAAATGCGGGCAAGATCGAGTTGGCCAAGGCCGACTATCTGAAGGCCCTGAGCCTGGAGGCCAGGGACACCGCGGCCATCGGGAACATGGAGTCCCTCCTGCGGGAAATCAATCGTCCGGCCGAGGCAGCGCGCTATCACCAATTGGGATTAGAACTGCGGAAGAAAGATCCCTATTTCCAGGCCTTCCTGGCCGAAGAAGCCATGGAGGCGGAACAATGGGAAGAAGCCGCCAAGCACGTGGCCACTGCCATCAAGCTGTTGCCCTATGAATCCAATTTCTACCTGCTCAAGGCCAAATTGGACCTTCTGGACGGGAAGCCTGAAAAAGCCCTGGTTGCTCTGGAATTGGCTCGCCGTTGGGCCTTGCCCGCCGAGCGGGAGCGCTATGACAGCAAGATTGCGATGCTGAGGAAGAGTTGAGAAAATCAGTTTGATTCCAATTCCGAAAGCCGTTCGTGGGCCTCGCTGCTTTCGGGATGATGCATCAGGCATTCGCGCAGGAACCGGCGGGCGCCTTCAGGATCATGCAGGGCGTCTCGGCTTTCCGCGAGCTGGACCAAGGCTTCTCCACAGGTTTGATCCAGATGCAGCGCTTGGCGCCAGTGATTTTCAGAACGTTCCCATTCGCCCAGGTCCGCGCAGGCATGGCCGGCATCAAGCACCAGGCGTAAATTCTCCGGATCCATCAAGGCCGCCCGCTCCAGGTCAATTCGGGCAGCCAGGGGATCGCCCTGATGGCCGAACGCCAGACCTCTCAGATGCCAGAATACGGCCCGCTTGCGGGGCTCGGGCCCAAGGCCTTCCAGGAAGCCCTGCAGAGCCGCCCACGCTTCAAGGCCCGCCAGGCAATCGCCTTGCAGCATGAGCAGGGAGGGGTCTCCAGGGCGTTCCTCCAAAAGCTCTTTGCACCTGCCAAGCGCATTTTCATAATCCCCGAGCGAGACTTGCAACTCCAGGTCCAGCGGCGGGTGGGCGGGACCCCGGCAATCGGCTGGTACCGTCCGCAGGAACTCCCACGCAGCGAGGGAATCGCCATCCACCCAATACGCCAACTCCGCGCGGCGGGTCTGCCACTCCCAGCGCAGTTCGGAATCCCCTTCCACTGGGAGTGATGCCTCGGCCCGCGCCAGGCAATGGCGGGCATCTTCAAAACTTCCACCGTCCATGGCCATCTGATGCCGTTCCATCCAAAGGCGGAAGGAAGCGGGGAACTGCGCCAGGCCTTCCTCCAAGGATGCCCAGGCGCCATTATCATCCCCCAGCCTTCGGAGGGCCCTCGCCTCTCCGGCCCAGTGCCAGGGTTCCGTGCGGGAGGGCGCAGGAAGGCTGCGGAAGAGCGCCAGGGCATCGGCCGCTCGGCCTTGTTGGAGGAGATAGGCCGAGGGTGTCGAACGATCCCAGGGCAGGCGGGGATCCCCATGGCGCTGCATCAGCGCTGCCAGCGCACGCTCCGCCAAAGAGTTCTCGCCACGATTCAAGGCCGCGAGCATCAGGTCTTCCAACAGGAGAGGGTCTTCATCTGCCAGGGGCAGCACTGTTCTGAATTGTTCCCAGGCCCGGTCCACATCGCCTTCGTGGTTCCGCCGGATGTGGAGGATCCCCAATCGGTGAGGAATCTGCGGCATGGATGGCGCCAGCTTCAGCAGCATGCGGCCATAGCGGAAGCGCCAGCCCCCAACCTGCTTGGGCAGGCGGCGGAAGTAGGGCTGAACGAGAAGCCGCTTCCATAGCGGTAGGCGGACGAGCTGCGCCTCCAGGAAATCCGACCAGGCCTGATTCCGGAATCCCTGGGAAAAGTGCGCGCGACCCATGAGCAGATGAAGGCGATACCCGGTCTCACCGCTCGCGAAGCGGGCTGAATACAGAAGATCCGTGACTTTCGCTGCGGCACCTTTCGAGTTCCACTTCACTTCCGCCTTGCGAAGGAATCTAGGCAGGATCCAGTGATAGTGGACCCAGCGGCCCGCAACCAGGACCGCAAGGAGCAGTAAAAGCATGAAGTCGACCTTCTTCATGAATACAGTATGCCGGCAGGAAAAAGCCCCGGCAGAACCGGGGCTGGGTAACGGTTGGCTTGGATTCAGATTTTATTGACGTTCGAGGCCTGAGGACCTTTGGGGCCGTCTACGACATCGAAGCTCACGCGCTGCTGTTCGTCCAGGGTGCGGAATCCCTGGGTCTGGATGGCGGTGTGGTGGACAAAAAGGTCGGTGCCGCCTCCGTCGGGGGTGATGAAGCCGAAACCCTTTTCGGCGTTGAACCACTTCACTGTGCCTTCAGCCATAAAACACTTTCCTTTAGGGGTCTG
>JANXQX010000038.1 GCA_025353305.1 Holophagaceae bacterium
CGGGGCATTTTTTGGGGCAATAGTCGATTGGGCATGGTGATCGGGTCATTGGAACTGAATGCGCCAAGGGTGCGTCCCAAAATAGTCAATCGAAAATCAATAATCGAAAATTTCCACATCCGCTAACCTCTGAGGATGCAATCCACTACCGACCTCCGTGTCCGCTACGTTGAAACCGATGCCATGGGCATCGTTCATCACGCGTCTTATGTGGCCTGGCTGGAACTTGGGCGGACGGAGTTGCTGCGCGGGTCGGGCCAGAGCTACCGTGAATGGGAGCGGGCCGGGGTCCATCTCACCGTCGGCGAGGTCCACCTGAAATACCGCGCCTCGGCCTATTTCGATGACCTGCTGACCGTGCATACCCAGGTGGCCGAAGCCGGCCGCCGCCGCGTGGGCTTCACCTATCGCATCGAACGCGAGGGCGTGCTGCTGGCCGAAGCCAGCACGGTGCATCTGGCCACCAACGCCCACGGGAAAGCCTGCGTGCTGCCCGATGAATTCCTGCGCCTGCTCAAGAGCTGAAGGACCTTGAAGTCATGGCCCACAGCCTATCGCCCACAGCCGACAGTCAATCTCTCACCCCTCACCTTTCCACACGTCCATGGGCATCAGCATGGCCATGGCCAGCAGGTTCGCCAGCGCCTCCATCAGGCGGCGGGTCTCCATGGAAAAGGCATCGGGCTGGAAACTTTGAAAGCACACCAGCCCGAAGGGCCGCTCACCCCAACCCAGCGGTATGCCATACCAGCTCTGGGGCACCAGTCCGCTGATGCGCTCGGCTTCGGAAAACTGCGCGCCTTCTGCTTTGGCTTCTTCAAGGGTGCGGATATACATGGGCTGGTGGGCCAGGATCGCCTTGGCGGTCAAGCCGCCGGCATCGGTCATGGAACGTGAGGGCGTATTCCGGGCGCGGCCACCCTCGTGGTACAGGACCCAGTGCAACTGGTCGGTGTGATAGTCGGCGATCGAGACGTAGAACGAGGCCAGGTTGAGGGGCTTGAAAACCAGCTCCAGCAGGGTATCCGCCAGCACCCGGTGGTCCATGCCCGGCCTCAGCCGCTCCAGGGCCATCAGCAGCAGGCTCTTGTCCTGATCCAGGTGATGGAGCAGCTCCTGGATCTCGGCCATCTCCTTGCGCAGAGTGTTCCGCTCCTGTTCCGCCTGCGACAGGTGGGACTGGATGTCCTCAAATTCCTTCCGGGAAGGGCCAAAAAGGTTGCTCATGTGGTCAACTGGAGTGATGCGGATCATACGCCCAATTTCGCTTTTCAACACCCTTACTCGAAAAATCGAGCAAATTTCTCCCATCACTCCGGGAGAAATAAAGGTCTACAGCTGCGGTCCGACGGTCTACAACTTCGCCCACATCGGCAATCTGCGCACATTCCTGTTCCAGGATCTGATGAAACGCACCCTCCGGGCGGCGGGCTACCAGGTGCGGCATTGCATGAACATCACGGACGTGGAAGACAAGATCATCCGCGATTCTCAAAGCGAGCTTCCCGGGGACGCCACCAACGAAGCGCGCCATGCGGCCATGAAAGGCCTCACGGACCGCTACACGGCCTTCTTCCTGGAAGACCTGGAGGCCATGCGGATCCTGCGGCCCGATGTCATGCCCAAGGCGACGGATCATATCGGCCAAATGAAAACCCTGATCCAGAATCTGATGGACAAAGGCCTGGCGTACGAGCGCGAAGGCTCGGTGTACTACCGCATCGCGGGGTTCGGTGACTATGGCTGCCTGGCCCATCTGGATCGGGAAGGCATGCAGTCCGGCGCATCGATGGATGTGGATGAATACGACAAGGACCAGGCCCAGGATTTTGTTTTATGGAAGGCCGCCAAAGCAGGCGAGCCCACCTGGGACAGCCCCTGGGGTCCCGGCCGCCCCGGCTGGCACATCGAATGCTCCGCCATGGGGATCGAACTCCTGGGCGACCGCGTGGACATCCACACCGGCGGCGTGGATCTAATCTTCCCCCACCACGAAAATGAGATCGCCCAGAGCGAGGGCGCCCTGGGCCATTCCTGGGTGTCCACCTGGGTCCACGGCGAATTCCTGATGGTCGAAGGCGAGAAAATGTCCAAGAGCCTCGGCAACTTCTACACGCTGCGGGACCTCGTGGAAAAAGGGTTCAACCCCATCACCTTCCGCTACGCAATCCAGAGCAACCACTACCGCAAGCTGCTGAACTTTTCCTTCGAAGGCTTGAAGGCCGCCGACAACTCGCTGAAGCGGATCCGTGCTTTCCGCAAGCGCATGGAAGAAGACGGTGCCCAGGCCGGCGGCGGCACCTGGAAGGAAGCCCTGGATCCCTTCCCGCGCCTTGAGCAAGCCCGGACGGATTTCTGGGCGGCCCTTGGCGATGACCTCAACACGCCCGAAGCCCTGGCAGCGATCTTCATGCTCATCAGCGATCTCAACGCCCAGGATGATCGGATCGCGCTGACCCGGGAGGAACGGGACGCCGTGCTGGGATTCCTGGACGATACAGATTCCGTCTTCGCCGCCTGGCCCCGGGAGACCCTGGATCTCAACGCCGAGGTGGAAGCCCTCATCGCCGCGCGCCAGGCCGCCCGGGACGCCAGGAACTGGGCCGAAAGCGACCGCCTCCGCGATCAGCTCAAGGCCATGGGCATCATGCTGGAGGACCGCAAGGACGGCACCATGGGCTGGCGCAAAACCTAGAGCCAGGGACTAATCCCAGGTCATCTGGCCCACAGCCTACAGCCCAGTGCCCACGGCCCTCTTTATAGCTGGGAAGCACAGTGCTTGCAGCGTGTGGCGGCCTTGAGCACGGTCTCCTGGCAGGCGGGGCAGGTTTTGGTGTCGGGTTTGAAGGTGGACTCATCCTTCTTCTTCAAAGAACCGAAGCCCTTCACGAAGACGATGAAGACCACCAGTGCGATGCAAATGAAATCCACCACGGCGCCCAGGACCGACCCGGTTTTGAAGGGACCGGTCATCATGGTGCGCCAATCGCCGCCGGGAACGGCCATGCCCACCAGAGGCATGATGACGCCCTCCACCAGGGCGGTGACGATCTTGCCGAAGGCCCCGCCGATGACCACTGCGACCGCCAGATCAATGACATTGCCCTTGGCGATGAAATCCTTGAAGTCGCTGCTCATGGACATGAAAACCTCCGGGTTGGATGAAGAATTTTCATAACTTTGACCCTCCTTGAGAACTCCAGGCAAGGAAAAAATCCCGGCCCCCGCTTGGCCCGACCGCGCACCCTATGAGATGCTGATGCACCCATTCCAACAAGGAGCTGTCATGGCTGAAGGCAAGGGTTCTTCCGTTCTCAAATGGATTCTCATCGGCTGCGGCGGCATCATGCTCGTCGGGGTTCTGGTGATGGGCGCTTGCGTCTGGTTCGTGAAAGGCAAAGTGGATGACGCGAAGCAGTCCGTGAACAAGGCCATGAAGGGCGCAACGGCCGAGGCCCGCGGCCCAGTCGTCGCACTATCCGTCATGAAGCCCTTCATGGGCATGATGCTCGCGGCCGCCGACAAACCCGCGATGGACAAAATGTACGCGGATATGGATGCCAAGGCCTCCAAGTTCACCTCCCAGGACGGTATGGATCTCAAGGCTGCCATGGATGCCTACAACGAGAGCAACCGCACCGCCGGCCCCGATCAGGCCGCCCGCCAGGCCGCTGCCCGCAAACTGGTCTCCGATGCCCAGGCCGTGTTGGACAGGCACTGAGAAATGGGCTCTGGACTGTGGGCTGTAGGCTGTGGGCAATTCAGAGTGAGGCGGCCCTTTAAGGTCGCCCTTTTTTACCAACAGCCTAAAGCCTACCGGCCACGGCCTTCATAGCCGCCCTCATCACCATCCCAGGCCCCAGTTCCTCCAGGCACTGCCTCCGCTGGCACTGCCTCTCCCGGCAGGGGGAACAGCCGATATCCGTGCGCAGCACCTGGCCCGCGCCGTCCGGAAGGCCCGCCACCACTGGATCTGATGGACCGTAAAGCGCGGTGGCTTGAACGCCCAGCAGCACGGCGAGATGCAGCAATCCGGTATCTGGCGAGATTACATGATTGGCTTGGCGAAGGGCGGACGCCAGGGGCCAGAGGCCAAGCGCGGGGAGCGCGGGCACACGCGTTTCAGCGGGCAACCAGGCCCGTAGCTCCTCTTCTTCTGGGCCCAGGGACCACCGGAGTTCGGCCTGCCCTTGAAGCATCTGCGCGAGCTGAATCCAGTGACCCAAGGGCCAGCGCTTGATGGCGCCACGCCTGGATGCGCCAGGCACCAGCACGATGCGGGGCTTCCCCTCCGACGGCCAGATTTCGCCGGGATCAGGCAAAGGGACCTCTTTCAACGCGGGATGGAAACGCCCGAGGCCCTTCACTCCGTGGCCTTCACCGAAAGCCTTGCTGAGGCCGAGCGCCTGGTCGTAGCGTGACTGGCGGCGCCAAGGCGGTCGATGGTTCTGCATCCAACCCGCGCCTTCTTTCGTCACGCCATCGCCCCAGCGTTCCTCGATCCTTGCGAATTTCGGAATCAGCGCGGATTTCAAGATGCCGTGGAAGTCCAAGCTCGCATCGGCACCGCGGATCTCAGCGGCCGCGGCCTTCAACTCCCGGATCGCCTTCTGGGGATTCGAAAGTTCCTGGCGCCTTACGATCACGGGTTCGACCCAAGGAAACGGCTCCAGAAGATAGGCGTGGCGATCTTCCACCACCGCCTGGAAACGCGCTTCAGGAAAGGCTTCGCGCAGGTTCGACCAGGCGGGAAACACGCGCAGGATATCGCCCAGGGCGGAAAGTCGGAGAAGGACCAGATGCATGGAACCATCTTAGGGGTGAGCACTACCGCAGAGACACAAAATGAAATTCACCACTGTTTTTCATTTCCGTGTGAATCCACGAAATCCGTGGCTGAAAGCGGTTTTTATTTCGGAGGCATCCATGGTTTTATTTGAGCCACGGATTACACGGATTACACGGATTCAAACCGGCGCTGGGAGGTGGAGGCGACGAGCCCATCCAATCACTTTCTCCGCGACGCCACTCGATCAAGTGGGAAGATGGCTCCATGACAGAGTTCGCTCAGGATCATTCCAAAAGCCCGCCACCCAGCGGGTGGTTTGAAGTCTTGCTCCGGAGATTCGCCCGGGCGAGCTATGGCGTGCTCGTGCTGCTGATTTATGTGCTGGCTTCCGCCGCGCTCGGCCTTGCCCTGGCCCCTGTACTGTGGGGCTGGCACCATTTCGCGGGCATGGGTGCCGCATGGCCGCCAGTGCTGCGTTGGATCTGGCTGGGATTCCTTGGCTCCCTGTGCTTTTTTGGATTCGGGCTGCACCTGATCATCGTCGTGCCCATCTTCAACTTTCTGCTCCCCACGCGCGTAACCCCTTTCAAGGGCGGCTACTACCAGCTGGTGGCCGTTCCATGGCTCCTGCACAATGCCCTGTTCTATCTGGTGCGGTTCACGTTCCTGCCCTTCGTCACGCTGACACCCTTCGGCGTGTGGTTTCTCAAGGCCATGGGCATGAAGATCGGCCGCCATGCCTTCATCAACACCGAATACATCAGCGATCCCCAGCTCATCACCATCGGCGACGATGCGGCGCTGGGTGGATCGGTGCGCATCTTCGCCCACTATGGTGGCGGTGGGAACCTGGTGGTGGCGCCCATCGTGATCGGCAACAGGGCCACCCTCGGAGCCGGCTGCTGCGTCATGGGCGATGTGGAGATCGGCGAACGCTCCGTGATCCTGCCCCAGAGCGTGGTGCTACCTGGGAGCCGGGTGCCGGCTGGGGAGACCTGGGGCGGCATCCCGGCACGCAGGATCACCCGGGACGAAATGGACCTTATGAAAAAGGACATCCGGGAGGATGTCGAGTAGCTGGATCCCGCCTACGGTCTCCTCCCGCCTATCGCGCGCAGGCGCGCTCCCGCTAGGCCTTTGGCATTGCGGAGGCGGGAACCCTGCACATATCCAAAGCGACGGTTTTTTCCACCCCTCATTATTGGCTTCGTGCGTCTCCCGCGGACCCCTCGAAGAACCTATATTTCCTGGGCAGGGATGCATCCCTGCGAGAAAGGGGGAATGTTATGAAGTCACTCACCGAAATGAATTCAGCCCTCCTGGAATGGAGCCGGGAAGAGGGCCTGGCCATGGCCTACAAACTCTCCAGTGAAGATGGGGTTGCAGCCAACCTGATCTTTCCTGATGCTTCTGACACCTTGGCCCTGCTGGAGACCGCCGAAGGGAGCTGGACCATCAAACACTTGGGCCTGCTGAACCCCATCATCACGCTTCGTGAGGCCGGGAAGAAGACGAACCTCGCGGTCTTCCATCCCCACGCCCTCCGCCACGACAAGCTGGAGTTCACGGATGGTGCGGTATTCGACTGGATCACCCTCCACGACCATAAACCCGGAGGCGCTTTCCTGGACATTGAAGGCAAACCCATGGTCCGGATCCACGGGCTCCCTGTCCAAGAGCCGGCCACCAACAGAGACCTGGACTCGGGTCTGGTGGAACTCGGCCAGGCCCCGGTGGCCCGCTGGCGCCACGCGATCCTCGCCGCGATGGGGTGGTACCTCCTGCTGTTGGATCATTTCAAGGAGAACCCCATACATGCTGCGGAAATGTCGATGAGGCTGTGACAGGGACGGGTAAGCCAGTCCCCACCTGCTGAGTTACGGAATTCCATTCGGCACACCTGCTCTCGGATCCACACTGCGATTGCCTGGGTCAGGGTGATCGCAGTGGTGGTTAGGTCAGCGCTGTTCCGCATTTCTGCTTTCCGGGCCAGCTGGCTGGTCCGAGGGCGCTTTGTCGGCTGAGGCTTGGAAAGCGGAGTCCGTCGATTGCCGGGCATTGACTATTATTAACTTAATACTAATACTATCTTCTTACTGACCGTACCTCAGTACATGGAGGCGCCCATGGACCCCGATCTGCTGGATGACCTGGAACGCAAATTCCAGAAGGAGCTCAACGCAGGGACCGTGGGCCTGCTGCTGCTGGCCACATTGGCCCAGGCCACGGAGCCCCGCTACGGCTACGACATCGCCAAGGAACTGGAGGAGCGGGCCCCCATCACCAGGCTGGGGGCGCTCTACCCGGCGCTGCGGTCGCTGGAATCCTACGGGCTGCTGGACAGCCGTGTGGAACCTTCCATCACGGGTCCGCCCCGCAAGTATTACCGGATCACCAAGGATGGCCGCAAGGCCCTGGCCGCCTGGGCCCAGCAGTGGAAGCAGACTAGCCAATGCGTGAACGCGATGTTGAAGTGGGTGAACCATGTTTGAGTCCATCGAGTCCTATCTGAAGGCCTTGAAGGCCGCCCTGCACGGGGCCGATCCAGCCCTGGTGCAGGACGCCCTGTGGGACGCGGAAGCCCACCTGGGAAGCGGCCTCGCAGCCTTGAAGCAGGAGCACCCAGAGACGCCCGAACCCGAAGCCCTGGCTTCGGTCCTGGCGACTTTCGGGACACCGCAGGAAGTTGCAGAAGCTTACCTGGAGCGCGAAGCCATGGTGGCTCATGCCCTGCATCCCAAGGGTGCCCAGGCCGCCGCGGAGGTCGACACACCTCTGGCTCCCTGGCCGGGATTGTTCGAGGTGCTGAAGACGCCGAAGGCCTACACTTCCCTGCTCTACCTCGTGATGTCCCTGGCCACGGGCATCTTTTTCTTCACCTGGGCCGTGACGGGCCTCAGCCTTTCAGTGGGACTTTTCATACTCATCATCGGCATCCCCTTCGCCATCGCTTTCCTGGGCTCCATGCGGATGCTGGCCCTGGTGGAGGGCCGTCTCGTGGAAGCCCTGCTGGACGTACGCATGCCGCGCCGGCCGAGCCTGCTCCCGGAAGGCAAGGGTTGGATGGAACGGTTGAAGAACCTCCTGACCGACGGCCATACCTGGACCAGCCTGGCCTATCTGATGCTGCACCTTCCCCTAGGCATCATCTTCTTCACGCTCATGGTCACGGGTTTGTCCCTCTCCATCAGCTTCATGCTGGCGCCCATCGCCCACTGGTTATTTGGTGCCGCATTTACTGTCGATTTTGGCTACGGACAACTCCCCCACACCGGCTGGATACTGATTCTCAACGCCGTCGGGGGCTTCTTCGGACTGCTCGGCACCCTGCACCTGGCGCTGGCGCTGGGGCGCTTCCAGGGGTTCCTCGCCAAGCACATGCTGGTGCGGAGGTAGAGCGGAAATACCCGCCGTCAGCGTCGCGGCTCCGCCCACACTGAAGCCTTCATGGCGCCGTCCCGTGGTCTATATCCAGGCAATCCTTGGATTAACGAGCGCAAAGAGCCAGGCGCACGGGCGGATGGTCTATACTCCCTGAAAATAGGTCGATCAACTTAAACCCGCAGGGCTCCATGCCTCCAGGCAGATTCCCTGCACCAACAAACTAGGCCACCCCTCCATGTGCGGAATCGCCGGTTGCATTCATCTAGATGGTCGTCCAATCACACCGGAATTGGATGGTCCAATTCTTCGCGGGATCGGTGATGCCCTGCACCATCGCGGCCCGGACGATACCCAGCTGATGCTATGGGAAAACGTCGGCTTCGTGTTCAAACGTCTCTCGATCGTCGATATTGAAGGCGGCCGGCAGCCCTTCGAAACACCCGATGGCCGGGTCAGCGCGATGATCAATGGTGAGATCTTCAATCACCGGGACATCAGGCGTTCCCTCCTCCCGGATGCGCCATTCCATTCCAGCTCGGACTGCGAAGTAATCCCCTACTTGTACTTGCAGCGCGACCTGGAACTGTTCGAACCGGCGAACGGAATGTTCGCGATGGCGTTGCTGGACCGGGCGAAACGGCGGGTACTGCTTGGCCGCGACCGGCACGGTGTCAAGCCGTTGTTCTACTGTGTGGCGGACAACGGCAGAACATTGGTGTTCGCTTCCGAGTTGAAGGCCCTGTTCGCGCACCCAGCAGTGCCCCGCAAATTCGACTGGTTGTCGGCGCTCGGCCGCGATGGTAGCGGCGATACCTTCGCGCATGAGCTGGGTTCCGGTTTCTGTGGAATTGAACGGGTTCCGGCGGCGGCCTTGATGGACATATCGCTTAATGAAGGGACTTTCAGTATCAGCAAGTATTGGCAGTTGCCGGAACGACCGCCCGCCGGCAGCGGCCAGCCAGCGGAGTACTACGTCGAGCGCTACCGCGAACTGCTTGAAGAGAGCGTACGCATGCGGCTGATGGCTGATGCCGGGTATGGCGTTTTCCTGAGTGGTGGCATTGATTCCTCCGTCATCACCGCCATTGCGGCCAAGAGCGCCTCCTTTCCCACTTTCAGCGTGCTCAGCAAGAGCACGGTCGGCAGCGGCGACGCGCAAGCTTCGCAATTTCTCGCGCGTAAACTGGGATTGCCCAACCATCAGGTGTTTTTTGACCATCGCTCGACCCTGATCACCCCGGATGACTGGCGGAGGGTGTTGTGGAGCTGTGAGATGCATGAAGTCACGGCCGAACAGCTCTACAAATATTTTCTGCATGCCTATGCCAAACAACGTTATCCCGATCTCAAGGTGATCCTCCTTGGACAAGGCTCCGACGAGTTCAATGGGGGTTACACAGACTGGACGCTGAATACCGTGGCACGTGGCAATGCCGTTGACCCAGACCCTTGGAGCGCCATCGGCAATTACTTCGATGCCGTCGAGATCGGGCACCGCGCGATAAAAGATGGCTACTTCGGTTCCTACCACGATCTGATCGATCAGCAGATCATCGACCCTGATTTCGTGCGTGGCTCATCTGGCCGCCCGCTCCGCCGTGAAGTGTGGGACAAATATGTGGGTTATTACCGGCAAAATCTCGACTACCACCTGTGGCACGAGGATCGCACCGCCTCGGCGCATTCGATCGAAAACCGGGTTCCCTTTCTCGATTTCCGGTTGGTCGAGCTTCTGGGCCAGATCCCGGTACAGCATCATTCCGAATTATTCACCGATAAACGGATCTTGCGGCGAGCCGCCGCCGATTGGTTGCCGGTGGAAATCGCCAGCCGGCCAAAAGGCCCCTTTTTCTATGGCAAGGACCAGCGTTTCACCTACCAGTTGATATACTCCTTGTTGACCGCAAACAGCGGCGAGCTGATCGAACAGGCCATTTCTGGCTCAGCGCGCACCGACGGCGCGCTCAATCCAGCGCAGTTCCGCCGCTATGCCGCCGACGTGGGGAAAGAGCCCGAATTCAAGGACCTGAATCGACTGATGTCCCTCGTCAACATGGGGGTCCTGGCTGATCTTGCCGACAGTAAAGCCACGCCTGGCGTTCGCAGCGGCGCATCACCGGTGTATGAAATTACCCTTCGCGAAGACGAGGATATCAACGCGGTCGTCGCCGCCAGGCTTTGACAATGCTCAGGAAATTCAGGAATCCCATTCTGAGGGGACGGTTGTCTGATGCCCGGATCATGGGCCTACCGCACTTGACTTGCGCCCCAGGTGGCCCAAAGTGTCCTTGCAGGAGTCCAGAAGCCATGGATTCATGCATTTTCCCGCAGGTTTCAGCGGCGCAACCATCCTCCTGCGGGTCGGGTCCAAAGAGTTTGGAGGTGTGCCCATGAGAACGATCCACCGCACTCTGGTCCTGATCGCGACCCTGGCCAGCTTCTCGGCGGTAGCCCTTCTGGCCAACCCTGGGAAGGATTCCGTGGTTGCTGGCGCCCAGGATCCCCAACCGGCTCCGCCTGCGACCCCGGCCCCCCAGGATCCGCCGCCGCCCCCTCCGGGGGATCGGCCCGATCCGCCCTCGGATCCGCCCCAATCCCCTCCCGGGCAGGAAGCCCCGAAAGGCCAGTGGGTCCACACCTCACAGTACGGTTGGGTATGGATGCCCTACGGCAACGACTACACCAATGTGCCGGCTGACGGGGGCACGCCCAACATGTACGTGTACTACCCCGAGGTGGGATGGAGCTGGGTGCTCGCCCCCTGGCTTTGGGGATGGGGTCCCAGGCCCTACTTTGGCGCAGTGGGGTGGGGGTACTTCGGCTGGTACGGGGTGGGCATGGGCCATTGGTATGGCTGGGGCGGGCCCTATTACCGTGCGGGCTACTATGGCCGCGGCTACTTCAGAGGTGGCAGCTGGCACGGCGTCAGCCACGGCCACCTCGCTTCGTCCGGGGAGAGATCCCACGAGGGTTCGCGGGGGTCGGTCCATCCAGGAGTTAGCCACCCTGGAGCTTACGGTTCCAGCGATGGCCCGCCCAGGAGTTTCAGCAGGAGTGGAACTGGCTCGCCCAGGGCTTACAGTTGGGGCGGCGGCGCTTCCACCCGGGCGCATGGTGGTGGTGGCACACCCAGAGCCTACAGTTGGAGCGGCAGCGCTTCCACCCGGGCGCATGGTGGTGGTGGCACACCCAGGGCCTATAGTTGGAGCGGCGGAGGCTCCTCCAGAGGTTACGGTGGTGGTGGTTCCGGAAGGGGCTCAGGCGGTGGCGGACGCCGCTGATCAAGTCCGTGATCGGTCAGCAGGATTGTTCCGCTCGATGCATCATGGTCTTCCACGAAATTGCTTCGCGGGGCGGTCAGGGAGTCGCGACGGCTAGCAGGCGTGCGGCGACGCCTCATTTTGAAACCGGCGCTTGGTTGCGGCATAAGCCCGCTGAAGCATCTGAGCGGCCTGATATCCTGAAGCATGACCAACCACGGCAAGAGCCGCTTCATTCCGAAATCCACTCCACGCGCTGCTGATCGCCGTCCTGCCAGGCAAAAAGAACCTGCCCCGCCCAAAGCCGGGGCGACGTATCGCGACTTTGAGACCTTCGAGGCCACCTACCTGGGCCAGCCCGAAGGCACCGGCGGCTTCCTGCGCCCCATCGGCCTGACCAAGGCCGCCAAGATGGACATCCTGGTGGACTGGCGCGAGACCCATGACGCCATCCACGGCGATCGCGTGATGGCGGAGATCAGCGGCGAGACCTATGAAGGCCGGGTCAAGGCCCGCATCCTGAAAATCCTTGCCCGCAGCACCGATCCTTTGCCGGCTCATCTGCAGAAACAGGAGTGGGGCTGGCGCGCCATTCCCATCGAGCCGCGCATGTCCCAGATCATCGCGGTGCCCGAGACCGGCCTAGCCCAGGACGGCGATTTCGTAGGCGTGGTCCTGGACCCCGATCTGGAAGCCAAGCAGCTGCGCGGCACCGTGGTGGCCCGCCTGGGCAAGTCCACGGACCTGAAAATCGAGAACAAGCTCACGGCCGCGCTGTTCAACTTGCGCACGGAATTTCCGGCCGCGGTGATGAATGAACTCGCTCCCTTCCCCACCGCCATTCTTGAAGAGTGGATCAAGGGCCGCGAGGATCTTCGCGAACTGGTCATCGTCACGGTGGATCCGCCCACGGCCAAGGATTTCGACGATGCCATCTCCCTGGAAGTGCTGCCCGATGACGAGGGCGGCGGCTGGATCCTGGGGGTTCATATCGCCGATGTGAGCCACTACGTGAAGGAAGGCGGGCCACTGGATGCGGAGGCCAATCTCCGGGGCACCAGCGTCTACTTCCCCGATGAAGTGATCCCGATGATCCCGGACCGTCTCAGCGGTGACCTTTGCTCGCTCCGCGAAGGTGTGGACCGCTTGACCATGACCGCCTGGATGACCATTTCGCCCGAGCTGGAGATCGTTGAAACCCGCTTCACGGAAAGCGTGATCCACTCCGCTAAACGCCTGACCTATGACGAAGTGAAAGAAGCCAGCCTGGATCTCTCCCCCCGCAAACGCGCCGAACTCGGTGAGGAAGTCTGCGGGCTGCTGGACCAATGCCTGGTGCTGTCCCGCCAGCTCACCACCAAGCGCATGGACCGCGGGGCGCTGGCCTTCGAGAGCGAGGAGACCGAATTCATCTTTGACGAAGAGGGCCGCCCTGTGGACGCGCGCAAGTACGCGCACCACGAAGCCCACACCATGATCGAGGAGTTCATGCTCTTCGCCAACGAGGCCGTGGCGCGCTTCTTCACGCGCAAGAAAGTCCCCACGATCTACCGCATCCACGATGAGCCGGACCCACTGAAGCTGGAAACCTTCGCCGAAATCGCCCGCACCTTCGACCTGTTGCGGGTCAACGAAGTGCCCACGCCCGAGGTGCTCAACGCGCTGCTGGACAAGATCCGCGGCGGGCCCCTGGAAGTCATGCTCAACACCATGCTGCTGCGATCCCTCAAACGTGCGGAATACAGCGCCGACAATATCGGGCACTCGGGGTTGGCCCTGCAGGACTACCTGCATTTCACCTCCCCCATCCGCCGTTACCCGGATCTCATCGTCCACCGCAATTTGCGCAAGATTTTGCGCGGAGAAAAGCTGCCCGAGACCCTGCACGCCCAGATGGCGCTGATCGCAAAACAGGCCAGCGACGCCGAGCAGAAGTCCACCGAAGCCGAGCGGGAAAACGATCGCTGGAAGACCTGCCTCCTGATGAAACCCAAGATCGGCCGCCGCTTCTCGGGCCGGATTCAGGGCTTTTCACCCAAGGTCGCCTTCGTGCGATTGGAGGCGCCTTTCGTGGAAGTCGGCGTTCCCCTGGGCGCCCTAGGTGGCAATTTCTTTCCGGACGAGAACCGCACCAAGGCCACCGGCATGAAGGGCCAGGTGGTGCTCTCCATCGGCGATGCGGTGAAGGTCGAGATCATCGGCGTGGACGAGGACCTGCGCCGCGTCAGCGCCTGGGTGGCCGAAGCCACCGCCAGCGATGCCAAGGGAAAGCCCTATACCTTCGTCCCGACATTGGCCGGCCCTGCGACGTTGCGGGAGTCGGACTTCGTGCCCGAGCGCAAGGGACCCAAAGCCGCAGTGCGCACGCGGAACGAAGCCCAGCCACCTTCCAGGGACAAGCCGGGGCGTTCATCCGAGCGGCCTGCACGAACTGAAAAGCCAGCCAGGACGGGCAAGCCCCCGGCAAGGAGCCGGGATGATCGCCCGGCAGCACGGAGCCGGGATGATCGATCCGGCCCGACTTCCCGAAGCAAACCACCGAAAGGCACCGTGCGCGGCCCAAAGCCCGGGAAGAAGCGCGGGTAAGCTTGCAAGCCGCCTTTCGCGGAGAAAAGCGAACGGCACCCATTCGATCACCGCTTCAATGTGGATAGCAAGTTGGGAAGGTTAATTTGATACCCGGTTGCATTCAAAAAGAAAGATTTCACCGCCAAGGCGCCAAGCACGCCAAGAAAAGCAAAACCCACCACTACTGATTTGAGCCCGATATCTCTTTGCGGGGCGCGTAGCGCCTGCGGGCTTCCAGCCCGCAAATTCAGGTGGTCCGGCGCGGCTCACACTCAAGCGTGAGGCCACTGCCGGGCCACCTGAATTCAAACCGCGAAGCTGGCACACGATGAATTCCATTCTCGATATCAGCCGAGTCGTTTCGCGAGGCCACTGGACTCTTGGC
>JANXQX010000233.1 GCA_025353305.1 Holophagaceae bacterium
CGGGCTGGACCCTGTTCAACAACAACTCCGTCACGGCCATGTCCCGTCTCGCCGCCCTGTTCCCATACACCAATACGCCGCTCTGCTACGCCACGGCAAGAGCCTTGGCGCAATTCACGGATGTCAACAACGTATTCGGCACGGTGGAAACCGGGACGGATGCCCCCGTCGCTTGCCAGAAACACTTCCTGATCATTTTCACGGATGGCGTTCCGACGGTGGACAACAACAGCGATAACTTGTCGACCACTCCCTATATCACCGATGTGGCTGCGGGTACGGGGACTGCGCAGGCGGGAAACACTTCGCTGATCGCCACTCCCACGAACATAAACCCAGGCAATACCTGGTGGAACATCTTCACCTATGCTGGCGCCGCGGCCCATCTTGCGGACACCACCAAGGCCACGTACACGAAGGATGTGCCCATCACAACCTTCATGAACCCGCCCACGGCCTATCCAACGGGCTCTTCGGCTCCCAGCGACTTCCTGCCCTTCGCAATTAAAAAACGGTTGACACAGACAATCTCCGGCAGCTATCAACTGGTCACCACCATGACGGTAGGCGTGAGTCTCGGCGGGCAATTGAGCGATGCCAACAGTCCCAAGCGGCGGCTGTTCCTGGCCGCGGCCGTGGGTGATCCGAACCGGACCAGTTGGACACTCGGCAGTCTCACCAGCTACACCTTGGCAGACCCTGACCTTCCGGCCCTGGGCAAGACCGCAAATAGCACCTATTTTTTCGACGCGACCAACCCGGATCTGCTCACCAAGAGCCTGGGGTACGCGTTCAATGAGGCCACCGGGGGCGGCAATCAGGGCGTCACCAGCAATCCAGACCTGCCCTTCATCGGAGCGAGCATCGGCAAACAGATCTACATCGGCACGTTCAAGCCGCCTGTCGGCGGGGATGTCATGTGGAGCGGCGATCTGTTGATGTTCCCCACCAAGGTGGGGGCCGGCAACAAAACCGTGATTCTGAACAAGACCGGCGCTCCCGCCACGACTCTGGATAGCTCAAGCGCTGTGTGGTCCGCAGCCAATGCAATACCCCTTTGGAGCAGTCGGAAACTGAAGACGCGCATCCCCAATGCGACGGCGCTTTCAACTTTCACCTACACGGGCGCCCCTTATACGACTGCCCTCACAGGTCTGCAAAATTTCGTTGCGGCGGACAATACGACGGCCTATCCCCCTGGGGGCACCGCCCAGCAGAATCTTATCAAGATGGTCATGGGTGCGGAGCCTTCGGACAACACCAAGAACCGTACCAATATCATGGGGGACATCATCAACTCTACGCCCTCCTATCTTGAGTACAACACGGCCACTCTTCCCTCGGCGATCACCATGGCGACGGGCCAGCGTTTCCGGATCGTTCTCGTGGGCACCAACCAAGGGTGGCTGCATGCTTTTGGCGAAAAGAGCAGCATCGCTACGGTGGACGATCCCAGCAGCACGACCACTCCCAAAGCGAAAGTGGATCTTGTTTCCGGCACGATTGAAGAACTCTGGTCATTCATGCCTACGGACTTTTTGAATAATCTCGGCTACCTGAATATCCCTGGCAATAGCCACAAGTTCATGGTGGATGGATCACCTTCGATCTATTTCCTTGACCTTCCTCCTTCCGGAGGCGGCATCGGCAATAGCAAACTGGATGGTGCCGATATCGCCATCGATCCTGCCACGGACACCAGTCATGAGCGAGCCATCGCCATTATTGGCCTGCGGAAGGGTGGCAGGAGCTACTATGCGCTGAACCTGCACGATCCCACCACCCCGACCCTGCAATGGTCTTTGGTCCCGGACGAGTTCAACCAGATACCATCTGGCCGCAATGAAACAGGTCTCGACCTCACAGTGCTGCGGGGCATCGTGAAGAACATGGGCTATTCCTCCTGTGCCCCCTCCTTTGGCCGGATGCTGTTTGATGGTGTCTACAGGGATGTGGTCTTCTTCGGGGGCGGGTTGAGCCTTCCCGAAATCGAGGCCAAGTTTACCGGCGCACCCCTGCTGGGTCGTTCGGTACTGGCCTTGGATATCAACAATGGCCATTTCCTGGCCGCTGTGGATCTCACGAGCAATACGATTGGGGGCGCTACCGGTTCCGGAGCGAAAACCATGGTCGGCCCCATTTCGGCCGGAGTGGTCCCCTTTGAGTTTTTCTTGGGATCCGGGATGGCCCAGCGGGCCTATTTCCTCGACATGTGGGGCGGGCTCTGGTGTTGGGGAAGCAAAAATATCGTCCCAGATCCGCCTTTCAGTTCCTACAGCAATTTCCGCAAGGATACGTCGGAACTCATGGCCTGGTCGTCCGATGGCACGAAGAAATCACCCTTCGGCAATACCGGGGTTCGGAAGGTCTACCAAGATGCCAATTCGATCGTTACCGCGAGTACGACGACTCCCACCACATACAGTTTCGCAGGTCCCGCATACACGACCTTGCCGGCGCCTTTTCTGGTCGGAACCTTCCCCGGCAAGGGGGTCACAACGGTGGATGGTACGACCTCTGCACCCGTGGCCGTCGGCATAGCCATGGAGAGTGGGAATCGCAATAACCCCCTCGACTACGGTACGAACAATCCAGCCAACACCAGGCTGACGGTCGTCTTCGATCGCCAGGACAGCAGGGCCTGGGGTCTGGATACGACCAACGGACCGGATAACGGGATCAACACCAACGCCCAATTGCTCAATGCCGGTAAGTGGGGAGCGGGGGGGGCCATCGGTACGACCCTGGCTTACGGGGCACCTGCCATCAGCCTAGGGAATGCTGCCTATTATTTGGCGCCCACAACCTCTACGGATACGAAGTTCGGCTATTACGTCACCTTCCCGGATACCGCCAATTCCCATTACTCGAAGGGCATCAATCCACCCATCGTGGTTGCCAACAGTCTCTACTACGCTTACTACACGCCCACCACGGTCGATGTCTGCTCGGGGGGAACAGGCAATACCTATAGCAACAAGATTTGTGATGTCATCAATCCGATCGTGAGCGATGTCCGCACAAATGTCTCCTGTATAAGCGGGTTGGTGGACACCTGGTTCAATGTCGCTTCGGACTTCTCCATGCTTGGAACTCCGGGTGTTCAGCAAGCCGGGACGCGCTCCATCACCGATCCCAACGATGCCAGCAAGAAGATTACTTCAATGGATACGAACTCCTATTTAGGACAGACGAAGGCCTTCTTCCCCAAGGCCCGCGTCTGGCGTACGATCCGCTAACATTGGTAAACGCACCATGGTCTCTCTCATGGTTTTCAAGTTCGAGTAATTGCAATACTTTCATTCAGCAAGCCGCGTTTGGTTTCCGACAGAGCAGCCACTGGGAGGCACCATGAGTCCCGATCTTTTCCACAGACATGAACAACCGCGAAGAGACCTGGGCCGGACCCTGCAGGCTGTCTTGCTGGCAGGCGTCTTGCTGGGCACGCTCGGGTTGACGATCTCCTGCGCCGGTGGCGGTGGTGGCGGCGGAAGCAGTACTCCGCCATCGACACCCCCAACCACCGGATTGGTGGTTGGCAAGGTGCAGAGCTACATTTCTGGACAAGGGATCTCTGGCGCCACGGTGACGGATGGAACAGCCACCACCACCACCATCGCGGACGGCACCTACGCCCTGCATGTGGCTCCTTCGGACCGGAAGCAGCTTACGGTCACTGCCTCCAATTATGGGAACACTCAGCGGATCGCTAACATCCTCGGTGGGGAAACCAACCATGTGGATGTGGCACTGCTCCCAGCGACCGTAACCGATATTCCTAATCTGATCTCGGCCGTGACCCTCGGGGTGCCAAATTCACCGGCTCAAGTGGTCATTCCGGCCAATGGCTTGGTCCCTTCAAATGGCGGTACCATTCACTTCCCCGTCAAGGCCAGTCTCACCCCCATCGATCCCTCAACGAATCCCGGGCTGATGCCTGGTGACTACACCACCTCAGCTGGTCAGTATATTGAAAGCTATGGCGCCCTGGATGCCTTTTTCACAGATAGCACAGGCGCACCCTTGAACTTGGCCTCGGGCAAATCGGCTACGATCAGGATTCCATTGGCTTCAAGATTCCTGGAGGTGCCGGCAGGCAGTGACAACGGGGACCCAGTGGTATCCATCCCCATGCCTGCAGCTCCCGCGACTGTACCTGCCTTTTATTACGATTCTGCTGCTGGGCGTTGGATTCAAGAGGGCACACTCACGTTGACCGGGACAGGCCTAGACCAATATTACGAGGGCACTGTTGAGCACTTCACCACTTGGAATGCCGACAATGTGGCTACCACGACCTGCGTTTCGGGCAAGGTCGTTAGACTAGACGGCACTACGCCTGTCGAAGGCGCCGTAATCACTGCTTCAGGTGTCACCTACATTGGCGTTTCCAGCACCATCAGTGCCGTCGATGGCACTTTCTCCATCCCCGTCATGTCGAACTCCACTTTCACCGTTTCGGCTAGCAAGGGCTACCTTTCAAGTGGAACGATGTCTATAACTATTCCATTCTCTTTTACAACCAACGGCACTTTCCTTACCGATTCAGGTTGGACGAAGGGCTCCGGTTGGTCGATCAACACGACGGATGGCACTGCTCATTGTAGTGGTACTCATACCGCTTCCGACCTTGCACAAAACCAGGCGGTCACCAATGGAACGAGCTATATAGTCACCTATACCATCTCCAGTTGGACGGCTGGAACCGTTGCCGCTCGCCTTGGTGGAACTTCAGGCACTGCCCGAAATGCGAATGGAACCTATCAAGAAACGATCGTATGCGGCTCTGGTGCGGATCCGAAGCTAGCCCTCCATGCTGATGCTGCCTTCAAAGGTTACATTGACAATGTTTCAGTAGTCCCTGCGGTCCCTGTTGGGTGCCAGGCCATCGGGAATATAGTTATAAATGGGACCCTAAAATTGACCGGGACTCTCAGGGATTTTTCTCCATCAACCCCATATATAAATGCAACCGACACTCCACCAGTCACCATTTCTGGCGCAGGGGCAGCCTTTAATCCACTCACTCCATGGATCAATCCGGATTTTGAGGCGGCATATGGAGATTGGTGGAAGAATATGGTTAAGGTTGATCTCGGACCGGATAATAAACCTGTGTATAACAATCCAGCATACAATGTAAGCCTTATCCACAGTGCGGATAGTTTCAAGGCTTGGTTTACGGATTTCCCTTCCCCCCACGGGGCGGTTGATGCAACCCCTTATCAGATTCAATACACGATCGACTTGACTGAGTCGGACCCTGTCGGTCAGCCTGGTGTGTACACTTACTTGAGTGACGCCCAATTCCCAATTGACGGGCAGCTACAAGGTAATTATATTTACAATAATCCAGGTGACGGCAACACCGGCGGTGTGAATAACGGCGTATCAAGCGGTCACAATTTCCACTACACTTACGAAATTCATACGACGTTCACTTACAAAACCGGACAAACCTTTCAATTCAAAGGTGACGATGATGTTTGGGTTTTCATCAACAAGAAGTTGGCCATTGATCTCGGCGGCGTGCATCAAGCTTATACTGGGAAATTGAATCTTGATACCGGGGTTGTAACCTATACGGACCCGAGCAACAATCCTAAGGGAACATCGACAGTAGCCCTGAATCTGGTTGCTGACAGGGAATATCAATTCGATTTCTTTTATTGTGAACGACATACAACAGAATCACATATGAGAATTACCACATCCATCCCGCTAAGTAGTTCAAGCGTACCAAATTGAACACTGGGATAGAGATGGACATTACAATGTGTTCGAACGCTAAATTGAATATATTGTAACGATCTCCACCAAGGCCTGCCTCTGTCGTATGGCCCATTGCAGGATTGTTTTAAGAGGGCGTTTGGAGCATTCATTTCTCCAGACGCCCTGGTCTTTTGCCGGCATTGCTGAAAGGATGGAAGGTTCACGATGGACCCTTCCCGCCTCCTCCAGCCCAAAAAAAACCTCGGTCAGCATTTCCTGGTCCAGCCGAGTGCCATCGACAAGATCATCGGGGCGGCGTTGGCTTCTTTGGCTGAGCGGCTCCTGGAGATCGGACCTGGGCCTGGGGTTTTGGCTGAACCTCTGCTCAAGGATGGCCGGCCGCTCTGGGCGGTGGAACTGGATCCGGAGGCCTGCGAGCTTATACAGGCCCGCTTTGGTTCTTTGTCGCACTTCCACCTGGCCCAGGGGGATGCGGTGCAGGTGCCCTTACCCGAGGGTCCGCCTTGGTCCATCGTGGGCAATCTGCCTTACAACGCCGCCACGGCCATCCTCACTCGCTTCCTGTTGGAGCCCATTCCCTGGGAGCGCATGGTGCTCATGTTCCAGTTGGAGGTGGGGTT
>JANXQX010000083.1 GCA_025353305.1 Holophagaceae bacterium
GGGATACCCCCCTGCCCCACCGCGGCTGGACCGTTCAGGCCCAGCCTGTGGAGAATCACCCAGGTTCAGGCCGGCCTCCTCAAGAACCCTCCGCCTCCAGGTCCATCGGTCCAGGATGGATTGCGGAGGCCCCCCTGCCCCAATGGCGCGCGCGGCCAGGTCCACCACCGCAGTCTTGGCCTTGCCCAGCTGGTCGCAGTAGAACAACCGGGAATTGTGGTCTGCCGGCAAGGCCTCCAATTCCCTCTTGGCCCTGAGGCATTCCTGGATGGCCTCAAAGGCCTCAGGAAGGGAACGGAAGGACGGGTGACTCTGCCTCAGGACTTGGTCCACCCCCAGGGACCGGGCCACCTTGGCTGCGGCCTTGGAATCCTCGTAGAGCTTGCGGGCTGTGCGAAGGATCCCTTTGTCCCCGGAAGTCAGGAGGCGATGGAGGTAGGCCTTGGGATCCCTGACGCCCTGGCCACGCCGGCCAATCACCTCCTGGGCCGCCTGGACAAAGAACCTCACCAGCTCCCCCGAACAGGCCGACGGAAGCGCCTTGGCAGCAGCACGGGCCCCTCCCTCGTCCAAGCCGGCAACCTCGATCAAGGTCCTGGTGACCTGGTCCGCAGCGACCGTCGGCTCAACACGATCCTCAACGACAGGTTCAACAGCAGCCTCAACACCTGCCCTGAACTCCTCCTTGAGGCTCTTGGAAACAGGCATGGCATTCGAACCCTGCGCCTGGTCCTCATGCTGATGCTGTACGTTCGTTGGAACTGTACAGATCGGTACTTCAAGAGCTGAAGGAGTGGGGAAAAATTCCCGCCGGCGAGAAGCCTTCCTGGCCTTGCCCACCATGGCGTAGAACTCTTCGGTGAAGCGGTAGATCCCACTGCGATTGCCGTTCTTCTTGAACCCGACGAAGACGTGGTCGCTGACCTGCTCCACGAACCCTGCCGCCTTGAGGACCGGGATGGCATTGGAGATGGTCTTCCGGTCGCATTCACCGTGTTCAGCGAGTTGGGACATGGACCACTCCGTCTCGATCCCGAATTGGGCGGCCCAGGAGAGCGTGGCAGCCGCGGCAGTGCGGCCGATCCCGGTCGAGACAAGGCGGAAGAGCAAGGATCGGCGCCCAGAACGGCGGGTGAAGGCTGAGGAAGGCTTCTCAGTCTTGCGGGTGCGCGGGCAAGGGTACCCCTGCCCCTCGCGAGAGGGGGATTTCGGCATGGCAGCTCCATGAGTAGGCGGGATTTGTGGGCAAACCCTTGACCAGCTGCCAAAACAAAGGGATCTTACATGTGCTAGGTGAATACCCTTTGCTGTCGGCAGTTCCTTCGATCGCCCTCCGCGCAAACGGGGGGTGATTTCGTTCTAGGGTTTAGGTGGAAGCCTTCGTTTAATCCTCCTGAATCGGCTAATGTGCGTTGGGCGAGCAAGAATTCGTTCAGCTTCCTCGAAGGTAGTGATCTCCTGGGAGGGCTTCAGCTCGAGGCTTTTTTGGGGCTCAACACCAAGGGTTGATTTCGGTCGAAGCTCTTCAGGCAGTTCACGCAAAACCAGGACTGTGCTTGTGCCTCGCCCAATGATTGAGAAGTTAAAAAACTCCCCTAGTTCCTGGTGAAGAAGTTCAATCCTCAGCTTGAGCTTCCTCAGGTTCTTGTCCTGAGAGCCAAGGAACTGGACCACGGCGGAAAGTGAGAGCGACTTCGAACCGCCTGACTCAATACCAGCAGACTCGGCGACGATGAAATTGAGAAGGTCCCAGTTGGTCGGGTTGTTGCGGTACCTCCGGAGAATTTCCAGCGGGATCGAGACGGGCGAAGAGACCAGTTCCTTGAAGGTCTTGTCTCCAAATTCGATGAAATAATTGGGGAGACCGGTCAGCCGGACTAGACCCAGCCTCTCACTGCTGACATCCCTCCTTGAGGGGAGCTGCTTGTCGTAGACGAGCTTCTCTCCTTTGTCCCTATCTACATCGAGCAGCTCGCTTTCATAACCGTAAGTGATAACCACATTACAGATCCGTTCCAAGGCTTCCCTCAGCTCAACGTAGTTTCGGCCACTATCTCCAATGCCAAAGGCAGAGAAGAACTCCATGGCTGAATCGAATTGGACTTTCGGGGAGCCGTGTTCACGCGCCAGCGTCATAAGCCAAGTGATGATGGCCCTATCGTTGCCGTATGGGAGGGCGATGTTGGCCTTGTGCGTGGAGAAATTCACTCGAACCTTGAGACCCTGTTCATCGATCGCTTCTCGTTCGATCGTGCGGGCACTGGTCGGTTCGACGGGGAGCGAACAAAGGGCCAAGGTTTTCGCTGTGTGTAGGATCCTCTCGAAGTCCATCGTGGCCACCTGCCGACGGAACTCGCGAATCTTCAGGGGTAGTTGTGGTTTCTGGCGAGGTGCTGAAGCAGCTGTTGTTGCCAAGGAAATCAGGCGGAAGGCATCCTCGGGATTCTCGACAGACAATTCTGGGTACTTGGCGAGGAACGCCTGGGCTTTCGCCTTTCCCTTAAGGATCAGGGCGAGGGTCTTGAGGGCAAGGGCAGCATCCATGGCTAGAAGGCTAGACCCAGGTGGAACAGTCCGCAATAGTATCCATGGGGGTCTTTGGGCATCGAAAACCATAGCTGGAACACATTTGTTCCATAAAGTCCGGAACCAGGACCGAAATATTGTTCCATAAAGTCCGGTGGAAATTCGCTGAAGGAGCTACGTCCTTGGCGATAAGGGCAAATTCGGGTGGTATTGAATGTTCCATAAAGTCCGGTTGGTCATTGGAGCGATGTGTTCCATGAAGTCCGGTCAAAAAATATTTTTCGACCTAACAAGTATGGAGAAAGGCCAAGGGCACCGGACTTTGCGGAACAAAGCCAGGCTCCTGATTTGAGCGGCGGAGCGTTGTGCGCAAGTCGCGCAATCCGGACTTCTTGGAACAAATATCGTTAACCCAAATCAAATCAGTCAGATTGCGCAGGCCGATCTCCAATCCGGACTTTGCGGAACAAAGCCGGGCTCATGGTTTGAGCGGGGGAGTCCTGTGCACAAGCCGCGCAATCCGGACTTCTTGGAACAATTATCGTTAACCCGAATCAAATCAATCAGTCAGACTGCGCAGGCCGATTTCCAATCCGGACTTTGCGGAACAAAGGCAGGCTCCTGGTATTGAGCAGGAGACAGCTGTCTACACCCAAAGAAGAGTCACTTGACCCAGCCATCTTTGACGGCGAGTGCCGTCAGGAAGGTGTTACGGCATGGAGCCGAATCACGGCGCATCCCTCGAGAACCGAGGCGTTGGAGAGCCGAGGGCGAACACCTTTGGCCATCGTCACCACATCACGATAGATCGAGGCCCTGATTGGAACACCGGAGCCTGCTGCGCGATTTGGGACCTGACTCCCCTCCTCATCCTCAATCTTGCGATTCCGATCCTCGGCAACCCAGGCGGCAGAATCAGCAACCTGAGTGGGAGAGATTCCATTCGCCATACACCAACTAAAGGCATCCATAACCCAGCGTGCAACAGACATTTCAGCATCGGCTGCTGCCTCTTGGACAGCTTTCTTCACAGGCATAGAAAAAACACAGGTGGCCGTCTCCACGGCCTCCTGACGAGCGTCCTTAGCTTGACGAACCTGTGCTGCTTCGGCGAGAAAGTCTCCGATGCCCTCTGGGCGAGATGAGCCTTTTGGTAGGGCAGAGGAGCCGGATATTTGGCGAGGGGCCCTTGTGGACTGGGCTGAGATTGGCTCACTTGATTCATTTTGTGTGTCTGCAGAAGCTTTTACGGCAGGGACCTCGGGGAGATCCGGCCGTTGTGTAGTGGCCTCCTCTGGAGGCGCCGGGGAAAGTGGCGTTATTTCCGGTACTGGTCCATTGGCCACCGGAGCTTCCCCACCCACACGACGGCCAATGGCCAAGATGGTTTCAAGGCTTGCTTTGGGATTCTTCTTTGTAGCCATGGGCGCTCCTTAGATCCTTACACCGAGCGTTTTACTGATATTCCCGAACACCACTTCAAGTTCCTCGTCGGTTTTGGTAGTGCTTGGAACAGTGCTCTCACTGTAGGCAATGGGGTAGACCTTCCGGTTCCCGATGCTGCCTATGTACCTGGCATTAGGGAGATTCTGCTTCAGTCCCATTACGGTGAAACCAGTAAGGCCCTGACTGTCCTGGGTTCGAGCTTCGTTCAGAAGCACCATCACCTTTAAGTCCGGGTTGGCCTCGGAAACCTCTACCCGGATGAGCTCTGAGGTTTCCATAACAGCCTTGTAGTCAGCGGCTCCTGGCTTGTAAGGAATGATTACGCCGTCTGCAAGGGTCAATGCAACACGGAATAGACCGTTCTCCCCGGGAGGACAATCAAGAACGACCGGACCCCCCTGCCCTGCCAACTCAACGGTCTCCACGAGCTTGGTCATTTCTGAATCAGTTATCCGGTAAGCGCCCATTCGGTGGTGAGGGTGGTCACACCCTTTCGCCCAGTCTGCAGCGTTGGCCTGAGGGTCAAGATCAATCAAGGTAGCGCCCATGCGATGGGCAAGGATCGTAGCGATGGTTGTCTTGCCAACGCCACCCTTCTTGTTCGCGATGGCAACCACCAGGCCAGCCAACCGCTTATTCAGCTGCCGTCCTGTTCCACCCATCTTTCCATTACTCATTTCGCATCCTCTTGATTTGCTTACCGATTTTCATGTCGAGTTCAAAATTGAATTAATGGATGCTTTGCCACCCCATACATCATAATACTGGTGGCAATCTTCCGCAACCCACCTTCTAGAGGTCAACACCGACTAGAAGATTAAAACATTAAAAAAAGCCATCAAAAAAATATAACAAAACACCTTATATCATAAGGAGTTCAAGGACAATCAACGCTAGCCAGTTAACTAAAACTTTAACCAACTACCTACCCACCTAACAATCAAACAATGCATAGTCTATATGCATTCGATACTAGGTTACAGACCCAAGCAATGTCGGCGGAACAGTTCAGTTCCTCCGGTTCTGGTGAATCACTGCAGCACCCGTCTACTCTACATTGCGGGAAATCACGTGGAGCACCGAACCATGGCACGCGGATTGAGCGAAGAGGAGAAGGCCCGGTACTTGGTCGAGCTCCAGGAAATAGCTGAAGGGCAGGGGGGGGCGTGCCTCTCCAAGGTATATGAGAACGCAAGGACACTGCTTCGGTGGCGATGCGCCGAGGGGCACGAGTGGAGTGCCATACCGAATAATGTCCGTCACTTTTCATGGTGTCCGGTATGCGCCATGGCAAGGCGCAGTGGTTCTAGACGATAAAGGCCCTCGTTTGAGGGCATCTGTTGTCCGAAATGACGGTGGGATTGGAGCCGAGTTTGAGGCCACAAATTGTGACCTTAAACGCTGGGGACGCCTCCGAGGCCGCTCCAACTCTCTGCTCAGCAATGAGTTTGCCTTCCGAAGATGGCTCATTAGGATTTGCTTGGTCACGAGTTGGTTTTCCCCTCGCCCATGGCAACTTGAAATCGCAATTTGCGATTTCAAGTTGCCATGGGCCCTGCTGCGCCCGGCCCATGTCGGCGCCTTCGTGTTACTTGTGTGAATCAAGGAGATATAACTTGACTTTAAGTCTATAGATTCAAAGTCATTATCGATTCAGCCTCGGGCAAGTGAACATGCCCCGAACTGCCCGAGAGGTTTTTGCCATCAACTTGCGGCAAGCGCGCCTGGCCAGAAACTGGTCCCAGATGGTTCTGGCCGACCATGCCGGGCTACATTTCACCTATGTGAGCTCAGTCGAATGTGGGAAACGGAACATTTCCATCGACGCTATGGAGCGTCTAGCCCGAGCCCTGGAGACTTCCTTGCCCGTCCTGCTTCAGGATCCAGAATAGGGTCCCAAACCTCCTCGAATGCCGAGGGAGGAATACCCCAGACCAACGCCTCTACTGTTTAGAAAAGAGTCCCAGCCCTTGTCCAAGTGGGCGCGGAG
>JANXQX010000169.1 GCA_025353305.1 Holophagaceae bacterium
GAAGATGGAGATGGGCGGCAGCGGCACCGACGTGGGCCCGACCGTGAGCGAGGGCGTCCCCGGCATCGGCGTCAACCACGACACCACCCACTACTGGGAGGTGCACCATACCAAGGCCGACACCTTCGACAAGGTCATCAAGCTCGACATGCAGAAGAACATCGCCGCGGTCGGCATCATGGCGTATGTGCTGGCGGAGATGGAAGGGTCGCTGCGGTAGCGGACGCAGGCTGCCCGTAGCCAGCTCAAGCAGTGGAGAAGCATGACTTGACCGCGAAACCGGAAAAGAAACCCAGTTTTTCTTCATGCCAATTGAACTCGGTTGCAATGATTCTCATTCACTTTTCGCAGGTCTCGCCTTCGGATTGGTGGCCCGCAAGACCGGCGGAATCCGCGGCGCTTTCGTCGCGCATGCGCTGGCCAATGGTCTCCTCCTGGCTAATGCGGTGTTCACCCACCGGTACGGTGTCGTCGGCTAGGGTGTGGAGATCCCACGAGACACTTCATCATCGGCCACCTTTCCGCCCCCTTTGCCGTCCCGGTTATCCCGGCCGTTCAATTGGGCCATTGGGATTTCCGTAGACGGAACAGGCCGGGGAAACCAGCCCAATCCGAATTTGTGATCCAAGCCCTCAGTCCCGGTGTATACCCCTCTGACAACCATTCAGGGAGGCGATATGGCAAGTGGGATGAAGCGCTCCGATTTCATCAAGATGCTGGGGCTCGGCGGCGTGGTGTTCGCCTCGGGCATTGAAGGCTTCGCCAACGCGGCCATCAAGAGCAAGGGGAAGGACTTCTATTTCGTCCAGTTGTCCGATACCCACTGGGGTTTCAGCGGGCCCAAGGCCAACCCGGACGCCGCAGGCACCTTGGAAAAGGCCGTGGCGGCGGTCAACGGCTTGGTGAAGCAGCCTGACTTCGTAATCTTCACCGGCGACTTGACCCACACGACCGACGACCCGAAGGAACGACGCGCACGCATGGCACAATTCAAGAAAATCATCAGTCAACTCAATGTGAAGCAGGTCCGCTTCATTCCCGGCGAACACGATGCCTCGCTCGACAAAGGGGAGGCCTACAAGGAATTTTTTGGCGCGCCCTATTACGCCTTCGACCACAAGGGCATCCACTTCATCGCCCTTGACAATGTGTCGGAGCCCGGAAGCAAGTTGGGGCAGGCGCAACTGGATTGGCTGGCCGCGGATCTGAATAAGCAACGATCCGATATCCCCATCGTGGTCTTCACCCACCGCCCCCTCTTCAACCTCTACGAAGAATGGGACTGGACCACCGCGGATGGAGAAAAGGCCATCGCGCTGCTGGCCGCGAAGAAGCACGTGACCGTCTTCTACGGCCATATCCATCAGGAGCACCACCGGATGACGGGCGAGATCGCCCATCACGCAGCCAGGTCGCTGATCTTCCCCCTGCCCGCGCCCGGTTCGGTGCCCAAGCGCGCCCCCATACCCTGGGATCCAGCCGAGCCCTATCGTGGCCTCGGTCTCCGGGAGGTGGACGTGCATTCCGAGAAGGCGAACCTTTTTGCGGCTCCCGAAGTCCAGACGACCATCCAGGAATTCCCCGTGGTGGCCACGCACCCATGAGCCTTGAAGCTATCAGCATGCAGCCCCTCGATCGCGCCACAGAACCTTGCTCCACCGGCCGTAGACGTTTCTGCGCCCTGTCCTGCGCCGCGGCTGCCCTGATTGCTCTTCCCTTGGGAGCCGGCTCGAACCCACCAGGGCAGAATCAGAATCCCCGCCGAGTGACGTCCGACACCCGCGCGAGCCTTGGGCAGAAAGCCATCAAGGATTACCGGAAGGAGGGCGGCTTCTTCCTGATCGCGGAAGCTGCGGGCATCTACGCCGTCACGTCGATCTGCACGCACCATGGGTGCACCGTGCACCTGGAAGAGAACAAGAGCTTCGCGTGCCCTTGCCACGATAGCGAGTACGACCTCCAGGGCAATGTGCTCCAAGGGCCCGCCAAGCTGCCGCTCAAGCACTTCGAGGTCACCGAACTCAGTCCTGGCGGCCCACTCGTGGTGGATCTGGACAAGGTGGTGGATCCGCATGTCCGCCTCTAGCCTGTTGGCCCTTCTCGCCAAGGCCCACCCGGCCCTGGTCCACGCGCCCATCGGTGCCGTGCTCATTCTGCCCTTGGCGCTGCTGTTCGCGCTTCGCTCCAAACCGCATCGGGAAGCCTGGCTCCGCACCAGCCTTTTTCTGGCTTGCCTCGGCCTGCTTGGGGGAATGGCAGCGTTGGGGAGCGGCTTGCTGTTTGCACGGGAACTCGGGGGAATCGAGCCTGGCCGATGGCTGGCGCATCCCCGCCACCCCGCACCCTCTTTCCCGGCCCTGCTGAGAGTCCATCAACTCCTGGCGTTGGGGGGTCTGCCCCTGGGAATCGCCTGTTGGATGCTGCTGGTTCGCACGCTGCGAGGCCGGGCCGCTGCGCTACGATTGGCTTTCGCGCTTTCGCTCCTCGGGTTGGGCCTGTGGGGGGAGGCGGGTCACTGGGGAGGCCGGATGGTCTTCCGGGATCTGCCTGAGGATGCAACCCTGCCATGATCCAATCGGTCGAAGGCCAGCAGCGGGAGCGTTCATTGGGAGAAGACCGGAGGAGCGGCGAAGAGCGCACGGACGAGCAGTTGATGGCCAGTCTCCAGACCGGCCAGCACGAGGCTCTGCAAGCGTTGCACCAGCGCCACGCTCCCCTGGTCTTCCACATCGCATGCCGCACCCTCGACGCGCCCGCCGCGGAGGAGATCACCCAGGATGTGTTCCTTCAGGTCTGGCAGAAGGCCGCCACGTTTGATCCGGCGCGCGGCGGCTTCCGGTCGTGGGTTCTTCAGATCACTCACCACAAAGTGCTCAACGAATTGCGGCACCGGGGGCGGCGGCCCAAGGTCGATGGACATTCAGAAGCCTCACTGGTGGAACTGTCCGCCCATGATTCCGGCCCAGAGGAAAAGGTCTGGGAGGAGTACCGCAGGACCACGATCCAGCGGGCCCTGGCGGCGCTTCCTCCAACCCAGGCCCAGGCCCTGCGCTTGGCTTTTTTCCAGGATCTCACGCACGGGCAGGTCGCAGAATTCCTGGAAGTGCCCCTCGGCACTGCCAAGAGCCGCATCCGGGTGGGCATCGAAAAGCTGACCCCGCGCCTGGCCGCCCTGGTCGCGATGCTCATCGCGGCGGTCGGCTTTTCAGCATACGAATGGGGCCAGCAGCGACGGGCCTGGAAACTGGATGAGCAGGCTCTGGCCATGCTGACCAGCAGCCACATGGAGGGGCTGCGCCTCGTGCCCCTTGCTCCGCTGAGCGACATCGAAAAGGGTCCCCACGCCACCTATCGCGCGGAGCGGGGGGGACGCATGATCGTCTTCACCCTGTCCAATGTCCCTCAAGCGCCATCCGCGGAGACATACCGCATTTGGCAATTCAACCAAGGAATTTGGAAGGCGCTTGGAGAGATCACGCCAGATGCTCAAGGCCATGGGCGGAAGCTCATTGATGCGCCTGGGCCTGAGTGGCCCGAAGCCCTGAAACTGACCCAGGAGCGTCGTGGTTCGGCGAATGCGGTACCTGAAGGCCAGGCGATCCTGATCTGGCCTGCGTCAAGGCGATGATTCAAGGCCCGAATCCCTGGCGCGAATGCCTGGCACGCCCTGGCGGCTTGCGCTGGGATTCGAGAAGGCCGCCTCTAGGCCTGAGCGGGTGATCCAGGAGGTTCAACGGTCCGCGTGCATGGTGCCGTCGGGCGCGGACTGGGCCAGGGGCACAGGCACGGGCCTGGGTTTCTGGCCGAAAAGGCTCCTGTTGTACATCACGAAGCTCGCCAGCATGAAGAGCAGCAGGGCGAGCATAGCCGCGCCGCGTTTTCCCACCGCCAGGCCCTTCGGCGCCATTTCCGAGCAGGCCAGCAGGATCAACACCAAGGTCAGCTTGATGTGCATGAAGCGGTCCAGCAGGAGATTGTTTCCGTTCCGCATGTTCAAGAGCAGCGCGCCGATGCCCGCCACCAGCGCCAGCCGGAAACCCCAGCTCACCGTGCGCTTCCACACGGTCGCGGCAAGGCCGCGGAGATCCTCATGATCTTCTTCGAAACCAGAAAGCAGCAGCGCCACGATCGCGCCGCCGCCTGCCATGGACAGCAGGATGAAGTGGAGCCATTTAACGAGAGAGATGGTATCGAACGTGGGCATGGGGACCTCGAAGTTCCCATTAGCTTAGCGCCGTGAAGAGATTATTCTATTCATCCGTATCCCTTCGCCGCCATTTGGACGCGAGTGCGGGATATCTCTGAAGAAAGAAATGACGGGATCGCGAGGCTGTCTACCGCGGATTTTTCTTTTCGTCCCCGTTTATCCCCGTGACTCCCCGGCCAAAAGATATTTAAGCCTGGGACAATCGGGGATTCACGGGGACAAAGAAAGAGACTGTTTTTTCACGAATTCTTCTCTCCGGCGATTTTCTTCCAAGGCCCGCCTACACTGATGACGGAGGTTTTCATGTCCAGATTGCGCGTCGCTGTGGTGGGTGTGGGGCACCTGGGCCAGCACCACGCCAGGATTGCATCCAGCTCGGAAGCAGCGGAACTGGCGGCGGTGGTGGACCCTTCTGCCGAGCGCGGCGTTCAAATCGCTGAAAAATTCAAAACGCGTTGGGTACCGCGGCTGGCGGACATCCTTTCGGAAGTTGAGGCCGTGCAGATCGCGGCCCCCACGGGCCTTCACCACGCCATCGGGCTGGAAGCCCTGAACGCCGGCAAGCATCTGCTGATGGAAAAACCCTTGGCGGCGAATCTTGTGGAAGCCGAGGCGCTGCTGGCGGCATTGGCCGTCGCGCGAATGGCAAGTCCCAAGCTTGTAGCCTGCGTGGGCCATCTTGAGCGTTTCAATCCAGCCGTGGTCGCCTTGCGCGCCGCGAACTTCAAACCCAAATTCATCGAGGCCATCCGCGTTTCTCCCTTCCCCATGCGCTCGCTGGAAGTGGATGTCGTGATGGACGTGATGATCCATGATCTCGATCTGCTGATGGCGCTCGTGCAGCGGCCCGTGGTAGATGTGGAGGCCGTAGGCGTGCCGGTGCTCACCAAGTACCCGGATCTGGTGAATGCCCGGCTCAAATTCGAAGGCGGTGCCTTCGCCACGGTCACCGCCAGCCGCGTGGCGCGCAAGAAGGAGCGCACCCTTCGCGCCTTCGGAAACCAGGAATACGCCAGCCTGGATTTCGCCGCTCAGAAGCTGGAGATCCTGCGCCTGAAGATGGGCGAGAACGGCCCTGAAGTCATCCCCGAGACTGTGGACATCGAGGAGGGGGAGCCCCTCAAACTTGAGCTCGAGGCCTTCTACCAGGCCTGCCAAGGCCAAGGCCAGGACTACGTCTCCTGGGCCGATGGCCTGGAGGCCATGCGTGTTGCGGACCTGGTGCAGAAGGCCGTGGATGTCAGCCTCGCAATGATGTTGGAGGGGTGATGGGCTTCATCCATCGCAGCGATGTGGTGCCAGATCCGAAGGCCATCGCGGAGCTTTACGACGCCGCCAAACTCCGTCGGCCCACCTCCGACCCGGCCCGCCTGAAGCGCATGTTCCAGGGTTCCAACGTGGTGCTCACGATATGGGAAGAGCGGGAGAAACGCTTTGGCAACCGCCTGGTGGCTCTGCTGCGGGGCTGGACCGACTATAACTACGACGGTTATGTGTGTGATCTGGCGGTGCATCCGGACTTCCAGAAACACGGGCTCGGCAGGGATCTCCTGGAGCGCGTCCAGAGCCTGGGAAGGCCCGACGTGCAATGGGTTCTGCAGGCATCCGTCATCGCCCAGGATTACTACGTGCATGTGGGCTGGCAGAAGATCGAGAACGGTTGGAAATGGCCGCGCGAGCCCTATGTGAATGTGAGCGATCCCGCGTGACCTTCTACGACCTGGCCTCGCTCACCAAGCCGCTGGTGTCTGCATTGCTGGCCCATGCCTACCTGGATCTCGATGCGGATCGCCGCTGGCAGCTGGGCTTTCATGATCGCGAACAGCCGCTGACGGTCCGGCAGCTACTGTCCCACTCGGCGGGCCTGCCGCCTTGGCTCCCTTTCACGGGCGAAGCCTTGGCCGCGCAGCTGAGGCGGATGGTATTACCCGGAAATCATTCGCTGCTGAAGGCAGCCAAGATAGGCGTCTCAACCTACTCGGATTTAGGTTATCGCCTCATCGCGGAGTTGCTGGAAGCAGAACTCGGGCTGTCCTGGAAACAATTGGGAGCTGCGGCTTCAGGCCTTAGTCCGGCTCCCTGGAAGGAAGCGCCCATGCGCCTTCCGCCGGGCCAGGATTCCGCTGCCTGGGCGATTGCGGAGCCGGGGCTGACCTATCCCGAGCCTGATCCCCATCTGCCCCACGATGCGAACTCGAGAGTCGGCATGATCGGTCATTCGGGGTTTGGCGCATCCAGAAGACAGCTCGAAATCTCATTGGAGAAGTGGATGTCGGCCCGATGGCCCGACCGCATGGCGATTGAAACCGCGCGCTCCGAAGACGGCGAAATACGGGGCCTGGGCCTGGAACGGGCCACCGCGCCCTACGCGGACCTCCTGGCCCGAATCCCCCTCGGCGCCACCGGAACCCACATGGTGGAATCGCTTTCCAACTCAATTCCTGAGGCCATACCCACCACGGAGATGCCAGCAGCCACGGCCTTCTGGCAGCACCTGGCCTACCCGGGCGCTGCGATCTTCGTCCGGTTGGAAGACCGATGTTGCGTGGCCTTGCTCTGCCATCGGGCGGGGCCCGAAGGGGAATTGCTGAGCCTGAGCCTGCTCCGCGATCGGCGGAGAAGAATGTTGCGGGACTTCCTAGATAAGCTTGAGGGATGAATCCCCGGGCCTTTCTTCCATCCCTGATCGTGGCCAGTCTGGTGCAACCCCTGGCAGGCCAAGCCACGGTCCGCATCGGCCTTTCCACCGAAGGCAGCGATTGGCAGGTGGCCTTGGATGGTGGCGGCGAACTGCGCACACGGAGCGGACGTTTCATCATGAAACTGCGCGAGGGGGAAAAACTCCGAATCTGGTGGGATAGC
This sequence comes from Holophagaceae bacterium, assembly GCA_025353305.1. Next base: position 7,070 of record JANXQX010000169.1, read on the forward strand.
CGCGGCGAAGCGGATCCCAGGGACGAATACCGGATCCGCGTGGGCGGCGACATGAGCGCAACGGCGGCGGCGGAAGCCATGCGCAGGCTCCGGGAGCTCGGCGAGCAGCCAGAGAAGATTTTCGTTCCCGATGGGGCGTCCTGGAAAGTACTGACCGGCCATTTCGAAAAGGCCGAAGACACCGAGCAGATTCTCCAGAAATTGAGCGGCAACGGCTTCCTTGAACTGTGGGTGTCCACGGAACACCTTCCCGGCAAGCCGCGCCAGGGCCGGGCCATGTATGCCGTGACCGAACGCTATGAACGGCGGGCCTTGCCTTCGGAGGGCGTGCTGTTCCGCTCGAACAGTGGCTTGGTGCAGCTCTTTGGCAAGGGCCGCTACCGTGGCACCGTCGAGTTCTTTCCCAACGGAGATGGGCGGCTCACGGTGGTCAATCAGGTGGCCCTGGAAGACTATGTGCGCGGCGTGGTGCCCCGGGAGATGGGCGCCAATGAATACCCGAATGTCGAGGCGCTGAAAGCGCAGGCCGTGGCAGCCCGGACTTACGTAGTGGCCAATCGTGGCAAGCGGAAAAATGCCGGCTTCGATCTGCTCGACACCCCCCTGGATCAGGTCTATGGCGGTGTCGATGGCGAACAGCCGCTGTCAGATCGCGCGGTGGCCGAAACCGTAGGTCTCATCGCCACCTACAACGGACTTCCGATCCAGGCCCTGTTCACGGCGGACAGCGGCGGCGCGACCGTGGACAACAGCTTTGTTTTCGGCGGACCCCAACCGTATTTGAAGGGTGTGAGCAACTATCCGGACAAGCCCGTGACGATTGCCTTCAAGGGCGCCGTGGATCCCGGCACCGATCAACCCTGGCTGAATCTTGAACTGCTGCGTCTTGCGGCTTTCGGCGTCATCCTTCCCGATGTTTTGACCAGCGAAAAGATGGAGCAGCCGCTGCGGAGCAGCGATCTCTCCGAACCCATGGCCCGCCTCACCCAACGCCTGGGGTTGCCAACTCTCGATCGCCCGGCCGCCAAGGATCTGCAGCTCTATCTTTGGATGGCCAGAACGCTCGGTTTCGACCGGGTAGTGGAGGGCATGGAACGGGCCCAGGACGCGGATTATTTCGTCGGACCCATCGTTGCCAGGCCCGCGGATAGGCCCCTGGCAACCTTCCTGGCGCGGCGCGGCATCGTCACCAGCGCCATGTGGAATGGCCAACCCACCCTGCGGGACGGGCTCACGGCGCTTTCGCGAATGTGGCTGGAATTGGAATCGCCGGAACTTGCCGAGGGCACCCTGCTGCGCGACGGCACCGTGCGCCGCAAAGTGCCGGGCGCCGTGGCTGAACCACTGCCCTTGGCGAACTTCCTGTTTCTCGCGGAAGAGAGTGTTGGAGGTCAACTACGGCTTTTGTCCGAAGCCCATATCCAGGTGGGTGACCGCGTGAGATGGATGCCCCGCGAAGGCGGCTCGCGGCTGCTCATCCGCCGCCTCGATCCCGATGGCGCCGCCTGGGACCGCTACAACCCGACGGCCCATTGGAAGGTAGAATTGAAGGACAGCGAACTGCTGGCGAAAGTGAAATCCCGCGTAAGCGCGAGTGGCATCCGCGCCCTGGAACTGGAGCACAACGAGCACGGCCGTGTTTTGAAACTCACGGTGCGGGACACCCGCGGCGTGGGCCATGAGTTCACCGGCATGCGCATCCGCGCGCTGCTGGGCCTCAAGGACAACGTATTCCGCTATCTCACTATTGGAACCGGCGACAAGAAACGCTGGATCTTCTATGGCCGCGGGTGGGGCCACGCCGTGGGCATGGACCAGACCGGCGCCTATGGCATGGCGCTGGAAGGCTACACCTACGACCAGATCCTGAAGCGCTACTACCGCGGCATCGAGATCACGACTATCAGGTGAAGAGGCATGAGATTTGAGGTATGAGGC
>JANXQX010000209.1 GCA_025353305.1 Holophagaceae bacterium
TTCAACGCGCCAGGCAGGTTCACGAGAAGGAAGAGCGTCGCCAGACGATCCTGAGCGCAGCTTCGAAGCTCTTCAATGAACTGGGATTCCTGGAGCTGACCATGGCCCAGGTCGCTCGAGAATCTAAATTTGCTAAAGGAACTATCTATATATATTACAAAACAAAAGAAGAACTCTTCTTGCACTTGACTGAAGCGGGTTTGTTGGATTTTTTCGAGTCTCTCGACGAGGCTCTGCGCGCTTCGGGGGAACCCTTGGACCCCGACGCCCTGTCGGTGTTGGTCCTCGAGGCCCTGGATTCACAACCTGGATTGCCCCGGCTGCTGAGCATCCTTCACACCGTTCTGGAGTACAACGTGGATCGCCTGACGCTTCTTAAGTTCAAGGAGTTCCTGGCCACCCGTGTCCACCGGAGCGGTCGTCTCCTGGAGCGGCGCCTTCCTTTTCTCCGCCCCGGCCAGGGGCTGGACCTGATCCTTCAAATTCATTGCCTGCTCCTGGGAACCTGGCAGGCATCGGACCCCGCCCCCGCCGTCAAAGAGCTTCTGAGCGCGCCGGGCCTGCACATCTTCGACTTGCCCTTCCGCCCGCGGTTCCAATCCTCTCTCGCGTCCCTGGTGGCGGGCCTGCGGTGTCAAGCCGGTTTGCAAGGCTGCTCCGGTTTTTGACGTCTCATACCTAATCGCTTTCAATCGCGTATGAAAGGACTCACCGCCAAGACGCCAGATTTTCCTTTGTCTCGTGTATCGGCTGGGCCGATACCGAGAAGGGTGCCAAGAAAGCAGTCAGGCACCAGCTCTGCGCAAGGAATTCAGACTGCCAATACGACAGTTTGATGCGAGTCGGGAAGAGTTTCATGGTTTGTTTTTCTTGGCGTTCTTGGTGTTCTTGGCGTCTTGGCGGTGAATTTCTTTCTTTTTGAATGCATCTCGGTATCAGGGTCCGGTTAGTTGGAGACCTTCTCGAATTTGATGCGCACCTCGAGGATCCCGGCGACGGGTTTTCCGCCCAGCAGCGCCGGGGCGTAGATGGAACGCCGCACGGCTTCTATCGCCGCTTCGTTGTAGCCAAGAGAGCCCGGGACTTCCTGCACCAGGCTGATCTTCTCCGGATGCCCATGCGGATCCAGCTGTACGCGCACCACAACGGTCACCCCGGTCTCCGAATAGGGGTTCAGCGGATCCGTCAAGGCCTTCCGCGGATACTTCCCCGGAGTCTGGTAGACGATCCTGGGAGGGGTGTAGGCGGGATCCACGCTTTCTGGAATGGACTTCGCAGCGCGGTCCTGATTGCTGGCATCGGCTTTTTTTTCCGGGATGTCGGATCTTTTTCCGGAGGGATCCATGGGAGGGGTCTCGGATGAGTTCGCCTCCACCTGCGGCCGGCTTTTCATCTCCTGGCTGGATGCGCCCGCCAGGCCCGGGATCCGCCGTTGGGCCTCGACAACCGCCATGCCCAGTTCGCGCTCGCGGCTCTGACTTGCGCGCAGGAGTTCCTCCGCCTTCAGCCGTTCCAACGGTGTCTGGGCTTGGGCAATCTGGCGGAGCAGGTCGTCGGAGCGCTTCCGCTCCGCGATCTGTTTGAATTTAAGGTCGTCCATTTCAGAGCGGATGCGCGCGAGGTTCTCCCCTTGGGCTTGCACATAAAGGTCCAAGGCGCGCTCCCGGGACCGCGTGGCCAGCGCGTATGCGAGCCATCCGCCCGATAGCAGCAGGACGGCTGAGAGGGCGGTGAGGGGCAGGGGATTGCGCCGGACGCGTTTCAGAAAACGGCTCAAATGCCCTACGGGACTCGCGAGGACCGGCCTGCCATCCAGGAAGCGTTCCAGATCATCGGCGAGGTCGAGGGCGCTGTCATAGCGCTTGAGCAGGTCCTTCTCCATGCAGCGCTGGATGATGGCTTCCAGATCCCTCGGCATGGAAGGATCAACTTTCCGGAGGGTAGGGGAATCCTCCTCGACGATCTTCCGGATGATCTCCACTTGGTTATTGCCCACGAAGGGCAGCCGCCCTGCGAGCAGGCCGAAGAGCGTCACGCCCAGGGAGTAGACGTCTGAATGGGGGCCTACCAGCACCGAGGGGCCTTCGATCTGCTCGGGGCTCATGTAGGCCGGAGTGCCCATCAGGCCCGTCATTCCGGATGGAATGTCGGTGAGATCCCTCGCCAGCCCGAAATCCACTACCAGGGCCTTCCAGGCGCCTTGCTCATCACTCTCCAACAGAATGTTTCCCGGCTTGAGATCCCGGTGGACAATGCCCAGGCGATGGGCCGCGTGCACGCCCAGCGCGGCCTGGCGGACGAGGTCGACCTTTTCGCGGAGATCCAGGTTGGGCGCGGCTTCGGAAAGGGTAGGGCCATGGACGAATTGCATGCTCAGAAAGGGGATCCCCTCCTGTTCTCCCGCTTCGAAGACCTTGGCCACGTTGGGATGCTCGATCCTGGCCTGGGACTGGGCCTCCCGCAGAAAGGCCTTGGCCACGTTATCCATGGCCGCGCGGAAGAACTTCAGGGCCACCCGGCGCTTCAGGCGAACATCCTGCACCCTGAACACCCGTCCCATGCCTCCCTCTCCCAGGTAGACCTCCGGGCGGAAGCGGCTCCAGTCCTGCCAAGGGTAGAGGCCCAAGGGGTTGATCCTAGGTACGCCGCCCATCTCCGGGGAGACCGCCGTGGGCTCATCGCCGTGCTCCGGGTACTTGCCCGACAACAGAAGCTCGGCCTCCCGCTCCAGAAGCTGCATGGTTTCCAGATCGAGAAGCTGCCGCCGGACATGATCCCTGAGGTCTTCGGTCCCTTGACCGGCGCCGTCCACGCCCACCAGACCCCTCTTGAGGGCCAGGTCCAGAGCGGCCTTTTTGACGAGGGTCGAGGTCACGCCGGGATCTCCAAGGGTTGCGCCCAGGTCGCGCGCCCACCCGCCCCCAGTTTAGGCCGCGCAAATAATCAGTCATTCGCCTCATTTGAGGGAACGGTATGGGGCCCTTCCTTTTCCGGCGCTTTCGATAGTCTCTGGGCCCTGTGATAGGTGGCACAAACTCTCGGACGCTTTGGGGTTGGTGACCTTTTCCACGGGGCTGATGCCCCATTCTGTTGGAACCAGGAGAGCCAAAATGCCCATGGCCATACCGACGCAGACCCCCGAGACCCTGCCTTCACCCATTTGGCATGAAACCCATGGTGAGGCAGAGAGCCAACTGAAGCGCCTTTCAGAAGCCCTGGCAGCGGGGGATTGGGCCACCGTGGATCGAGGCGCGCGTTGGATCTACGAGGTGCTTCGCCCGCACAACGAGGCCGAGGAGCGGGAGCTGTTTCCCCTTCTGGATGAGATCGGTGCTGATTCGCTGCTCCAGAGGCTTGAGGAAGAACATCGCCTGATGTGGGACATGACGTTGCAGCTGCTCGTGCAGATCGCGGATGGCAAGGTGCAGAACTCCTCCCAGGCCACGCTGTTGGGGCAGAGGCTGGTGGACCTGATCCGGGAACACATCGAGGCCGAAGAAAGCCTGATGCTGCCCCTGCTCAAGGGCAAGTCCCTCTACTGGTCCGACCACGAGACTTCCGATGGCTACTTGATCCTGGAAAAGAAGCTCGTCGCGCCGGAAACCTGGTCCTTCATCGTCCAGGCGCCCATGGTGGCCCGGGGCCGCAAGCCTGGCCAGTTTTTCATGGTGGCGCCCTTCCCCGAGAGCGAACGCATCCCGCTCACCCTGGCTGGCGGCGACGCCCGCCGCGGCTACATTCACTTCATCATGGTGGAGGTCGGCGCCACCACCAAAGCCATGGGCCGTCTGAGCGCCGGGGACCGCCTGTACGCTGTGGCGGGCCCCATGGGCGAGCCCACGGAGCTGGTGAAGGAGGGCACCATCGTGCTCATCGCCGGGGGTTACGGCTCCGCGGCCATCCTGCCCGCGGCTGAACAACTGCATTCTGAAGGGCGGCGGGTCATCACGATCCTGGGGGGCCGCAGCCGCGAGCGGGTGTTGTTGGCCGATGAGCTGGGAGCCGCCAGCTCCGAGCTCCTGCTCACCACCGACGATGGTTCCGCGGGCGAGAAGGGCCTGGTCGTGGCGCCCCTGAAGCGCCTGCTGGACGCCGGCGAGGTAAACCAGGTGGTGTGCGCCGGCCCGGTGCCGA
>JANXQX010000227.1 GCA_025353305.1 Holophagaceae bacterium
CTCTGGGTCGGATCTTGTCAATCGCCGTCGCTGGCGGGGCCACGGCAACGCCTAGAATTGGATCTCGCCCGCCGCCGCCTCCGCATCCTGCCGCCAAAGCGACCAGTAGGAACGCAGTGGATAACCCCACTGGTTTAGTAAAAGTATTGAATCTAGTCATTTGCTTCCTCCATTTATTTGATCCTGAAAGCAATCGATGCAATCAACTGACTCCTCGCTGTTGCGAGGGCTGATGTTTTGGACAAATGCTTCGCACAGGGTGAATCGTAAGGTTTTTACTCTTTTTCTCACCCCTTCAGGGGGCGCGACGTTGCATGGGCAGACCGACTCGTGCGCGAGCAGCGTGATCTGCCCATGCGGCAAGGTCTGGAGTTTTGCGCACCAGAACAACAGGCCCGTCTAGCATGGCGATCGTTGGAATGGCAGCCCCAACCACGGCGTCCCATAGAATTGAAATTCGAGCTAGCAAGACTTGACTCCTCATCTATGAATAAGCTGAAGCATTTTCAGTGCCACAATATAAACATCATGAAAACAGTTACTTGCACAATTCAAACCGATGCAACTCAGCGGTTTATGCAATCAAGATGAAGTACCCTCTCCTTCAATTCGACGGATATAGACAACCCATACGCACCGAGGACCTGGTCCTTCAGGAACTGTTGGAGCCAGAGCCAGAGCCAGAGCCAGAAGTGACGCAAGAGTCATCGCTTCTCGTCAGCCGTGCTGGCATCTCTTGCAGCTCGCTCGCGCCAAAACAGGTTGATACGGAAGCTGATTTGAAAAGCTAAAAGCTCATCACCAAAACCTCTTCACGCCGACACCTGGAAAAAATTACCGACGCACCAAAGAAAGCAAGGTGGGATTTTGGCGCCCTTCGCGTAATCCCCATCTCCAGACAGCCACCAAGAAAGGCTCTGAGCGAGGACGCGCGTTCACACCCTTGAACTCCCTGCCCGCAAGGCAAGAGGGCCATCGATGACGCTCACAACTGACGACCGTCGCAGCACCTGCATGACCTCGTTCTTTAGAGACGACGGCCTACTTCAGAATGAATCAAGACCGCGGACCGATCATCCACGGTGCATTCCATTGTTAATTTCGATCCGTTTTTTATTCTGGCCGCTGGGCGGAGCAATTTCTGGATTGAATTCGTCAATCAGCAGGGCTAGCCGATGGCACGACGGTAAAAAACAGCATCTCTATTCGATGACCTAGGCGCAAATCCTCAATGATTGGATGGCCGTCGCTGAGTTATCACCTGACGTTGACGCTGATGGCGATTCGATCATGGGGGTGTCTTCGGTTGTGCAGGTAATAGCCGTCTTCGGAATAGTCGATATAAACGTCATCATGGTCGTACCAAGTGTCTGACCAATATTCTGGTAACGGATCAACGACACTGAACCCAAAGCCGCCGAACTGGAAGTTAACGAACCCCCCCACGATCCTCACGGGGTAGCGATGGACGCGGAACGGGTGATTCGGACCAAAGCGACCCCGGTAACGGTTCTCTGGAATGCGATAGCCGTCGTAGCCGCCCCGGTCCTGCCAGTTGCGGTGCTCGGATTCCCAGTTTTGGGCACGATGCTCCCGCCAGACCCCTCGATGCTGGTCTTCACGCCCATGTTCTTCTTGTCGTGAGGGACGATAGTCCTCTTCATCGTCCTGCCAGGGAGGTGGGATCTTTCGTTTCCCGCCCTGTTGACCGTGGTGTTGCCCCTGTAGCGCGGTAAAGGCGTACGTGGAAGCACCGGCTGCGAGAAGAAGAAGCAGAATACCCGTGCTGATGAGTCCAACTGGTTTCATAGGGGTACCTCCATTTTATTATTTCTTGCATTCCTCACTCGATGGGTGGGGTGAAGTTGTCAATTCAGGTGGTTGTCTCCAATAGACAACATGCGAATCCATCCGATGTTGTTCCAGAAGCATTTTTCGCACCAAATGTATTATCATATTTATTTAAAGTAACTTACGTATTTCAAACAGGTTCGTTTCAGAGACAGATTCTATCAGGATGAAGGACTACCCCATTCAATTCGAAGGAGGGTGACTGTCGATGCGCGCAACGAACTGGAGCACCAGGAGCTTTTGGAGTAGGACGTGATCTACGGCGATGGACCAGGATAAAAAGGCACTCGTTGGCGAGGTGACCAGAGCGAGAGAAGGATTCGTCCTTCATTTCGGACAATGTCTTCTCGCGTATGGCAGGACTAACTGATCGCCCGAGCAATGAGGAATGCGGCAGTCGCGGCCAAGCCACCGACCACGAGGGTCTGCAGCGCGCTGCGCAGCGGTGCGGCACCGGTAAAGCGGGCTTTGACAAATCCAAAGACGATCAAGGCCAGCAGCGTGACCAGCACCGAGACTTGCAACGCCACTGTAAGCTTTCCCAACAGCATGTAGGGCAGCAGTGGGATCAACCCACCGGCAATGTAGGCGCCGCCAATCGTGAGTGCGCTCTTCAGCGCCCGCTTCGGGTCCGGCACTTCGAGTCCCAGTTCAAAGCGCATCATGAAGTTGACCCAAGCCTGTCGATCACGGCGTAAGCCAGCGACCACGGGAGCGCTTTCTTCAGGAGTGATCCCATAGGCTTCAAAAATCCCCGTAATCTCTTGCGACTCCACCGCAGGGACGGACCGGGTCTCTTGCTCCTCACGCTGCCGCTCACTGGCATAGTGATCGGCATCGCTCCGAGCCGCCAGATATCCCCCCAATCCCATGGCGATCGCGCCTGCGGAGATTTCCGCGATCCCAGCCGTGACCACTACGCGGGTGGCCACCGCCGCGCCTGACAAACCGGCGGCCAGGGCGAACGGAACCGTCAGTCCATCCGCCATACCGATCACGACATCCCGAACCGTCTCACTGGCTGTGAAATGATGCTCAATGTGCGGCATGGATGGCATTCATCCTCCTCGAGTGGAAGCTCTGATTGCAGTGTTTTTGGGCAACCGAGCCGAACTTCTATTTCTGAAAGTACTCGCGGACTTTCGCCGCGATCTGGCGATCCGTCATCTTATCGGTCGTCTCGATCGCGCTGATGTTTCCACCGAGCTTGGCATGCTCAAGATGCTTCTTGAGATCACCCTTGGTCTCACCAGGCCCAAAGATCAGGATCAATTCGGCCTCACGAATCGCCGCGATCACCGCCGCGTAATAGTGCTCGAGATGACCCGTAAATTCGCGCTCATGGCTATCGTCTGCTTTAACCAGTTGTGCCTCGTAGGGCGTCCTCGAACGAACACCCTCGATACGCCCCGGCTGTTTCTCAAGGTTGGATTTGATTTCCAACAGCTTTTCTCCTGCGTCTGAAACAAGCACGATCACTGCCTTCCGATGATCAATCCACAAACCTGCAGTCGTTTTCATGTCAGTCTCCTGGTTCGATTGCCCGATCAGACAAGGGGCGGTTTATGCTCGTGATCACGCCAACTTAGTCATGCATATTGGGTTCGACCTGCCACCCCTCGGTAGTTCTTTTGGTAGCCCTCCTTTCAGGTGTGGGGCCAACGGTAGCCAAGCCCTAAAAGAAATATATCGGCGTCGCGGTCATAGTTGCTCGTGACCCGGTGAAAGGTTAGGCGCGCGTTCCAATGCTCGGAGAACCGGTCGGAAATGGTAAGTGAGCCCAAAGGTGCAATTGCCGCCGAATTGGTGCGGCCCGCCCGAGTCGGTTGCTTATGGTCGATGTAAATATAGGGACCAAAGCCGATGCCGACGGTCACTTGGTCATTGAAGAAGGTATTGACGGCCCACGCTTGCATGGCGAAACCGCTTCGGCGGACAATTTCTGGATTACCTTCGTAAATCAATGAGGCTGTCCAATCGACATGATTGATGAGACCGCGGCGGTATTCAAGGGCGCCCGCAAGGCCAGCCTGACTGAAAAAAGTATTCACCACACTCTGGCCGGCAAAGACCGTGAATTCATTCTCGGTCACGTAGGCCTTCTCGTCTGGCGCGTCGCCGAGCTTGCCCGGGATGGGTTTTTGATCGCGGCCAAACCAGTAGCCTACTCCCAGGACCGCGGTATTCACCTTCATCTCGTGCGCTGGATTGATGCGATTCAGCATCAGTC
>JANXQX010000232.1 GCA_025353305.1 Holophagaceae bacterium
GTCGCAGCGTTTGCCCGCCACGGACACGAAGCGGTACTTGTTCCCAATCTCAGTCGGAATTTTAACGATCGTACGAACCATGGACGTCTCCTGAACCCCCAAGTGTACCGGAGAAAGCGCCATGAAGCCAGATGGAAGAACAGTTCAGATCGGCCGGGGTTACCCCATGGCCCATGGTGTGGTAGGCGACATCTTTCTGGCCAATGCGTATTGGTGATTTCGCGGGGTGGCGCAGCCTCTGATACCTAATCGAGACCAGCGCCTGATCAACGAGGCCACCTGTTTGCTTCGATGCGGATGTTGGGTAACAGTGCATCTGCCGATCGGACTCTTCGCTCCCTCAAACTGCAGCAGGGAAGGGAGGCGGGTCTAGGGTTTGGCTCCAACAAGAGTGGGTGTGGTCCGTTCAGAGGTAAAAATACACCGCTCGCAGGTATTCGTTTCTCCCCTGCTACAGGGGTATCTATGCTCAAGGAGCTTGAAGATAACCACGCTAGGCCTGTCCGTGCGGCCTTGGCAAAAACTTAACAACTCTTAACATAAGTCCGGGTTTCTGAGATGCGCACAATCGGAATATTCAGGATTGTTTGGTCTTAATTTTATTTCGTGTCCGAGGGCTTTCCATGTTCAACCGAATTCCCCGGATCCTGATGTCAGTGTGCTTGTCGGCCACCTTGCCCCTGATGGCGGCGGTGAGCGTGACCATGAGTCCCACCGCGGCGACGGTCAATCAGTTGGCCACCAAACAATTCACGGCCACCGTCGGAGGCAGCACCAACACTGCGGTGACGTGGACTGTGACGGGCACGGGCACTGTGACCACCGCTGGCCTCTACACTTCGCCGACCGTGTCGGGCACCTACACCCTGACCGCCACGAGCAAGGCGGACACCACCAAGAAAGCCACGGCCACGATCACGGTGCCGGCGGTGGCAATTGCCATCAGCCCCACGGCGGCCACGGTGAACCAGGGCGCCACGCAGCAGTTCACCAGTACAGTCACCGGCACCACCAACACGGCGGTGACTTGGACCGTGACGGGTGGAAGTGTGAACGGCGCCGTCTCCACGGCTGGCCTTTATACCGCGCCAGCCAAGGCGGGGACTTACACCCTGGTCGCCACCAGCGTGGCGAACACCGCAAAGACCGCCTCGGCCACGATCACCGTGCCCGTCACAGTAACCGTGAGCCCAGCGACCGCAACGATCAACCAAGGTGCCACGCAAGCCTTCAGCGCCACGGTGACCGGAGGCTCCAGCACCACCGTTGCATGGAGTTGCAGCGGGGGCACCATCAACAGCAGCACTGGGCTCTATGCGGCACCTGCAACCGCAGGAACCTACACGATCACTGCCAAGTCATCCGCCTTGCCCCAGGGCACTGGCACCGCGAGCGTGACCGTGAATGCGGTCGGCATCACCATCAGCCCAGCCACGGCCAGTGTGGGCATAAGTGCCACCCAGCAGTTCACGGCACCCGTGACTGGGACCACCAATACGTCGGTCACCTGGAGCGTCACAGGAGGCAGCACGAAGGGCACCATCACCGCGGCAGGTCTCTACACCGCGCCGTCAACGGCGGGAACCTATACCGTGGTGGCCACCAGTGCAGCGAACACCACCAAGACCGCCAGCGCGACGGTGACCGTGGCCGCGGGCCCTGTTATCACCGCCTTCACCGCCGCCAAAACCCCCATCACCGCAGGGACCGGCACGACCCTGACAGGAACCTTCACCGGCGGCATTGGGAGTGTGGATAACGGCGTCGGAGCCATGACCAGCGGCATCGCGAAAACCATCACCCCCGTGGCCACCACCACCTACACCCTCACGGTCACAGGCGGCACAACTGCCACCAAGACCGCCACCGTGGCTGTCGTCCTTCCACCTACCAAGCCAGTGATCGCGGGCCCTTCCAAGGTGACTGCCAACCAGGCCGGCTACGTGGCCTCCGTGGCCAGCCAAACGGGATGCGCCTATGCATGGACCATCAGCGGCGGATCGATCACAGCCGGGTCTGCGACGAACCAGATCACCTTCACTCCGAAACCTGTGGTGATACCCTCCTTGTCCTTTGCGAGATCGGAGCATACGGCCACGCTTCTCTCCAACGGGAAGGTGCTACTGGCGGGGGGCTTTGGCGGTACCTGCCTCAACAGCGCCGAACTCTTCGACCCTGCGGCGAACACGTTTACCACGGTGGCGAAATCCATGGTTTCTGCCAGAGCGGGGCATTCGGCCACCCTGCTTTCCAGCGGGAAAGTCCTTCTCGCGGGAGGCCGTAACGACAACGCAATCGTTTCCACTGCAGAACTCTACGATCCTTCCACGGGCGCATTCACTGCCATATCAGGTTCCATGGTTACTGCGAGGGAATCCCAAATAGCCACACTCCTCTCCAGTGGGAAGGTCCTGCTGGTGGGGGGATACGACAACGGCGGGAATATACTCGCCAGCGCGGAGCTGTATGATCCGGCCACCAACACTTTTTCGCCCGTATCAGGTGCCATGGCCTCGCCAAGGTGCTGGCATACGGCCACGCTCCTTTCCACCGGGAAGATCCTGGTGGCGGGAGGAGCTGACAGCAACGGGATTTCGTTAGCCAGCATGGAGCTTTTCAACCCCTCGACGAATACATTTTCGCCGGTATCGGGTGCCATGGCCTCGCCCAGATCGGGCCATACGGCGACGCCCCTTTCCGATGGGAAAGTGCTTCTCGCGGGGGGATCCTATAACGATGGAGTCGTGTTCGTCAATGCCAGCGCCGATATCTTTGATCCGGTCGCAGGCACCATAATCGCCATACCCAATTCCATGGTTTTTCCCAGGGATAGCCATACGGCTACACTCCTTCCCGGCGGGAAGGTGCTTCTCGCGGGGGGATTCAACAATGATGGATCTTCTTGCGCCAGCGCGGAAATTTTCGACCCTTCCACGGGGACGTTCGCAGGCACAGCAGATGCGATGCCCTTCTCGATGATTGGTCAAACAGCCACGCTCCTTCCCAATGGAAAGGTCCTGCTGGCGGGGGGGTCCGATAGCGTGTGGAACGTTCAGGCCAGCGCCGAAATTTTCACCCCAGCCTCGGGCACCTTCGGGGGATCTCTTCTGAGCTGCACGGTGGCCAACGCGGCGGGGACCGCTTTGACTTCGAATGCATTGATTTTCGAGATTCGCCCGGTTCCGATCAAACCTGTCATCGCCGCACCTGCGAGCGTATTCGATGGGCGGACCGGATACACAGCCTCCACACCTGCACAGCTGGGCTGTTTTTATTCCTGGACGATCACGAATGGAACCGTCATGGCGGGGGATGGAACACCCTCCATCACTTTCACGGCGGGTGCTTCGGGATTGCCCTTGACGCTGGCCTGCGAAGTCACCAATGGCGCTGACGCCATCCAGACCGGAAGTGTTTCCATGGTGGTCAATCCCTCCAGGGTGATCCTTGCGCCTGCTAACGCGGTGGTGGCCCCGGGTGGACAGATCACGATCACTTCCAACCAGCCCGTCACTTGGAGTTCCAATTTAAACAGGACGTCCACGACTACAACAGCGACCTGCACAATGTCGGGTGTGACCGGGCCTTTGCCCGTGGGAACCTATTCCTTAACGGCTACGAGCATATTGGATCCATCCCAGCAGGCCACTGCGTATATCACCGTTCATGTGAACGGCTCGCCTCTGATCAATTCCTTCACAGCCAGCGCCACCTCCATTCATGCGGGACAACCCGTAACACTCAGCTGGAACACCAGCGATGCGGCGTCGATTGTCCTGGATTCTTACGGTCCCTTTCACACACAGGATGTAACGGGCAGAACCACCTTGGTCGTGAACCCCACCAACAACAATACGATTTATATACTGAGGGCCGCGAACAGTTTGGGGGAAGTATCAGCTGTCGTGACCATTCAGGCCGACATGCTCCCAGAGTTAAGCCTTTTTTCGGCTTCACCGACTACGATTTCTCCTGGCGACAGTGTCCAGTTGCTGGCCACGTTCATCAATGGGTCAGGGCGGATCGACCCAAGCGTGGGGAATGTTCAAAGCGGCGTTCCAGTCACGGTGAATCCCCAAAGTTCCACCCGCTTCACGGCCAGCGTTACCAATCCCTATGGCGCCGTAGTCCAGAACGTGCGGGAAGTGGACGTCGTCGCACCGGGGGCGTTCCTCCCCACGATTCCCATGGCCTTCTCGCAGTTTGATCCAAAAGCCACCTTGCTCAGGGATGGGAGGCTGCTCTACGCAGGCGGGCCTGATAAATGGAATGGACCTACCCAAAATGCCCAGGTGTATGACCCCCAAACAGGTGTCTTCCAGCGGGTGGGTTCCATGACTGGGCCACGGGTGGGACACTCCCTCACCCTTTGCCCAGATGGAAGGGTTTTGGTTTGGGGTGGGCAGAATCCAGAGGATTTCTATGCCGGTGAGGTCTTTGATCCGCTCACCAATGCCTTTTCCGGTGAGGGGCTCCATGGTTTCACAACACCGAATGATCATTCGGCCACACTGCTGGCCGATGGGGAAGTGCTTATCGCCGGTGGGAATGATGCTTCCTATCTGACTCTTGATACGGTCGCATTGGTCGACCCAGAACTCATCGGAAGACAGATCCAGGTCGCCAGGCCCACCGGAGCCATGGGCACCGCCCGCTTTGGTCATTCAGCCCTCCGCCTGGCGGATGGACGGGTGCTCGTGGCAGGCGGATCCCGCTATGTGCAGGGCATCGAGGAATTGGTAAACAGCGCCGAACTCTATGATCCCGCCAGCGGAACCTGGTCCACGGCAGGGGTCCTCCACCAGCATGACAACGCCCAGACTCCGATGCTCTTGCCGGATGGGCGCGTGCGCTTCGGGGGAGAAATCTTCGACCCCACCACGCGCACTTTCACGGAACTGCCCCCATCGGACAAGGGATTCGAACAATTCTCAACGGGCTTGCTCTTGCCGGACGGGCGGGTTTACTCCTGGCGAGGAGTGGATTTTGGTGTGCCGCTCCTTAGCGATTCCCTTCAGGATCTATGGTTCAGGATCGCGGGTCCCTATCCGGAATTCTATGCGGCGACCTTAAATAATCTGATCTGGGGCCCCTTGCAGCCATGCACGCTGCTCAGGGATGGAACTGTGGTCTCGCCATTCCAGAGGGATTCGGGCCTGACCTGGCCCGATAAATACACCGAGGACCACGCCTTTCACTTTGATCCCCAGAGCCACCTGGGCATCGTCCCCGCAGAGGCCCACACCAATGCGGGAGTGCCCCTCGCCCTGAATGCCACGGGACCCGCTGCCCTTGGGGTGGCCTGGAGCGCCTCAAGCGGAGCCGTTTCGCCGGAGGGCCTCTTCAGTTCTGAGAACCCCGGACTGATCGCTGTCACCGCTACTGCCCCTGATGGGACCAAGGCCACGGTGTGGGTTGATGTGCAACCGGCCGTGCACGTTAAGATCGTGCCGCCTGCTTCCCCTGTGCATCCATTCATGGGGATTCCATACCCGCTGCAAGCGCGTGTGAACTTGCCGGACCGGCGCGTGATCTGGAGCCTTGAGGAAGGCCCGGCGGCGGGCACCATCACTTTGGATGGCATCTACACGGCTGCGGGAACAGGCACCTATCACGTCCTGGCCACCAGTGTCTTCGCCCCTCAGCGCTCTGCGCGGTTCACGCTGGTTGTCTCGGAGCCTGTGAGCGTCGAACCTGCCACTGCCCGCGCCTGTCCCTTGGGCAAAGTCCGCATCCGGGCCATGGCCGACGGCGGAAGCGGCAACGTGCGGTGGACCACCAGCGGCGGCAGCTCCGTCGTGCTTGCCAATCCCAATCCGCCACCCGGAAGCCTGATCCCCGAAGACCCCTATACCTTCGAATGGACCGCCCCCGCAACGCCCGGTGTATACACGTTGACCGCCGCCTGGGACCTCTACCCGAACCTTACCCGGACCGTGACCGTCACGGTAGTCCCTGGCACCGAGGCCACCATCTTCGTCGAGCCCTCGCTGGCTTATGTGCGCCCTCTCGCCGCCCTTTCTTGGACGGTGGGGGGGACGGCGGCCGTGGATCCTTCTGGCAATCACACTGGCATTGGCCCCCTTCGCGGCACTCTGATCGGCCCCATGGAAAGCTTCGCACCCACGAGTCTGGATCTCGGCCTCCAAACCTACAGCCTAGGCCTTACCGCCCCGGCCCAGCCGGGCACCTACCGTCTGGTCCTGGTGCAGCAGCAGGCCCCTGGACTGACCGGCGAAGCCATCGTGCGGGTGATGGACAGCCCTGCCATCGTTGATTTCCAGATCGATCCGCCTCTGGTGCTGGACGGCAAGGCATACATCCTCACGTGGTCGGGCGTGAACGCCGATAACGTGTCCATCGATGGCCAGGCGCAGGCTCTGCTGGCAGGCAGCCTGGCGCTGGTGGGTTCCAATTGGGGAACCAACATGGTCGGCGAGAATTACCAGAAAACCCATGTGTTGTTGCTTCAAAAAAACAACACTCCCTTGGGGCACCCGAACTATGACCGGCGGAGCTTGACGGTCATTCGAGGGAAACTCACACTCGCTGCCCCAACCTCTGGCCAGGAGGTCCTACCCGGTGGGACGCTCCAGGTGCCGGTGTCGATGAACCTCCTCGCTGGGGTGGATACAGAATTGTCCCTCCTCCGAACCCAATACAAGCTGAAGTTGGATGTGGACTGGACGGCCTCGGGAGGGCAAATCCTGGGGAGTTCGGGTTCCTCTGTCACGCGGGGATCCAGTTCCTCCGCCACCTCTTACACCCTTTCCTCCACGGCGACCTGGCAGGCCCCCGTCCAGCCGGGCGACTACACACTTACGGCCACCAGCAAGGATGATTCGACGATCATATGCACGCTTCCGGTAAAGGTCCTGGCAGCGGGTGTGGGCATCCTGATCGCCCCGGCATCAGCGCAGGTCGCCACGGGCGCTACCGCCCAATTCACCCATGCGCTCTACGCGCCCACCACGCGGGTCGTGTGGTCCAGCAGTTTCGGCAGCATCACCCAGGATGGCCTCTTTGCCGCACCCTCGACGCCGGGTGCAGGCACGGTCATCGTCACCTCCGTGGACGACCCGAGTAAATCCGCCGTGGCCCAGGTGACGGTGATCCAGGGCCCGGTGACCATAAGCATCACGCCCGCCACGGCCACGCTCTTCGCAGGGCAGGCGCTGAGGTTCGGCTACACCCTTTCAGCGCCCACCACCCGTGTGGTCTGGAACGCGTCGGCGGGCAGCATCACCCAGGATGGCACCTTCACCGCGCCAACAACGCCGAGCACCTGCACGGTCACGGTCATCAGCGTGGATGATCCGAGCAAGAGCGCGACGGCGGTGGTAACTGTACAGGACATCACCCTGAGCCTCACTCCGGGCACGGTGCGACTCGATCCGGGTCAGGGCATGCGCTTCGGCTTCGCCTTCGATGGCGGTGATCCGAGTCTGCTGGCCTGGTCGGCCACAGGCGGAACCATCAACCAGGCCACCTATACAGCCCCGGCCCAGTCCGGCACGTACGTTGTGACTCTGAGCTACCCACCGCTCAATCGCTCGGTGAGTTCCACTGTGGTGGTCAAAGCCGTGTCGGTGGGTGTCACGCCTTCGGCGGCTTTAGTCGGTCTGGCTGGCAGCAAGAAATTCACGGCCCTTGCCAGTTCCGGCAGCGTGACGTGGTCCGTGGTGGAACCCAATTCGGGAACCATCGCCTCGGATGGCACCTACACCGCACCCATGCTCAGGGGCACCTACACCATCAAGGCCACCAGCACCGCGGATGCCAATTCGGTGGGTCTGGCCAAGGTCTTCGTCGGCGGCATTGTCAGTGGCGATGGCGGCAGCGCCACGGCCACGGGCGTGACCGGCGCGACCATCACGGTGTCCCCCGCGTTGGCCGAAGTGGACGCAGGAACCTACTTCCCCTTCCAGGCGGATGTCGCAGGGGCCGCCGACACGTCGGTGACGTGGCAGCTCCAGGGTAATCCCCCGGATGCGGTGCTGGATGCCCAGGGCTTGTTCATGGCCTCGGCGCACGGGGTCTACACGGTGATCGTCACGAGCGTGGCGGATCCCACGGCCACGGTGAATGTGTCAATCTCCGTCACCGGTGCGATCCATGGCGAGGCGGGCAGTCCCTTCCAGGCCTTGCGCGGCTACAGCGTCACGGCCTTGAGCAGCGGTCCAAACAGCGGCAAGGTGCTGATCGCCGGGGGCACGCCGGTACCGGCGGACTACGACCAGAGAACCACGCAGTATTCGGAAAAGGCCTATCTCTACGATCCCGATACGAAGGCCTACACGCCCACAGGCAATCTGTTGACGCCGCGCTCCGATCATCAGGCGGTGCTGCTGAACGACGGGCGCATTCTTGTGGCGGGGGGGTATGCCCGGTGGTCCGATCCGTGGTTCCCGGGGCCGGGCAACACGGATGCGGAGCGGGCTGCGCCCTACGGGCATGCCTATCCCTTCGCGGAGGTGTATGACCCGGCCAGCGGGACCTTCCAGGCGCTTCCGGTGAGTGCTGTTTTCCATACCCCCACGGGTGGGGCGACGCCCCCCGGAATGATGTGGGATACCCACAATGAGGGGTGCCTGGTGCAGGCGCTTCCAACGGGGAAGGTGATCTTCTCGGGCGGGGTCTTTGGCTGGCGCCACTACGGGTATGGCACGTTCGCCTTTGGTGAGAGGACTGAATTTTTTGATTCCGGCACGGGTCTCGCCAGCGATGCGGGGGTCGCGAGCGGCAATGGGATACTGTGGGAGCAGCTCGG
>JANXQX010000234.1 GCA_025353305.1 Holophagaceae bacterium
ATCGAAGAAAAGGAATTGGCAGCATGATGATGAAAACCATTGCCTGCGGACCGTGTGGGCAACCCAAAGGGTTTTCCAGCCGAAGGCCGAGGGAGGCGGATTTCCTGTGGGAAGGAGGGAGGGACCCGTGGGAAACAGAGCCGTTGGCTGTTTCCCATGGGAAATCCGCGCCCGAGCAGGGTCCGCAGGAGGATGGGTCGGAGTCTTAACTCGGGCCGATTTCTGTCTCAAAGTCGTTGACACGTTCCGGTTCGTGGAATTTCGAGCCCGCGAGTTTGTCTGGGAGGAAACTCTGCGCGCGATCGTAATCGGAGTGAGAGTAGTGGTAACCCGCGCCGCGGCCGGCCTTGCGCGCGGTGCTGGTGTTGGCATCCCGCAGGTGGTCGGGGATGGGTTCGTCAGCGGCCTGAAGCGCCGCGTCAATGGCCTTCACGGTGGCGTTGCTCTTTGAGGCATTGGCCACATAGATGACGGCCTGGGCCAGCGGGATGCGGGCCTCGGGCCAGCCGATGCGCTCCACGGCGCGGGAGGCGGTCTCTGCGAGGATGAAGGCATTGGGGTCCGCATTGCCCACGTCCTCGGCCGCCGTGACCATGAGCCACCGAGCGATGAAGCGGGGATCCTCGCCGCCACGGATCATGCGGCTCAGGTAGTAGAGGGCCGCGTCCGCGTCGCTGCCCCTCAGACTTTTCTGGAAGGCCGAAGCCAGGTCGTAGTGGCCATCGGCGCGATCGAAGAGGAGCCGTCCGCCCAAGGAGGACTGAAGGGATTCCAGACTACGGTCGTCAAGGGGTAGATCCGACCACACTTCAAGCCCTGCGAGGCCTGAGCGCATGTCGCCGCCGGCCCAATGGGAGAGCCAGTCCAGCAGTTCTGCGGGGGGCGGTGGATCAAGTTTTTCGTGCAGAACCGCTCCTTCAAGCACGCTGCGAATGTGGCCGGGTTCCAGCCCGTTCAGGGCAAAGAGTTGGCAGCGGCTGCGCAGGGCGGGATTCAGGTAGAAGGCCGGATTCTCCGTGGTGGCGCCGATGAGGATGGCTTCGCCCCGCTCCAGGAAGGGCAGCAGAATGTCTTGCTGGGCGCGGTTGAAGCGATGAATCTCATCCAGAAAAAGCACCGGCGGCGCGGCTTTGAAGAGGGGCATGGCTTTTTGGTCCAGCAGGAATTTCTTCAGCTCCGAAGCCGACCCCGTGACGCCGCTGAACTCCAGAAAGCCATGTCCCGTTTCCGTGGCGAGAATGCGCGCCAAGGTCGTCTTGCCCGTGCCTGGCGGTCCCCAGAGCACCATGGAAGGCAGGCGCTTGGACGCGCTAAGCCTCGTCAGCGCCCCTTTGGGCCCCACGAGATGAGGCTGACCCACCACCTCGTTCAAGGTCGTCGGGCGCAGGCGCTCAGCCAATGGAATGCTCATGGCTCCAGGTTAGCTGGACGATTCGGTTATCCGAAAACCCAGACAAGGGGATTCATGTTCCAAAGGTCCTACGCCGCTTCTATTTCGGGATGGGTTCAATTCTGCTTCGGGGCCGCGTCAGGCCTGGGCGCCCAGTCCTCATAGGTCTTTTTGATGATTAGATGCCGGGACCAGAACATGAATTTCCCCGACTGGTCAATGATGGCGGTTTGGGGCACCCAGGCGCCGTTTTTCGTGGCTCCGAAGAGCACGGTAGCGTTGACGATCCGGGTCCCGAAATTGGAATGAATGGGGAGCGTGTAATCCACCCGCAGCGGCAGGGCGCTATCCGGGTCCACGTAGACCAGGGCCTTGCTCGGAGCACTACCGGACATTCCAGCCGCTTCGAAGAGGGTCACGGGCTTGGCCCCCAACCTGGAAAGGCCCTTGGAAACCCAGGTGTCATAGCCGTCCAAGGCCTCCCCAGGTTTGTCCTCAATGCCGAGGTTCAAGGTCATGGTGAATCCCGGCGATCCCTTGGCCACCTCGGAGATGGATTTTCGAAGCGGCTTGTCCTGCTTCCAACCCGACAGGGCATGGACCGTTTCCAGAGAGCCCTGGAAGCTGTCTTTTCCATCATAGACATCCAAGTGGGTCGTCACCTTGGAAGCGACCAGGGATCTGCTCGCCTGAACCTTCTTGATGGCCTGACCCCACAACGGAACCTCCGTTGGAACGCCCGCAACGCAGACCAGGTTTGCCTGAATGCTCAAGGCGAAAGCAAAAATCAGAGGCTTAGGCATGTTGACTCCCTAAATTGGACGTATCGGAGGCTGGTTGAGGGTGTTCGGCCATCTGGATCCATTGTTTCACTGCGTCCACCAGACCCTCGTCCTGGCAAATCAGAGCATCCAGGCCCTTGAGTTGCGAAACCAGCTCAGGGGTGTCCAGGGGCGGGGTGACAAAATGGATAGCGCGCTTCTTGTAAATGTGCCAATAGCGCCAGTGCTGGGGCAGTTTCGAGATTTGTCGCTCCAGTTCCGCGAAGAGCCCTGAGGTTAGGTGATAGACCTGGTCATCGAAGCTCTGCCCTGGTTCCGACGGGAGCTCGATGGGTGGCCTGAATTCCAGGACATGGCCGCCGCCGTCGCTGGAATAGCAATAAGCTGGGATCACGGCAGCATTTGAACGAAGCGCCAGGAAACCGATGCCTGCGATGGCGGCGAAGAATTTCCCAAAGAAAGGGACATAAATTGTTGAGGTCGTGACCGAAATGAGGTCTGGCATCATGCAGAGCGTTCCGCCTCCTCGAAGGACTTTCAGGGCGGTTTTAATTCCATGTGGATTGTTGTAGATCTTGTGGCAGTTGATGTCTGGGCGATTGAGAAGTTCATCGGATTTTTGAGCGTAGGGGTTTTTTTCAGGCGGATTGTAGAAGAAATAAACACCGCCCTTGGCGTAATCATGGGCTACTTTCAGGGCCCCCAACATGAAGTTGCCGTAATGCGGAGTAACGAGAATGACTGGGCGGCCCTCCGCATAGGCCTTTTCAAGATGTTCCTGCCCGCGGAGTTCGACTTCAGTGATGGTCCTTTCCCTTTGTTGACTGGAGAGGTGCTCCAGCCTTAACTGGTCCACCGAGGCCTGCTTGGTGGCGATCCAGAAATCGCGGCAGAGGGCTCTAAGCTCTCGATGCGTTTTATGCGGGAAAGCCGCCTGAAGGTTCTCGAACAGATAGGCGTTCTCCTCCCGCGCGAAGGCAAGGATCAACACGCCCTTTAGGGCAGCCAAGATGCGGCCCACTGGCGCCAGCCGGACAACGATGAAAATCCAGAGCTTCGATTGCATGCTTTGTGACCTTTCTGCCGCTGCCATCAGAAATTTGAGCAGGCATGGCGTCGGTCCAGCCTGTCGATGAGCAGGGAGTAACCCTCTTGATTCAGCGGAAGACCGTTCATCTGCCAATGTCGCAATAAGCATTGGAAGAGGTTCCGGCGATTGGCGTTCACCAGCTCGAAATGCTTTCGAGCCCGGGAAAACAGGGACTCCCATCCAAGGTAGTTTTCAGGAGCGTCCTGGATCGCCGAACCTAGTGCCTCGGCCTGTTCCTGGGCGATCCTCGCCAATTCACCACCGGTGATTTGTTGGGTGCTTATCCCGGGTCTTTCGATGGTCTGGATCTCCCCGTTGAGCCTCCATACCCTGTCAACCATCGAGTGGTGGAGCAGGGGCTCAGTCATGGAGAGAAGGAATTCCTGGCCCAACATCCTTACGGGCAGCGAGGTGTTGATGCTGTCGAATTGGCGATCCGGGAAAGTGATAAACAGGGTTGGATTTTTTGCGGGATTGCCAGATTTGGCGCGAATTTCCCGGGGAATCCTGCCGTACGACGCGAAGTCCACACGGCCTTTTCCTGCCAGGGCCACCGGGCGCACGAACCGATTCGCAAAGGAACAATCCTCAATGACTAGGTTCCAGCCGGCCTCGTGGGCTTCAGCAATGCAGACTAGGGCATCTAGACTGCTCGGAGCCGCCAAGGTGGCCAGCGATACGCTCTCGCAAGTGCGCAGAGCATCCCGGAAAGACTTTGGATGATTCATGACGCGAAGGGCGGCCTGGAAGTTCCGGGCGCATGAAAAGAGATCCGCCCTTACCACCGCATCGGTGAACCTAGGGATGAGATCGCCATCGTAGATGTTGTCGTAGAAACCGAGATCCTGTGCCTTATACAAGGCCTGGAAGACCATCTGTTCCACACGGAAATATTTTTTCCTAAATTGGAACTTGAGCTTAGTCAAGATCATTCCGTGCCCTCGATCTGACGCCCTTCTCGCCGGACCAGGCGTGAAAGCATGAATATTAAAAAGACCAGGATAAGGGAAGGCAATAGGCTGCACCGAACAAGGCCCAGGAAGGACCGGGAAAATGGAAGGAAGTCCGACTGGGACCAGGCGGAAGCCATGGCATGGAGATGGGTGCTTGCGATGCCCGGGTAGGGCCGGATTTGATGCATGAACCATTTTGGAAGGGTTGTAATGATGAACACTGCATAACCAATGATTGATATTGCATAGATAAATAGAAATTTATTATTCTTATCATTCCACAAAGTTTGAGATTTTTTGGAGGCCTTTTTCCCTTTCAGCATATTTGAAAAAACGCTCCAGGTACGCTTATGCAGATTCGGGAAACGCCCCAAATCACTGAGTAGCCAGTATCCATCCATCTTGAACAAGGGATTCAGGGTGTGGAGCATCATGTAGAGGTTGGATAAAATATAAAATCCCAAAAAGAGATTGTTTGATTTGTGCGCAATGGGCGCCAGAACCAGGAGCAAACCCGCCTGGAAGTACAAGCCACCTAGGTCCACGACCGCACGCTGCTTGGGGGTGAGTCTCCAGGCTTTGGTGACGTCAGTGTAGAAAGCGGGGAATATGAGGTAAAGCCCAAATCCAATGTCTCCCGGCGGTATTCCGTACCACGCGGAGGCAGAGGCGTGACCGAGCTCGTGCAGCAAGGAACTGATACAAATCCCTA
Source organism: Holophagaceae bacterium (assembly GCA_025353305.1). Next base: position 4,928 of record JANXQX010000234.1, read on the forward strand.
GGTAGAGGAGAAAGAAATCCGCGGGCCCAAGGCTGAATTTCAAGCTCCGATAGGATTCATGCATGAGCCAGGGGGTCATCAGGAAAAACAGGACTAGGACCGAGCTGACGACCCAGGGGGAGTAAGCCCAGCAGAGCCCGCGCGCAAGCTGGCGAACCGTTTCGGCCCTCAGAAGCGTGAAAGAAAAAACAAATGGCGTCTTTCTGGGTTGTATTCCGACGTTAAACAGAGCTTGGGGAATTCCCTCGGTGATGGCCGTCTGGATCTCTGATGCGCTCAAGGACTCGCCCAAGCCCAGTTCAAGATGAGTGCGCACCGCCTCCATGTCGGAATGGGCCATCAAAGCTTCGAGCAGATGGCGCATCCTTTGATTGACCACAAAACAGGCGTTGGCGGTCTCCACCAGGAAACGGTTGCCTTCGCCACCATCAAAGGTAGAGATCTGGACGCCGGGGACGAGCCTGGGCAATTCCTTAGTGAGGGCAGTCAAGGCTGGTCCCGATGAAACGGTAGAGCTGTGTCCAGTAAAGGACACAGCTCTACTTGAGGTGAATTTAGTTAGGTGGAGCACTTGCAGTGGCAGGTGCAGTCGCCATCGCCGCTGGGGACGGCGGCCAGAGACTGCATTTCCAGGCGGGATTCCAGCTCTTCGATCTGGAACAGTTGGTTATTATTGGACATAAGTCCTCCTCCTCAATAATGAGGGAAAAATCACCCGAATGATTCGGGCGAAGCTAAATACCTTGGCTGGGGAAATCTAGGCTGAGGTGCTTAAGGGCTGGCAGGGTTTCAATCGCGTTTAGATATCGTCCTCAGGGTTTGGACCCGGGTTCACCGAGTGAAAGCGACCGTTGTATTGCCGAACGAACTCCTTGAGATCAATGAGCCACTGGACCCGGACATTCTTCGGAACCGCGAAGAAGACGTTCACGAAGGAATTGTTGACCATCCACCGGTACATGGTCTTTTCATTGATTGGAATCCGATTCTTTATCTGACT
>JANXQX010000238.1 GCA_025353305.1 Holophagaceae bacterium
CCCGGTTTTCCTTATTGAGGGAGCAAAGTTCGGGATGCTTTTCGAAATTCTTGAGGAGGTCCGATGTCTGCTGGAAGAAGCCTGCCCACAGCCGGTCCTGCGCCCGTTTGCTGGCTTCCTGGTCGATGCGGGCGATGTTGAAGCTCCGCTCCTTGAGGGTCTGCACATGTTTCACGGTGTACAAGGAAGGCAGCAGCACTGCGGCCGCGGCTGCGGCCACCAGCCACCAGGAGCCTGCGGTGCTGCGGGTCTTCAATTCAAGGTCCAGGGACTGCTTGTGGGCGTGGAGCGCCAGGTGCAGCTCCAGCAGCGAGGCGAGTTCCTCCTGCTTGGCAGGATCATCGGGCCAAGCCTCCGGATGCATCAGCAAGTCGAAAGCTGCGGCGTCTTGGATTGTTTTTTGGTCGAGTTCAGGCTTCATGGGGCACATCCTGGAAGGATGGGGTGAGGATCTTGCGGAGTTTGGCGAGACTTTGGAAAAGGGTTGCTTTGACGGTGCCTTCGGCGCAGCCAAGGTCTTCGGCGATGCGTTTAACCGGATGCTCGTGGACGTAGTAGGCCATGATCATCGCCTTCTGCCGGGGCGTCAGGCCATCAATGGCTTCCTGCAAAGCCCCCAGCTTCCGGCCTTGATCCACTTGCATCCAGGGTGAAGGCTGGTGCGGGTCGGGTGCGTCAAAGAACTCAGGGGGTGCTACCTCCCTACCTCTTTTACGCAGATGGTCGGTCGCCGCATTAGCCGCCAATGTAAAAATCCATGCCGCCACGGGACGGCCCTCCTCGAAACGCTGGCAATGCTGGAGGCATTTAAGAAAAACCTCCTGGGTGAGTTCCTGGACGACGCCGGTTTCTCCGCCCAGACGGCGGTAGATGAAGGCAAAAACCGGCTTCTCGAAACGGGTCATCAGGTGGGCCAAGGCTTCTTCGTGGCCCTCTTTCAGGCGGGCCATCCAGATTTCTGGACTCGTCGGTGTATCCAGATTGGTTGCAGAAGGCGTAGTTCTCATGCTTTGGGGAGTTTCTTCCTGGGATCACTGGAGATCCAAGGTTGGCCGAAGCTTCCAAGAATCGCATTGATCTGCTCATTGGAAGCACTGTAGCGGACACCGACGCGTGTCTTTTCCTGCATGATCATTGGCGCTAATTGTTGCTGAGCCCCCAATTGACTGGCGGCCGCTACCAGGCGTTGGACCCAATGGGAAGCTTGGTTGATGCCCTCAGGTGATCCCCCTATGGCCAGTTCCAGACGATGAGGGGCCTTGGGATCCTTCAGGTCTTTGGCCGGAGTGACACTCCAGACCAGAGAATCCAGGCCTTTTGGGAATTCCTTCGCAAATTCGCCGGGCACCTTGTTTCCCAACCTGGCCATGATTACATCGGGATTCACGTAGCCGGCGATGGGGGCGGTGGCGTCTACCCATTCTCCCGCGCCCAGGGCATCCGCAGCTTGGGGCCCTTGGGAAATGGTTCCTTGGCTGGCCCGGCGACCCAGAGCCCGCAGATCGCCGATAAGGATCCGCTGTTGGGGGTCCACCAGGGCACGAATCTTCACCTTGTTGATGTCCATCATCACGAAAAGGGGGCAATCCTTCTTGTCCAGGACCAGGCTGCCTTCCGGCGGGAAGGACTCCGCAAGCGCCATCTGCAGAGCGCGAGGTTCCTTGAAGCCATCGAACTGAAGCAGGAAGTCCGCGGCCATGTCCTCGGGACTTCCCTTTTCCTTGGGAAGATCAAAAACGAAAAATGTGATGCGGCCGGTTTCGCCGTCAGGGTGGATCTTGGCCTTCCGAAGGAAGAGATCAAGCGTCTGTTCGGCCAATGGGAAGCGGGTGATGGCCGATTGGAATTCAGGATTCTCTAGAAGCCAGCCTACCTGACCCGATACGGCCATGGAGCAGTTCACGGGTGCCGATTGAAGCCAGGAAGGAGCCTTGAAACCTCTAGCCCTGCAGCCGGGGAGCAGGACCAACACCACAGCTGACACCGCCGTGCCAACTGCCGCCCAATTCGTTCTTCCCACTGCTCTACCCATACGCATCTTCGACTCCGGTGGTTCGGGTTACGGCGGGATGCCCTGATTGCTTAGCCCAGGTTGCGCAGGGTGGCGGGCAAATGGGGGCTCTTGAGCAATTGCTGCTGCTCGCTCTCCGAGAGCAGACCCCAGATGCGGATGGCCGAATCCCTCGGGGTTTTTGGATTCAACAGGAGCTCGGACATGATTGGCGGGTGTGCCATCATGATGGGATGCTGGGCAATGAGGGCCAACACGTTGCGTGGCGTCTGCTTGTTTCGGGCCAAACGTAAAAGGATGCTCGGGTCCAGCTGCCGGTCCGCCACCAGCTGAGTTAGCGTGGGTTCGTCTTGCAGGATTTCAGTAGGCAGGTACCGGATGAGCTCTCCTCCAGTGGAGCGCAATGCGACGATCCGATGGGAAATGTCCATGGCGAGGTACATGGAACGGAGGGTGATCTGGGCTTGGTTCTTGACCTCCATGTGCGGGATTCGTGGATCCCTTAACACGTCCAACAGCGTGCGGGGTGTCTGGAGATTGGCGAGCAATCGAAGGGCCGTGTGCTCTGAAAGGTGGATGTTGTGGACCAGCGCTTCCTGCACCGCCGGGTTCTGTCCCCAGGAGTGGTGATTGGCCAGGCGTTCCCCCCGCAGTTGGTCCAGAGAGGGTATGGATGCCAGCAATTCCTTCGGGGAAAGGCCCGGATTTTCAAGTACTACGAGAAAAACGCTGAAATCAGGATCGATCAAGGCACTCAAGAGCTGTTCCGGAGCTGTGGCTTGGTTTGCCGAGAAGACCCTGTCCTCCAGCGAGGCCCAACGACCCTCGGCAAGGGGGGCGGTGAAGCCACTGGCTTGGCTGGAACGGCGGCGTTGCAGCCGGTCATAGAAATACTTCACGACCCTGAGCATGTTGGGGGCAGAGCGTTTGGCCCAGAGGGTGACGTACTGGTACTCGGATTCATCCAACTGCGTGAACAGGCTTACGATGCGGTGGATATCGGCACGAACGTTTGAACCTTGATCCAACCGGTAGAGCAGGTGCTCGGAAATCCCGAGCTTACGGCAGAGATCGCCAGGGCTCGCGGGCGCGTGGCGGATGGCACTGCGGACCATATCCCGGAAATACCACCGGGCCTCGCCATAGACTTCATCGAAGAATTCCGGGACCTGGCATTGCTGCAACGAGGAGGCAAGGATTTCCTCGGTGACGATGGGGTTATGAAGCGCTGAAGACCGGATCTCGGCATCCGGATCCATCAGGAGTGTAGAGAGTTCCTCAACTTGATGAGTGCTGGCGGCGCGCAACAGCATTTCGGATTTTGGCAGTGCGGGCGGACGGGATATCTCGGTCTGAACGGGTTCTTGCGGGGGAGCCGTAAGGGTTTCCCAATCCTGATCCACAGTTGGCAAGGGCGGCAGCTCCGCAGTGGTCCCCGTTGAATGGACCTGCCTGGCCATTTGCTTGGCCTGGGCCTTCACGATGGGTTTCAGATCCGGCCGGAGCTGTTGGTAGATGGCCTTGACGGTCTCGGAACGCTCATCCTTTTCAGACGCCGGTGCCTGGTCCAACTCCCGCATCATATCGAAGAGCGAGACGGCCATTTCAAGGTCTCGGCGGAGGACTTCAGGTGTGTGTTCGTTCTCGGCAAGAGCCTGGAGAATGGGCCCGTGGATGAGCCAGTGGGGAGTGCGAGCAATCAGGGTCAAAAGCCGCGGTGTCGAAAGATTTCGTGCAAGGCCCTCGATCAACTGCAGCTGTTTATCGGTGGGCAGTTGAGGACGGATCAGTGTGAGATTTCGGAAATGCAGCTGCTCCTGCCGAGAAAGCAGGTTCAGGAAAGACAGCTCATCAGAGGGCTCAATGCTCATCTAAGCACATGCCTGATGGGAGATGGTTGAACAGCCGAACATCCTCGAGAAACAGCAATGCGTCCACGAGCACACCATGCAGCCCGCCCAGCACGGCCGCTTGCCGGAGATGCTCCTGGGTGAGAATGCTGCCGCCCATCAGTACCGGCAGCTTGGTGGATTCTCCGATCTGCCTGGCGGTGTCGAAATCCGGGCTGGCAGTGGCATCCGAAGGGATATCCACGAACAGGAGCCGTTTGAACCCATATTCGCGAATCTTCGCGGCGAGACTCTGGGCATGTAGGCCTGCCTGGTCCACCCAGCCGGAACAATGCACTTCGCCACCCCGGGCATCTATGGCGGCAGTGAGGTGGCGCTGAAAGCGGGCCACCAGGCTCTCGACCATCATCGGACTCTTGTGCAGGATCGTGCCCACTACCAACCAGGAAGCGCCATGGTCCACAAAAAACTGGGCCTGGTCAGAGCTTCGGATCCCGCCGGCCACCTGCACGCAGACGGGCGATGTCGAAGTTGAGCAGGCCTGCAGGATGCGCCCGATGAGTTCACGGTTGTTACCCGTGTTGTGGGCGGCATCCACATCCACAAGCGCAAGCCGCGAAATGCCATGGCCCAGCAATCTGGCTACGAGTTCCATCGGCGCTATGTCGTGCGGATGAGCACCCAATGTGGGTACCACGCGACCCTGTTGGAGGTTGAGAGTTGGGAAAACCTTCACGGAGTCATTCCTCGTAGCGTCTAGGCCCGCTTGGAGTTTACCCCGGAGCCTTGGCCATTTACCCAACAATCCTCGCGCTTGGCAAGCAAGGTTGGATAAAACCTTTCAGGGTGCTTACCGGGATGTGAGCCTGTCCAGTTGCTTGACGAGGTCTCTTGCCGCGAGTATCTCAGCCTGTTTAAGGTTGCCCGCATTGGCTTCCGCTTGGAGTTCACCGACTGACACCCGCACTTTGAAGGTGGGTTCATGGTCGGGGCCGGACCGTGAAATTTGTTCATAGCATGGTGCTGGAAAACCCAGGGCCACTGCCTTTTCCTGCAAAGTGGTCTTGCTGTCGCGATGCTCCCACATACCAAGGTGCGCCGAGCGGATGGCGTCCAGATGCCGGTGAGCCACCATGTCCATCACGGCCTTGATCCCACCATTTCTTAAATCTTCAGCATCAAGGTATATGGCGGCAAGCAACGCTTCAACGGCATCAGCCAGAGGTTTTCTGAGGGCGCCCGGCTGCTTGGGAGCCCGGGCACCTGTGGTGAGGGTCAGGCCCAATTCCTGCGCCCAATCATGCAAGGCATCAGTGCAAACCAGCATGCCCCGGAGTTTTGACATTGCCCCCTCGGGCCAGTCGGGCTGCTCGTGATAAATGAGACGTGCCACGCAAAAATTCAGCAGCGCGTCACCCAGGTATTCCAATCGCTGGTTGTCCTGCCCCCTCCCTGCGGACCCGTGGGTCAGAGCCAGGTCCAGCAGGCCGTTGTCACGAAACTTATATTGGACTGCGGACTTGGCACCCTTCCCGAAGGTGACCTCCTGGCCCTTCATTCGTGGCCCTCAAGTCCCCCAGGGATGCGGTGATTGAAGGCTTCGTTGTCGAGGATGGTCTTCAACTGGGCGTTGCCAGCCTCGAGTTGGGAGATTGAAAGGCCTTTTTTCCTGGCGTCACGATAGAAGGTCTTCATCTCGCCGTAGCGTCCGCTATTGTAGGAGATTACGAGAGCCCAGGCGTAGGCCCGCGAGTTATAGGGGTTCGCCGCAAGCGCGTTACGCAAGCCCTCCAGGGCTTTCGCGGGATTGCTGCTCGCAAGAGCGGTGGCTTCACTCATGGTGGAATTGCTCAGGCTCAGATGCTCCGCGGCACTCAGAGTGCTCAGGCGTTCGGGTGAAAAGGGCCCGCTGGGAGGGATCTCGCGCGGGCTTTCATGGGGAGGCTGCGGCGAGGATTCCAAAATAATTGATGGCTGGAATGGCTCTCCCGGCCTCTGCACGGATTGGGATTTTTGGGGAGTCTTGACGCCCCCGGCAATGCGTTCAGTTGGCACGGGGGAGGGTGGCGCCATTGGAGAAATTGGGGTAGCCGGGCTTCCAACGGGGGTGGATGTCATCGCTGAACCAGCGGTGGTGTGGAGGTCTTGAGAAGCTGTGCCCTGGGCAACGGTGGGTTGGCCTTGTTTTGCCTGCCACCAGCGCCATCCCAGGAACCCGCCACCGGCCAGGAGAGCCAAAACCACGGCGCCCGCGACCAGCAGGGTTACCAAAGCGCCGGAGCCTGATTTGGATGGGGGGGGTGGAACATGGCGCGGTGGCAGGGCTGGGGGTGTGACGGGCCCGGCGGCCATGAGTTCGGTGGGTGGCACACCGGAACCCGGAGCAGTTTGGGCTGTTCCTGCGGGGAGCATGGCCGTGGGAGCCGCGGAGGTCGGGGTGGGCGCAGCGGTGGCGCCGCCTTGCAACACCACGGTGGCCTCGGGGACCATTCCCTGCCACGTTGGGTCTTTTGCGGCACGCAGGGCCTTCGCAAAAGCTTCACCCGTCTGATACCGGGTTTCTGGATCCTTGGAGAGGCCCTTGTCGAGGACGCTTCGAATAAGGGGGCTGATGCCTTGCAGCATGCTCAAATCAATGGGTTCCGGCGGCTCATTGACGATTTTGTAGAGGATGGTGGGGGTGGTGTCGCCACTGAAGGGCTTACGGCCGCTCAAGGCCTCGTAGAGCATCACGCCGACCGCAAAGAGATCGCTGCGGGGATCTGGCTTGCCGGAACGGATGTATTCCGGGGCCATGTAGCTCACGGTGCCCATCACCATTCCGGTGGCGGTCATGTCGGAATTCGCAACACGCGCCACACCGAAATCCATCACTTTTGCCCGCAATTTCTTGCCATCGCGCTGGACACGGATGTTCGAGGGCTTGATATCCCGGTGCACGATGCCCTGGCGATGGGCGAAGTCCAGCCCATCGCAGACCTGGCCAAGGACTTCCAGCGCTTCTGTGCGGGTCAGGGATTGCTCCAGCAATAATTCCTGCAGATCATGGCCCGGCACCAGTTCCATGGCGATGTACATCACACCCTGGTCCTCGCCGAATTCGTAGATGGTCACCAGGTTGGGGTGGTTGAGCGCACCGGCGGCCTTGGCCTCGCGCTCGAAGCGCTCCTTTGCTTCATCGCCCTGCGCGGCTGTGGGAAGGATGGTCTTGATGGCCACCTCGCGGCCGATGGACGGATCCTCGCCAAGATAAACTTCCCCCATGGCCCCTTGGCCCAATACCTTTTTAATGTGAAACTTGCCAAGTTTTTCAAACATGGTCTCTTCCCCCTTAAGGCTCATTGCCGTGATGCTGATCAAGCATAAGACGTTCCTAAATGAAGACCCAGTCAAAGCCCCTTTCTTTTTGGGCAAATTCAGCCCAGGGTATGCAAAGGTTTTTTCCACTAACCCGGAGCATTGATGACTGAAGCCCGCAACCGCCAATTCCTGCCGGCGCTGATGGGAAGCCTCCGTCAGGAAGCTCAGGATGGCGTGCTGGTCTTGGAGCAGAGCGACGGCATCCGTTATTTATATTGGGTGAGCGGCAATCTCGTTTACCTGAAGAGCGAGGTCGCAGGAGAACAGTTCGGCAACTATCTCATCCGGCAGGGTGTGCTGGATTGGGACGCGCTTCAGGAATTGCTGGGGGACAAATCGGGGACCCGGTTTGGGGACCGGTTGGTGAAGTGGGGACTACTGAGCGAGAAAGAGCGAGATGACCATCTCTTCACCTTGATGCGTCAGATCCTGCTGAATGCCCTGGAGCATCCCATTCTGGAAATGAAGTGGAATGACGCGCCTTTGGGCGGCCTTCTCGATCTCGATCTCTACTTCCCCATCGACTACAGGCGCATGGTCTGGGAGACCTTTCAGGATCTGGCCACGCTCTCCGACGTCTGTGATCTCTTCAGGTCGTCCCCCGATTGGCGGTGGGAAGCTCCACCAGAATTGCTGGATTCGCTCAAAGACCTGCCACTCACTCCCCAGATGGCCTATGTCCTGACTTTTCTTGGCAAGGACCCATTGGGTTTCGAGACCTTGAACTCACTTACGGGCATGGGTGAGGAAGAGACCGCGCGGCTCATCGTCACGCTTTGGGCGCTTTCCGGACTGAACCTTTCCAAGGGGGAAATGCCCTCTCCTGCAAAACATCCGAAGCCCAACCAGCCCATCACACCACCGATGGTACCCATCCTTCCCAAGACGCTCCCTGAACCAGCCCCCAGGAAAACCGCCTGGGTCGCTGGACCTCCCGTCCACACCCCTAAGCCGCCCAAACCATTCTCTGCACCGGCCCCTGAAAAAACCGCTTGGGTCGCGGAAGCCCCTGTCCACCCCCCTGAACCGGTCCCGAAGAGCACGACACCCCCTGCCGAGAAACCGTTCCGCATCGAATTTGAGTTGCCGCCCGAGGTTCAAAGTCAGAACGTGTCGTCGGGAATCGAGCCGAATGAACAGGATAGCGACGCTTCTGACTATACGGATGAGGCCACCAGCCCTGAGCAGGCCGCGCTGAAACTCTACAAGCGCGCGAAGTACCTGTTGATCCAGGACCGAACGAGTGAGACGGTGCGACTCCTGGAGGAGTCGGTGCGGATTGATCCAGAGGGATCAGTCGCCTACGATTCCTGGCTGTTGCTGGGCAGGCTCCGCATGGCCAATCCAGCCTGGATCGTGCGGGCCATGGATGCCCTGCAGGCCGCCAACAGACTGAAGCCCAAGGCTGGCGAACCCTTCGCACTCATGGGCGAGGTCTACCACCGCAAAGGGTTCAAACGGGAAGCGGCCCAGAATTATCGGAAGGCCATCGAGTTGAATCCACAGCTCTCGGTTCCACACGAAGTGGACTTGACCACCGCAGATGAAGAACTTGAGGCACCGAAGGCCAAACCGACATTCCGGCAGCGCCTTTTGTCCTGGTGGGATCCGACCAGGAAAGCCTAGATGGTTCCATAGGTGCGGTCACCGGCATCACCAAGGCCCGGAAGGATGTACCCCTTCTCGTTGAGCTCGCGGTCCACGGCCCCGAGGACGAGGCGGACATCCGGGTGGTCCTTTTCCATCCGGGCGAGACCCTCGGGAGCCGCGATGATGGAAACAAGGGTGATGTTTTTAGCCCCGGCATCTTTCACTTCTTGAACCGCCTCGGAGGCGCTCCCGCCGGTGGCGAGCATGGGGTCCAGGACGTAGACCGCGCGGGCCTCGAGCATGGGCGGAAAGTTCCGGTAGTAGGGCACAGGCTTGAGCGTTGCGTGGTCGCGGTACATGCCGATATGTCCCACTTTGGCGGTGGGCAGCAGTTTTAAAAAGGATGGAACGAGTCCAAGCCCCGCGCGGAGCACGGGTACCAAGGCCGGGTCCAGTTTGGTAAGCAGCCGGCCGCTCATCTTTTCCAGCGGTGTTTCGATTTCGGCAATTTCGGTGGACAGGTTCCGGGTAGCCTCTACAGCCAACATGAGCCCCAGCTCTGCAGTGAGGGAGCGGAACAAAAACATAGGCGTACGGCGGTCCCGCAAGAGCGAGAGCTTGTGATGAGCAAGCGGATGGTCCAGGACTACGATGTGCATTTCGGCTCCAGCAGCGGGTTTTCGAAAGACAAAAATCACATTGAAGGGTTGCGCGGATGTCATTACGGACTCAAGATTAGTTTGAAGTGATTGATATTTTTGTTGACCGAAAAAAGGAATCGCTGCTTTGATTGAATTTCAGCAGGACAGTTCATACGTCTTCGATTCAGCCGTTTATTTGTCCGGAGTATGGATGCCAGATGCAAAAGGATCAGCGATCGAGGGGGCAGGAGAATGCTAAGGAAAATCGCCATCTTCAAGGCCCTCGATGTCGAGATCAAGAAGCAACGGGGACCTGCGGCGGTGAAGGAAGCATACCGGGGCCATCACTCCCTGAAAGAAGAATTGAGCCAGACCGGAATCACGGTGATCGCTGAAGTCGCAGGTGGCAATCCGCTGCGCGGGCAGGTCCGTGAATCCTATCGGGCCGCCACCCACGCCAAGAGTCTGGTGGACAACGGTGCGCGTGCAATTTCCGTCGCCACAGATAGGTTTCTCTATTTTGGCGAGGACAAACATCTTTCAGAAGTTCGTGGCCAGGTGAAGAACCCGCTGCTCCGCCGTGACTTCATCCTGGAGGAATACCAGGTGGAAGAGAGCAAGATCCTCGGCGCCGACGCCATCAGCCTTGTGGCTGCCCTGCTCAGTGTCGAGCGGATGCAAGCTCTCCTGAAGCTGGCCGCGATGAAGTCGCTCGATGTGGTGGTGGAAGTCAGCAGTGAAAAGGAACTGCAAAAGGCCATTGAAGCAGGCGCGGATCTCATCTGCGTCGTTGGCCGGAATCTCGATACCTGGGAACCGTCGTGGGACGCGGCCATCGCCTTGATCAAGAAAGTGCCAGCAAAAAAATGCCTGCGCATGATCGAGTGCGGGGTCAGCACGCTTGCCCAGATCAAACAACTCGAGTCCATGGGAGTCCATGGCGTGATCATCGGCGATGCGCTTCTCGATGAGTTCTATCCGGGCAAGCGGCTAGCGCAGATCCTCGCTGGCATTGAACCTACGAAGAAACCAGCCAAGGCAAAAGCGAAGGCGATCGAAGTGCCCGCGCCTATCGCTAAAAAAGAATCTGAAATAAAAATCAAAGAGAAGGGTGCGCAATCCACAAAATTGCCTACACTCAAAGCAACATCACCAAGCTCCACCTCTAACCCTGCCCGCAAGGGCCCTAAGGAGCCAAAAATGGCACAAACCGAACCCATGAACGCTGGCATGCCAGCTGCGCTCGCTGCTGCAGCGAAGAAACCAGCCGCCAAGAAGGCCGCGCCGAAGAAGGCCGCCGCCAAGAAGGCAGCCCCGAAGAAGCCAGCCGCCAAGAAGGCCGCGCCGAAGAAAGCCGCCGCCAAGAAGGCAGCCCCCAAGAAGGCAGCGCCGAAGAAAGCCGCAGCAAAGAAGGCAGCACCGAAGAAAGCCGCAGCCAAGAAGGCAGCGCCGAAGAAAGCCGCCGCCAAGAAGGCAGCGCCGAAGAAAGCCGCCGCCAAGAAGCCAGCCCCGAAGAAAGCCGCCGCCAAGAAGGCAGCCCCGAAGAAAGCCGCCGCCAAGAAACCGGCCGCGAAGAAAGCTGTAGCCAAGAAGGCAGCCCCGAAGAAAGCCGCTGCCAAGAAACCGGCCGCCAAGAAAGCCGCGCCCAAAAAGGCCGCCGCCAAGAAGAAGTAATACAGTAACGGGCCTTTTTTAGACCCTAACCGACCGAGCGTGATGGCCTACCTCCTGGTTGGCCTCACGCTCGGTCTCTTGAATTGGGTGGTGGGTATGAATCTCATCGATCGAGTCTCGGCCCTGGAAGTCCTGGACAGCAGGGGGAACCCTACGGTCCTTGCACGAGTGGAACTGAAAAGCAGCACAGGGCTATCTTTTCTTGGCCAGGCCTTGGTTCCTTCGGGTGCTTCCACTGGCACACGCGAGGCTTTGGAAAAGCGGGATGGGGATAAAAAGCGCTACCTGGGCAAGGGTGTTCTGGGGGCTGTTCAGTCGATCAACACTGAAATCAACGAGGCGTTGGAGGGCCTGGACGGACTCCAGCAGGCGGAACTGGATGACCTTCTGTGCGACCTTGACGGCACCGAAAACAAGGCAGAACTGGGCGCCAACGCCATTCTTGCCGTATCCATGGCCCTGGCCGACGCCGCGGCAAAAGCCACCGGCCAACCCCTTTACCGATACCTGGGTGGAACCTCGGCCCGGCTGCTGCCGGTACCCCAGATGAACATCCTGAACGGCGGGGCCCACGCCGATAACAACATGGACATCCAGGAGTTCATGGTACTTCCCGTGGGCGCCACTACCTTTGCAGAGGCGCTGCGTTGGGGCGCGGAGGTCTACCATGCCCTTAAAGCCGTCTTGAAGGCTCGCAAGTTGTCCACCGGAGTCGGCGACGAAGGAGGGTTCGCCCCGAACCTGGGAAGCCACGAAGAAGCCCTTGATCTGATAGAGGAAGCGATTAAAAAGGCCGGATTCAAGCCTGGCAAGGATATTTACCTGGGTTTGGACGCGGCGGCCTCGGAGTTCCATCAAAAGGACGGTTATCGCCTCGAAGGCGCAAAGAAGTCTTCTGCCCAGTTGACGGACTATTATGCGGGTCTCGTGAATCGCCATCCGATTCTCACCATCGAAGACGGTATGGCTGAGGACGACTGGAAAGGCTGGAAGCTCCTCACGGACAAACTGGGCGTGGCCACCCAACTCGTGGGGGACGATATTTTTGTCACCAATCCTGCGATCTTCGCCGATGGCATCAAGCAAGGCATCGCCAACGCGATCCTCATCAAACTGAACCAGATCGGCACGGTCACGGAAACCCTGAGGGCTGTGGACATGGCCCACAAGGCAGGCTACCGGGCGATTATCAGCCACCGCAGTGGAGAGACCGAAGACACGTTCATCGCTGACCTCGCCGTCGCCACCGGTTCCGGCCAGATCAAGACCGGCGCCCCAACCCGAACCGATCGAGTGGCCAAGTACAATCGCCTGCTCCAGATCGAATGGGAACTAGGTGCGGCGGCTCGCTATGCAGGCAAGGAGGCCTTCGGACCAAAGCTGAAATGAACACCAACTCGCTGCTGGAATCCCGGATCATCATGGCCGTTCTCGGCATCTCGGGATTCCTTTCGGTGGCGATTCTCTGGTCGCCTTACGGCCTGCCGGCGCTCCATAAGCGCGAACAAGAGTTTCTGAAGCAGCAACAGATGCTCATTGATCTGAACCGGAAAAATCGGGAACTGGCGATGGAAGTCAGGCGGCTCCTTGAGAAGGACCCGGAGTTGATGGAGTCCCTGGCGCGGCAGCGTGGGTATGCCAGGCCCGGGGAGACGGTCTACACCTTCCGGGATCATGGCGAGAAGCGTTAGGAGCAGCGCATTGTTCAGCATCGCGTCGGCATCTGGCAATATCTTCGCCTTCGCGTGGGCTGGCGATTTGCCCGATTCCTTCGATGGGCCCAGGTGGGCGAGGATTCTCTGTGCCAAAGGCTCCGGACTTGGGCTGGATGGGATCTTTTGCCTTCAAGCGCCAGCTCCGGACAGGCCATGGGTGATGGATCACTGGGATGCGGATGGCGCATTCTCCTTTTGCTCCAATGGCAGCCGTGCGGCCCTTGCGCTTCAAGGAGCGCCGGGGCCGGAATTCGTGGATGCCCTCTCCAGCGGGGAGACCATCCGATTGCGCCGATTCACCGCCAGCCCCGACCTTCAAATAGGTATCCGAATGCCGGAAGGCCCAGGGTTCTGCCTGACGACGGTGCCAACCCAGTTGATGGAACCGGCTGCCTTCGGGTTTGTGGGGAATCCCCAGCTGGTCATAGAGGTAGCGGATGTGGATTCTGTGGATCTGCCTGCATATGCACCGCCCCTGCGTCATCACCCGGCGTTCAGGGAGGGTACCAACGTGAACATTCTTCAGCCCATGGGCAGGGGCCTGGCACGCATCAGGTCCTGGGAACGAGGAGTCGAAGGCGAGACGCTTTGCTGCGGCACCGGGTGCGCCGTGGCGGCGGCCTGGATGGCTAAACGCACGGGCCTTTCTTCGTGGCGATTGCAACCCATGGGTGCTGATCCGGTGGATGTGTCCGTGGAGATTGAAGAGGATGGGTCCTGGCGGGAGCTTTGGCTCTCCGGGCGAGTCCGCATTCTCGGTACCTTCGTGCCTGATGCCTCGCTAGGCCTAGAAGCCGCTACGAAATAACCAAGGCTTTTCTGGATATTTTTTTAGGGCCCGTCATGCCGGACAACCATCGCAATGGCGAAGATATTTTGCTCTAGCGGCCTTGCTTGAAGCTCGCCTGGCGTAGGTGTGGAACGTGCTATCCTGGCGTGTTCCACACCCGAGGCTGTCCCTTGATCCGAGAAGTCATCCAGCGCTCTGCTGCCCCTCTGGGCCCCCGGAGCGGAGCCCTGGGATGACCGCACGCATCGTTGTACTGGCGAATCAGAAAGGCGGGGTCGGCAAGACCACGACTGCCATCAATCTCGCGGCTTCCCTGGCGATGATGGAAAAGCTCGTGTTGCTGGTGGACTACGATCCCCAAGGCCACAGCACCACGGGTCTCGGGTTTCCCAAACCCGATCATCGCGCCGGGTCCTATGCGCTCATGAAAGGCGCGCCCGCCAAGGGATTGACCCTCCACACCGAAGTTCCCATGCTCCAGGTGATTCCCGCGGGAAAGGACCTCGCCCAGCTGGAATTCGAGCTGTTCGAGCTCCCTCAATTGCAGGAACTCCGCAAGGCGCTGGAGCCTGTGATTGAGAACTTCGATTTCATCCTGGTGGATTCCCCGCCCGCGCTCGGGATGATCACGCTCAACGCCCTCACCGCCGCCGATGAAGTCATCATTCCAATGCCCTGCGAATTCCTGGCGATGGATGGACTCGCCGAATTGATGGAGACCATCCGCCGGATCCAGGCGGGGCCGAATCCCAGATTGGAACTCGGCGGCATCCTGCTGACCATGGCTGAAGAACGCACCAATCTGGGCTCTGCCGTGGCCAATGAAGTGCGCCAGGCCTTTCCCGGCAAGGTCTTTGGCACCACCATTCCGCGCAACATCCGCCTGGCGGAAGCCCCCAGCCATGGCAAGCCCGTGGCCTTCTATGACATCAAATCCAAAGGGGCCCAGGCCTACCTGAACCTCGCCCGGGAGTGGCTGGGCCTTGAGCTGGCAACCCCGAGCCCAGCCTTGAATAGGGAGGCGGAATGAACCTCAAGCGCCAAGCTCTGGGGCGGGGGCTCACGTCGCTGATGAGCCAGCACGCGGCCGATGACGCGCCCCAGCGGGAAGTGCCGGTGGGTTCGCTGTTCCCCAATCGCCAGCAACCACGCACCCACTTTGATGAAGCGGCCCTGGATGAACTGGCCGCCAGTCTCAAGATGCACGGCATGGTGCAGCCCATCATCGCGCGCAAAGTCGGTGAAAAGTTCGAGATCATTGCAGGCGAACGAAGGTGGAGGGCGGCCCGGAAGGCCGGCATCCCCATGGTGCCAGTGGTGCTCAAGGAAGTCCCGGACGACCGGCTGCTGGAATACGCCCTGGTTGAAAACATCCACCGCGAGGAACTCGATCCCATCGAGGAAGCCAAGGCGTTCTGGCAGCTGGGCGAGCACTTGAGGCTGACCCAGGAGCAGGTGGCGGACCGCGTCGCCAAGAGCCGTTCGCAGGTCGCCAATACGCTTCGGCTGCTTCGCCTTCCTTTGGCCATCCAGGAGTATGTGGCCATAGGCAAGATCACCACGGGCCATGCAAAAGTGCTCATGGGTTTGCCGGATCCTCTGTTCATGGAGCAGATGGCTGAACTCGTCATCCAGGAACAACTCAGTGTCAGGGCTCTGGAATCCAAGCTCCAGCACTTCAGCAAGGAAGGCAGGAACAAAGGCAGGAAAAAGCACCCCCACGCCGTCTTCATCAAGGCCGCCGCCGAGGAATTGACCTTGGCCTGGTCAACCAAAGTGGAAATCAAGGCGAAGGGCAAGGGTGGCGTCGTCATGCTCCATTACGGCAGCGAAGGCGAGTTGGACAGGCTGTTTGAAGCCATGAAACAAGGGCCCCGGAAGAAGCAATAAAGGTAGTCTCAGAAGCGGAAGGCGAGGTTCGGCCATGTCCTGGTTCATCAAGAAACGCCAACAAAAGACCGCTGTCGAGGCCAAGACCGTCCGCGTGCCAGAAGGCCTTTGGATCAAGTGCGACAACTGCCGGGAGCTCATCTACCGCGCAGAACTGGTGAACACCAACAATGTCTGCCCCAAATGCGGGTACCACTTTCGTATCGGCGTGGAAGAACGCTTGGCGAACCTCATGGACGATGGCTGGACCAGGCTCTTCTCGGAGCTGCGTTCCGCCGACCCTCTGAATTTTGTGGCTTCCAAGGCTTACATCGATCAGCTCAAGAAGCTCGAAGACGCCGGCCAAACAGAGGATGCCGTCGTGATCGTGGAAGGCGCCATTTCGGGCCACCCCGTGGTGATGGGCGTCATGAATTTCGATTTCCTGGCGGCCTCCATGGGTAGTGTTGTGGGCGAAAAGCTGAAGCTTGGGGCCGAGCGGGCCCTTGCCAAGAAATGCGCCTACATCATCGTCAGCTGCTCAGGCGGTGCTCGCATGCAGGAGGGAACGCTATCGCTGATGCAGATGGCGAAGGTCAGCGCGGCCCTCGCCAAGCTGGACAAAGCGGGTCTGCCCTATTTCTCCATTCTCACGGACCCCACCACCGGCGGCGTGTCTGCGAGCTATGCCATGCTCGGCGATCTCAACATTGCGGAACCCAAGGCGCTCATTGGATTTGCAGGTCCTCGGGTCATCGAGCAGACCATCAAGCAAAGCTTGCCTGAGGGTTTCCAGCGTTCCGAGTTCCTGCTGGCCCATGGCATGGTTGATAAGGTCGTTTCCCGGGATCAACTCAAGGAGTTTGTGGCCTCATGTCTCGCATGGATGCTCCCGACCGGCGCCTGATCGCCGATCCCAGCCTGGACTCAGAACGCGCGGAACCGGAAGGTCTGGAACCGGAGCGCCCGGGTCCTGATGATGCTCATTGGCGGCGGGCCGCGGACTGGCCCCATCTCGAAAAGCTGAACAAGCGCAGCCACTGGGGCATCAAGAAAGGCCTGGGGAACACGACCACCTTGCTGGAAGCCCTGGGTCGTCCCGACCGCAGCTACCCCATCGTCCTGATCGCCGGCACCAACGGCAAAGGCAGCGTCGGCGCGCTTCTGGCCAATGCCATGAAATCCGCAGGCAACGTGGTGGGTTGGTATACATCACCACACCTGGTGGCGCCCATGGAACGCATCTGGACCGATGGCCAGCACATCGGCCCAGGAGCCTTGGATCTGCTGTTGAACGAAGCCTTTGAGGCCGAGCGCGACGAAGGTCTTGAGGCCACCTATTTTGAGATGATGACCGTGGCGGCTTTCTCCGCTTTTCGCATGACCGGGGTGGAGCTGGCCATCGTGGAAGTCGGGTTGGGCGGTCGTTGGGATGCCACCAACGCCTGCGAACCCATGGTGTCGGTGCTTACCAATGTGGGTCTCGAACATCAGCAATACCTGGGCAACACCCTGGAGGCCATCGCCAGGGAAAAGCTCTGCATCGCACGGGATGGCCACACTTTGGTCGTGGGCCAGGACCTGAAACCCGATTGGCTTTGGCCACTGATGGAATGCCGTCCCGCCATCTTCCCGGCGCCGGCTTTATCGCCTTCGCATATCGCCTGGGATCATTCGATGGTGAATGGCCATCGCTTGAATCTCGCCGGGGCCCACCAGGTGAAAAACCTGGCGACGGCCCTCGAAGTGATGCGCCACCTCCGTTGCCTTGGCTTCCCCATTCCCGATTCCGCCCTGTGGAAAGGCATTGAGGGGACCCAATGGCCAGGCCGTCTTTGGAAGGTGCCGGGCCTTGATGATGTCTGGATGGATGGCGCCCACAACCCGGATGGCGCAAGGGTTCTGGCCGACCACGCCGTTGCCTGCGGCGTGCATCCGGCGCTCTTTTTCGGCGCCATGAAAGATAAGGATCTGATGGCGATGAAATCGCAACTTATGCGGATGGCCCCCCGCTCCATGACCGGCATCGTAGGCCAGGGGGAACGCTGGGCCAATGCGGAACAGCTTCGCTCGGTGTTCGGGGATGAGCTTGCCGTCCTGGACATCCAGCAGCTTGCTGGCCGTCTGAAAGAAAAGGCCGAAGGAACGCGGCTTGTGACGGGATCCCTCTATCTGCTTGGGGGTCTCCTTGGCGCATTGCGCATCTATCCGAAAGCATGAGCACCAATTCGTCCAAGGCTCTGACGCTGTCCCTGGCCGCGAACATCGGCATCGCCATTTCGAAATTCGTGGTTTTCGGACTGACCCATTCCAGCGCCATGCTGACCGAGGCCATTCACAGCGTGGCCGATTGCGGCAACCAGTTTCTGCTTTTCGTCGGCATGCATATGGGCCAGAAACCCGCAACGGCGAAGCATCCATTAGGCAAAGGGCAGGCAGCCTTCGTGGCGAGTTTCCTGGTGGCGCTGCTGCTCTTCTCGGTTGGCGGCATCTATTCGGTGGCAGAAGGCATCCATAAAATCCGCCACCCCGAAGCGCCTCAGCATCTGGGCTGGGCCATTGGATTACTGCTCTTCGCGCTTCTTCTCGAGAGCATCTCCATGCGGGGGGCGCTTCGAGCAGCCAAGGTCGACCGTGGCCGAAAGTCGCTTTGGCGCTACATGCGGGAAAGCAGCGCCACTGAACTGATCGTGGTGCTCGCCGAAGATGCCGCGGCGCTCGCGGGCCTGGGTCTGGCACTCGGCTCCGTCCTGCTGACCTTGATTACCGGAAACCCGGTGTGGGATGGCGCCGGCAGCCTGCTCATCGGCCTGCTTCTCGTGGCAGTGGCGATTTTTGTCGGCAGCGAGGTGACCAGCCTGCTTATGAATGAAGCTCCGCCCTTGGGCCTTCGCGGCGCCATTCGTGCTGCGGTGGACGAGGATCCTGAAGTCGAAGCCACGCTGAACCTCATCGCCGTGGTCATCGGCAGCGGGCGGCTCATGGTCGCCCTGAAAATCCGATTCAAGGATCAGCCCAGCGGCCACGCCCTGGTCGAAGCGATCAACGCGCTGGAAGTCCGCCTGAAAGGCCAGTTCCCTCAAATCCAGCACCTCTTTGTAGAACCTGATGAGAATTGAATTTGCATCGACCTTGGCCCCCCGCCACCTTGGGAGGTTTCTCCTGCTCCTTGGATGTTGCCTGGCCCAGGCCCTGTGGTCAGCGCCGGGCTCCAGGATCGTAGTGGGCTCACGGACCCAGGCACCTCCTTACGAATATTCCGACGAAAGGGGCAGCCTGACTGGGTATTGAGTGGAGGTGCTTCAAGCCTTTTGCCCATTTGTGCCAACTGTAAAAAAATCCGCGATGGTCAGGGCAGCTGGCAGCCCCTGGAAGGCTACATCTCAGCCAAATCCGAGGCCACCTTCGGTCATGGGATATGCCCGGAGTGCAGCCGGGAGCTGTATCTCGAGTATCACGCCGATGAACCCGGGGACCATGGCAAAGATCCCATATCTTAGTGGGTCCTTAACTCCCGAGCTTTGCGAGAATCTCTTTTGCCAGCTCCGTGAGGCTGGGATCCCGGGCGCCCATGATCAGGACCAGGTCACCCGGGCAGGCTTTTCGCACCAAGTCCTCCACCAAAGCCTCCCGACTGGGCGCGAAGGTCGCGGCACATCCCAATGTCCGTAGATCCGCCACCAGATCCGCACTGGAGACGTCCCTCGTAGTGGTACCGCCGGCGTAGAAAGCCTCCAGCATCCAGAGCTGATCCGTGGAAGCCAATTCCGCTGCGAA